>NZ_BAAASJ010000080.1:0-618 GCF_039532825.1 Streptomyces vastus
TGTCAATCCCCTCGAACTGTGGAGATCTTCTATGCGGCCAGCCCCAGGGCGGAGTTGGCTCGGTGGTCGTGTTCGTAGTCGATCGGGCTCCGGTATCCGCACACGCTGTGTAGTCGGTGCGTGTTGTAGAAGCCGGTGATCCAGGTTGCGATCTTCAGGCGGGCCTCGGTGCGGGTGGCGAAGGTGTGGCGGTGGACGTACTCGACCTTGAGGACGCTGTTGAACGCCTCGCTGACGGCGTTGTCGAAACACGATCCGACCCGGCCCATGGACTGGATCACGCCCAGGCGGCGGCAGGCCCGCCGAAAGCGCCGGGAGACGTACTCGCTGCCGCGGTCGCTATGAAAGATCACGCCTTTCACGTCGCCGCCGCGGGTGGCCGCGGCCATGTTCAGGGACGCGACGACGAGTTCGGCATCATGCCGCTCTCCCATCGCGTAGCCGAGCAGGCGGCGGGAGAACAGGTCGATGACGGTGGCGAGGTAGAGCTTGCCCTCGCCGGTGACGATCTCGGTCATGTCGCCGCACCACACCTGGTCCGGGGCGTCCGCGCTGAAGTCCCGGCGCACGAAGTCCGGGGCGGCGGCCCGTCTGCCGGGGCGGGTCAGCCCGCGCCGA
>NZ_BAAASJ010000081.1:0-190056 GCF_039532825.1 Streptomyces vastus
GCCTGCGCCCCCGGGCTGCGCCCCCGGACCCCGCCCCCGGACCCCGCCCCCGGACCCCCGCATCGGCATGGCGGCCTCGTCCTCAATCGCCGGACGGGCTGGATGTGCCCGGGGCGGGCTTGAGGATTGAAGGGCCGAGGGTCGAGGGCCCCGGAACGGGCCTGGCGAAGGCCCATTCGGGCAGCCCAGGCGCGGAGCGCTTGCGAACGGGGTCTGGGGCGGAGCCCCGAGGCGTCCGGAGCGGAGTTCCCCGGGAGTCCCCAGGCAGACTTGGTGAAGTCCGGTCCGGTGTGGCGCCCTGTAAGTAAGGGGCGCGGAGCCGTATCGATTTGCGGTCCCGCCGCGAGGGGGAGCGACCGGCGACCCGTCGGGGGCGCGGGACAGTGTCGATTTGCGGCTCCGCCGCGGGGCGCGACCAGCCCTCACCGGCCCGAAGCTTCATCACGGTTCCTCCAGCGGGGCGCCCAGCAGCAGCCACCGCGGCGTCCAGGGGCAGAGCCCTTGGCGGGTAAGGGGCGAAGCCCCGCCCCTTACAGCCCTTACACCCCAAGGCGCCGCAGGCACCCACAGCGGTAGGGTGTCGCCCTCGGGGGATCGCCATCTGCACGGAGGGGCTGACTAATAACGTGAACCTGCGCGACAACCTGCGCCGCTTGCTGCTCAGGGTCTACGCACGCAGGGTGGAGGTCCACCTCGACCACGACCAGGTGCCCAAGCACATCGGGGTCATCATGGACGGCAACCGGCGCTGGGCGAAGGCGGCCGGGAGCACCACGGCTCAGGGACACCGTGCCGGCGCGGACAAGATCGAGGAGTTCCTCGGCTGGTGTTCCGAGACCGACGTCGAGGTCGTCACCCTCTGGCTGCTGTCCACGGACAACTTCGACCGGCCGCAGGAAGAGCTGGGCCCGCTGTTCGGGATCATCGAGAACGTTGTGCGCACGCTCGCCGCCGACGGCCGCTGGCGCGTCCACCATGTCGGTACGGCGGACATCCTGCCCTCGCATGTGCAGACCGCGCTCAAGGAGGCCGAGCAGTCCACGGCCCATGTCGACGGGATAGTGGTGAACGTCGCCATCGGTTACGGCGGCCGTCAGGAGATCGCCGACGCCGTCCGCTCGATGCTCCTCGACCACGCGGACAAGGGCACCTCAATGGAGCAGCTCGCCGAGAGCGTCGACGTCGACATGATCGGCAAGCACCTCTACACGAGTGACCAGCCCGACCCTGATCTCGTGATCCGTACCAGTGGGGAACAGCGGCTGTCCGGATTCATGCTCTGGCAGACGGCCCACTCCGAGTACTACTTCTGTGAGGTCTTCTGGCCGGCCTTCCGCAAGGTCGACTTCCTGCGTGCCCTGCGTGACTACGCGGCGCGACACCGCCGCTACGGAGGCTGAGCCTCCGCTGGCAAAGGGCCTCAACAGGGCGTAGTCAGTGATGTATGTCATCTGGAGTTAACGCGCTCGCCGTCACATGCCGTGGCATGGCCGCGCCTCATCCAGGGCATAAGCCCTCCAGGTCGACACCCGAACCACGGGTGTCGTATCTCAGCGGACGGCACGGGGCCGTCCGCCCGGGAGGCCCTTTGCACCAGCCCGACCGTGCGGTCAGTACGGACGAAGCGGAGGGCCGGTTCTCGGCCCGTGCATCGGTGCCTGAGACCGGTCCAGATCCTCTCCGTCGCTCCCCGACCTCATCCGAGGGGGTACGTCCTTCCGTGGTGACCAGCACAAAGCGCCACCAGCCAGACCGGCGCACTTACGTTCTCGACACCAGCGTCCTGCTGGCCGACCCGCACGCCATGAACCGCTTCGACGAGCATGAAGTAGTGCTCCCCGTCGTCGTGGTCACGGAACTGGAGGCCAAGCGGCACCATCCCGAACTCGGTTACTTCGCCCGGCAGGCCCTGCGTCTGCTCGACGACTACCGGGTGAAGTATGGCCGCCTCGACGCCCCCATTCCCATCGGGGACCTGGGCGGGACGATCCGTGTCGAGCTCAACCACTCGGACCCCAGCGTGCTGCCCACGGGCTACCGCCTGGGGGACAACGACTCCCGCATCCTCGCGGTCGCCCGCAACCTGCAGGCCGAGGGGTTCGATGTCACGGTCGTGTCGAAGGACCTGCCGCTGCGCATCAAGGCGTCCTCCGTCGGCCTCCTCGCCGAGGAGTACCGCGCGGAGCTCGCCATCACGGACTCCTCCGGCTGGACCGGAATGTCCGAACTGACGCTGCCGGGTGAGCAGGTGGACATCCTCTTCGAGGAAGGCCACGTCTTCGTCCCCGAGGCCGCCGAGATGCCCGTGCACACCGGGCTGACGATCCATTCCGAGCGCGGCAAGGCGCTGGGCCGGATGACGCCCGAGGGCAACGTCCGTCTCGTACGCGGCGACCGGGAGGCCTTCGGCATCAAGGGCCGCAGCGCGGAGCAGCGCATAGCGCTGGATCTGCTGCTCGACCAGGACGTCGGGATCGTGTCGATGGGTGGCCGGGCCGGCACCGGCAAGTCCGCGCTGGCTCTGTGCGCGGGTCTGGAGGCCGTGCTCGAACGCCGGCAGCACGAGAAGGTGATGGTCTTCCGGCCGCTGTACGCGGTGGGCGGGCAGGAGCTCGGCTATCTGCCCGGCAGCGAGGCCGAGAAGATGAGCCCGTGGGCGCAGGCCGTCTTCGACACGCTCTCGGCGGTCACCAGCCGCGAGGTCATCGAAGAGGTCACCGCACGCGGCATGCTGGAGGTCCTGCCGCTCACGCACATCCGTGGCCGCTCCCTCCACGACGCGTTCGTGATCGTGGACGAGGCCCAATCCCTGGAGCGGAACGTCCTGTTGACCGTTCTGTCCCGAATTGGCGCGAATTCACGGGTCGTTCTGACCCATGACGTGGCCCAGCGGGACAATCTCAGGGTCGGCCGGTACGACGGAGTGGTCGCCGTCATCGAGAAGCTGAAGGGTCATCCGCTCTTCGCGCATGTGACCCTCACCCGGTCCGAGAGGTCCCGGATTGCGGCACTGGTGACGGAAATGCTGGAGGATGGGCAGATCTGACCGATGTGCTCAACTTCATAGCGGTTGCGCGCTAGTTGGCGCCGTCCAGCAAAGGCACTGAGCCTAGTTGGGCGGCGCCTCGGCGTGTGCGGGTTTCCGAAATCTCCTGGGTCAAACAAGGTGTGAGTTTTCACACGCAGCACAGAATTGCCTCGCACCGTCGGGTTACGGCAGAGTCTCACTCCTGTCAGGCCCCGCATACGACACATCTGTACCCCCAGCGGTACGGCACAACAGCAGCACCCCAGAACTCCATACAGTCGTCGTATGCCGCCCGAGCACCACGCGGCGCTCCCGTCAAGGGAGTTGCCCACCGGGCCCGTGCCTCCCGTGACCCCGCAGTTGGGAGGCCAGCGTCAGGGGCACGATTGCGTCCGCCAGGGTCACCGCGGCGGGCGATGCTGGAAGGAAACCGTGTGAGCCGGATCTCGGTCCGGGGATTCGCAGTGGCCTCGGCCACCGCGGTCACCACTGTCGGCTGTGTCGTCGGTGTTGCCTCGGGTACCACCGCACAGACCTCGTCGGAGGACGCCGAGGCACTCGTCGGCGACTCGACGCTCCTCGCGGACATCCCCGCGGGCCAGCAGGCCCAGGTGCAGACCGCGTCCCTGACACAGCAGGCGGACTCTCAGGCCATCGCGGCGGACACCACCGCCAAGAAGGACGCCGAGGCAGCCGCGCGCAAGCAGGCCGCCGAGAACGCGGTCGCCAAGCAGAAGGCCGCCGAGAAGGCTGCCGAGAAGGCCGCGCAGGAGGCGAAGGAGCGCGAGGAGGCCAAGCAGGAGGCCGCCAGCCGCTCCGCGACGCGTGACCCGTCCAGCTTCCCGGTGCAGACGTCGTACAGCATCGAGGAAGTCAAGGACATGGCCCGGGCGATCGTCCCGGCGGACCAGTTCCAGTGCTTCAGCAACATCGTGGACCACGAGTCGAGCTGGAACTACCAGGCGACCAACCCCTCGTCGGGTGCGTACGGCCTGGTGCAGGCGCTGCCCGGTTCCAAGATGGAGTCCGCCGGCTCCGACTGGCGGACCAACCCGGCCACCCAGATCAAGTGGGGCCTGAGCTACATGAACGACCGCCCGAACTACGGCAGCCCCTGCGCCGCCTGGGAGTTCTGGCAGGCCAACGGCTGGTACTGAGCCGCTCGCCGCTCAACCTTGCGGAGCCCCTCACCGTCCTTCGGTGAGGGGCTTTCGGCATGTACGGTCGGACGCGACAACTCCGGGGGGAGTGGTGGGCGGCTCAGGGGGAAGAGGACGGATCATGTCGCGAGTGCCAGGGTGGCTCGGCCGGGTCGGTGCCGGGTTCACCCGCATGGGAGAGCGCCTGGAGGAGCGGCGCCGCGCCGAGGCCGAGAAGGACGTCCAGGAGGACGCCGAGGCCCCCGCTCCCGACCACGCGCCGCCCCCGCCCCCGCCGCCGTACGCACCTGCCGTCGCCGCTCCCCGCCCCGATCCCGCCGCGGCCGTGCCGTGGGGGATGCGGGTCGCCGCCGAGGCCGGCTGGCGGCTACTCGTCCTCGCGGGCACCCTCTGGGTGCTGATGCGGGTCATCAGCGCCGTACAGCTGGTCGTTCTCGCCTTCGTGGCCGCGCTGCTCATCACCGCTCTGCTCCAGCCGACGGTGGCCCGGCTGCACCGGACCGGGGTGCCGCGCGGGCTTGCCACCGCGCTCACCGCGATCCTCGGCTTCGTCATCATGGGGCTCATCGGATGGTTCGTGACCTGGCAGGTCATGGAGAACATCGACAACCTCTCCACGGAGATCCAGGACGGCATCGACGAGCTGCGCCGCTGGCTGCTCAACAGCCCCTTCCACGTCACCGAGGACCAGATCAACGACATCGCGCGGAACCTGCGCGAGGCGATCAGCGCCAACACCGACGAGATCACCTCGGCAGGCCTGGAAGGCGTCACGGTCATCGTCGAGGCGCTGACCGGCATCCTCCTGACGATGTTCTCGACGCTGTTCCTGCTCTACGACGGCAAGCGCATCTGGCAGTGGACGCTCAAGCTCGTCCCGGCCGCCGCCCGCCCCGGCGTCGCGGGCGCGGGCCCGCGGGCATGGCGGACGCTCACCGCCTACGTCCGCGGCACGGTGCTGGTGGCGTTGATCGACGCCGTCTTCATCGGCCTCGGCATCTTCTTCCTCGATGTCCCGATGGCCGTTCCGCTCGCCGTGTTCATCTTCCTGTTCGCGTTCATCCCGCTCGTGGGTGCCGTCGTGTCGGGTGCGCTGGCGGTGGTGGTCGCGCTGGTGACGCAGGGCGTGTTCACGGCGGTCATGACCCTGGTCGTCGTCCTGGCGGTCCAGCAGATCGAGGGCCATATCCTCCAGCCCTTCATCCTGGGGCGCGCGGTCCGCGTCCATCCCCTCGCGGTGGTGCTGGCGGTCGCGGCGGGCGGCCTGGTCGCGGGGATCGGCGGCGCGGTGGTCGCGGTGCCGCTGGTCGCCGTGACGAACACGGTGGTCGGCTACCTGCGCGCGCACTCCCGTGAGGCGTCACTACGGCACTCTCCGGCGCCGCACGGGGCCACGGCGACGGACGCGGCGCTGGGGGCGGGGACGCGTCCTGCGCCGGAGGCCGGTCCGGCTTCGACTTCGGCCCCGCCTTCAGCGGAGGCGCCGCCTTCGGACAAGCCGTGACCGACGTAGCCCCTGCGGCTACTCCGCCAGCACGGCCTCCGCGTCCAGCGTGACGGCCACGGCCTGAATCACTGCCGCGATCTTGAACGCCTCCTGGATCGTCGCGCGGTCGACTCCCGCCCTGCGGAGTGCCCGCTCGTGGGAGTCGAGGCAGTCGCCGCAGCCGTTGACGGCGGACACGGCGAGGGACCAGAACTCGTGGTCCGTCCTGTCGGCCCCCGGACGACCGAGGACGTTCGTACGGAGGCCTGCGCGCAGGTTCCGGTACTCCGGGTCGGAGAGCAGATGCCGTGTGCGATGGAAGACGTTGGTCATCGCCATGGTCGCGGCGGCGGACTTGGCGGCCGTAAACGCCTCGGGAGACAGCTTCGCGGCGGCCTCCTCGGCCAGCTCACGCAGCACACGGGGCGAGCGGGAGGCGATCGCGCAGGCCAGCACCGTTCCCCACAGCCGCTGCCGGGGCAACTCGCTGCCGACGATCACGGATTCGAGGTTCCGCCGCAGATCCTTGGCGTAGTCGGGAAGGGCGGACTTCAGCGCCTCGAGAGCCATGCGGCAACACTATGCCGGAAGGGCTGAGTACCAGCCCCTCCGGCATTTGGGGAGCGGGGGACAGGGCGCGGAGCCCTTTGTCCTCACTCCGTGCGCAGCCCTTCCGGCCGCATCAGCCGCAGCTGGGGCGGCAGACTGCGGAGGTGTATTTCAGCCCCTCCGGCGTTTGAGGAGTCGGGGGTCATAGGGGCGCGGAGCCCCCTGTCTTCACTCCGTGCGCAGCCCTTCCGGCCGCATCAGCCGCAGCTGGGGCGGCAGACTGCGGAGGTGTATTTCAGCCCCTCCGGCGTTTGAGGAGTCGGGGGTCATAGGGGCGCGGAGCCCCCTGTCCTCACTCCGTGCGCAGCCCCTCCGGCCGCATCAGCCGCAGCAGGGGCGGCAGGCTGAAGAGGGTCACGACGAGGACGACTCCCGCGCCTATGCCCGTCATCGCGAGGACGCTCGGCCAGTCGACGCGTACCGGGGTGCTCGTCATCTTCAGCAGGACGGCGCCGAGGGTCAGGCCCACCGCCGAGGCGAGGGCCAGGCCGAGTGCGATCGGGATCGCCGTCTGCCACAGCACCGACAGGCTCAGCGTGCGGCGCCGGGTGCCGAAGGCGACCAGGGCGGACAGGAGCCTCTTGCGCTCGCGAAGCTGCTCCAGCTGGGAGACGAGCAGGCTCGCTCCGATGAGGAGCAGGACACAGGCCGCACCGACGAACAGGCCCGTACGGATGGACTCGAAGCGCCGGGTCTGCTCGGTCGCGGCCATGGTCGTGGAGTCCGCGAGCGGGTCGAGCCGTGCCGCCGTGTTACGTACGTACTCGCCGGCGTCCGGCACCGACGAGTCGAGCCCGACGTAGACCCCGACGGTGAGGGCCGACGCGGCCTTCGCGGGCAGGGCGCCCGGTGTGGCCAGGATGCCCTCGCGCGCCCAGCCCGTCGGGTCCTTGCCCTCGGTGGCCTCCCTGATGCCCTCGGGCATCGTCCAGACGACCTCCTCGCCCGCGGAGCCGGTGTACGACGGGTCGATGTACAGCTTCCGGCCAGGCTTGCCCAACTGCGGCGCGCTCGTGTCGTATTCGGCGTTCTGTACGGTGAAGACGTCACCGTCGCGGCACGAGGGCAGCTCGGCCACCTCGCGCAGCGCCGCGCAGTCGCCGACGGTCAGGTTCGCGACATTTTCGGGGTCCTTCCTCCGGTCGCCCACCCCACCGTCGGACAGGGCCAGTGTGTGCCGTACGCCCTTGGTCTGCTTCAACTGCCGGTCGGCCTCGGCAATGGGGACCTCACTCGGCAGGCGAACCGTCATCTGGGCGCGTGAGAGGTCCTGGCCCGTGGGCTTCGTGTAGTCGTCGGAGACCCCGGAGAACAGCATCTGCAGGGCGATCGCGCCGGCCACCGCCACCGCGATGCCGTTGACCATCCGGGCCGCCGTGCCGCTGCTCAACTGGAGGCGGCGTACGGCCAGTTGCCAGGCGACCGAGCCGGAGCCGAGCCGTCCGACGACCGCCTCCACGATCCAGGGCAGCAGCGCGGTGATGCCGACCAGCAGCAGGATGACACCGGCGGTCACCATGTACTGGTTGAAGTCGCCGTTGTCCCGGCCCTGCCCGACCATCGGATAGAGCAGCCCGAGTCCGCCCAGCGGCAGCAGCAGCCGCCACCACAACCGTCGCCGCGACGGCTTGGCGGTGCGCACCACGCCGAGCGGCTCGATGACGACCCCGCGCAGGGCGAGCAGCGTCACCCCCACCGCCGCCGCCGGGACCGCGATCGCGACCAGCAGGGCGAGGGTGGGCGTCGGGTCGAGGTAGCTCGGGAAGACGCTGACGTGGAGGATCTCGGCCGAGCCCGCGATCTGACGTCCGATCAGGAAGAAGCCGGCACCGAGGACCAGCCCGAGCACCGCGCCCGCGAGCGCCTCACCGGCGGCGATGCGCCGGGTCATCCGGCTGTCGGAGCCCACCAGCCTGAGGGCCGCGAGCCGCCGGTCGCGCCGCTCGCCGCCGAACCGTACGGCCGCTGCGATGAATACGGCGACCGGCATCAGCAGCACCACGAAGACCACGAGGATCAGCAGCAGGAGGACGGGGTCCGTCCTCTCCCGCTCGCCGGCCTGTTGCGGCCCGAACCGGTCGATGCGAGCCACCCGGTTACCGCTGCCCGGGTCGGAGAGTCCGTCGGAGCCCCGGTAGAAGGCGAGTTCGGCCGAGCCGATCAGCCCGCTCTCGCCGATCGTGCCGACGATCCGCTGCGGCAGCCGTTCCCGCAGCAGCTTTCCGGAGTCGGACTCCAGAAGCTCCTTCAGCGCGGGGGAGACCACCATCTCGCCCACCGCCGGGAACTCCTCGAGGCCGGGCGGCAGCGGGGCCCGCGGCCCTTCCGGCTTCAGCTCACGTCCCCGGACGTCCTTGTCGCGAAAGGTCGTATCCGTGTGCGTAATGAGGAGTGAGCGGTCCGATCTGGGCACGTGGGTGCTGGTGTCTCCATAGTGGAGGTCGCTGCGGGCCTCCTCCCGGTCCTGCCGCGCCGCCAGTGCGCTCGGGATCGCGGTGGTCAGCAGCAGCAGCGCCACGCCGAGTCCGACACCGGTGGCAGTCAGCAGGGCGCGCCCCCACCCCTCACGCCCGCCGGTGAACGCGAACTTGAACCCCATGCCGAGGTCGCGCGACCACTGGCGCATCCTCATACGATGCGCTCCATGTCCCGGGACTTCCCGTCGCGTACGACGATCTCGCGGTCCGAGTACGCGGCGACGCGGGCCTCGTGCGTGACGAGGACGACGGCGGCGTTGGCGGAGCGGGCGGCGTCCGTGAGCAGGTCCATCACGCGCTCGCCGTTGAGGGAGTCGAGTGCTCCGGTGGGCTCGTCGGCGAACAGGACGCGCGGGCTGGTGACCAGTGCTCGGGCGACGGCGACGCGCTGCCCCTGGCCACCGGAGACCTCGCCGGGCCGCTTGCCCCTGAGGTCGTCGACCTCCAGGCGTTCCATCCACTGCAGGGCGGTGCGCTCGGCCGACTTGCGGCTGGTGCCGTTCAGGCGCAGGGGCAGGGCGACGTTCTCCACGCAGGTCAATTCCGGTACGAGCTGGCCGAACTGGAAGACGAAGCCGAACTCCGAGCGCCTGAGCGCGCTGCGCCGGGCGTCGTTCATCGTCGCCATCTCGTGGCCGTCGTACGTGATCGAGCCCGAGTCGGGAGTCACGATCCCGGCGAGACAGTGCAGCAGGGTCGACTTGCCGGAGCCGGACGGGCCCATCACCGCGACGACCTCGCCTGGGTGGATGGAGAACTCCGCGCCGTCGAGCGCGGTGGTCGGGCCGTACGTCTTCCGCAGGTCGACGGCGGCGAGCAGGGAACCCTCGGGGGTCATCGGATCACCGCCTCGGCGAGCTTGTCGAGGCGGGCGGCGGTGAGTTCCAGCCACCGCAGGTCGGCCTCGAGGTGGAAGAGCGCGTGGTCGCAGATCAGCTGGTCGGCGAGATCGCCCTTGCGCTTGCGGTCGGTGAGGATCCGCATCATGCGCAGATGCTCGGAGCGCTGCGCGTCGAGGATCTCGACGGCGTTGCGGTGCGTGAGCAGCGCGAGGACGACCTTGGTGTAAAGGGTCGACTGGAGGTACGGCTCCGGCTTCTCCGGCGTCGCGAGCCACCGCTGGACGTCGGTGACGCCCGCCTCGGTGATCGCGTACCGCTTCCGCTCCGGGCCGTCGCCCGCCTCTACGCCGTCGACCTCCACGAGGCCGTTCTTCAGCAGCCGGGACATCGTCGAATAGACCTGGCCGTAGTGCAGCGGCCGGTCGTGACCGAACTTCTCGTCGAAGGCCCGCTTCAGGTCGTAACCGTGACGCGGTCCCGACTCCAGGAGCCCCAGAAGGGTGTGACCGATGGACATGCGGAGCACTCTACACACGGCGTATACACCTCGTGTATACGCGCTGTATGTAGACAGCGGCGGGGTGTACGGGGATGCAGGTGGGGGCCGATTGTCACAGTTCTGCTACGCGGGTCGGGGGCGGCCTCGTGGGCCGGGAGGGCCCGAAGCGTCCGGCGCGAGACGGCTCACACGTACTGGCGCAGAGCAACCTTCCGCGCCCCTCGGTCGTCGATTCCTTTGGGCAGGTGCTGATTGTCACGTCCTGAAAAGACCGGATCGGCCGTCCTATGTCACAACGCGTGGTGTTAGTTTGCTTAGCTGACTTGAACGGCGAACCTGTGTGACGCGTGAGTTGAACAGACACTGAAGGCGAAGCGGAGCGGATCGGACCCATGGGAAGAGCGGAAGACAGACGGGCGCGGCAGGGCGGTGGCCGCCGCCGTGCCGCCCCGAAGCGCTCCGCCGAACGGAGCGGCATACGCCGGTTCTTCACCTGGAAGAAGGTCCTGGGCTCGTTCTTCGGCTTCTGCCTGCTCGGTATGGCCGCCTTCGTCGTGATGTACCTGATGATCGACATCCCCAAGGGCAGCGCGGCAGCGGCGGCGGCCCAGCAGCAGAGCAACGTCTACAAATACAGCGACGGCACGATCATGGCCCGTAAGGGCAAGGTCAACCGAGAGATCGTGGAGCTCGCCGAGGTCCCCAAGCCCGTCCAGAAGGCCTTCGTCGCCGCCGAGAACAAGTCCTTCTACAATGACGCCGGCGTCGACTTCAAGGGGACCACCCGAGGTCTGCTCAACACCCTCTCCGGCAAGGGCAAGCAGGGTGGTTCGACGATCACCCAGCAGTACGTCAAGAACTACTACCTCGACCAGGACCAGACCGTCACGCGCAAGCTCAAGGAACTGGTCATCTCGCTGAAGGTGGACCGCACCACGTCCAAGGACGACATCCTCGCGGGCTACATCAACACCAGCTACTACGGCCGCAACGCCTACGGCATCCAGGCCGCGGCCCAGGCGTACTACCGCGTCGACGCAAGCAAACTGACGGTGGAACAGGGCGCCTATCTCGCCGCGGTGTTGCAGGCCCCGAGCCAGTACGACTGGGCGGTGGCGACGGACACCGGCAGGGAACTCGTCAAGCAGCGCTGGGAGTACGTCCTGAACAACATGGTCGAGGAGAACTGGCTCGACTCCGCCAAGCGCGACGACATGAAGTTCCCCGAGCCCAAGAATCCGAAGGGCACGCCGGGCCTGGAGGGGCAGAACGGCTATCTGTGGGACGCGGCCAACAGGGCGCTGCAGAAGCAACTCGTCGCCCAGGGCACCGCCCCCGACCTGGATGAGGCCGAGAGGATGGTCACCGCGGGCGGCTGGACCATCACGCTGAACATCGACAAGAAAAAGCAGGCGCTGCTCGAGAAGGCCGTCAAGACACAGCTCACCAGCAAACTGGACGCCAAGAAGCGCAAGGTCGACGCCGACGTCCAGGCCGGAGCCGTCTCCGTCGACCCGAAGACCGGCAGGGTCGTCGCGCTGTACGGCGGCGTCGACTACTTCAAGCACTACACGAACAACGCGACCCGCACCGACTACCAGCCCGCCTCCACCTTCAAGCCGGTGATCCTCGCCGCAGCGGTGGAGAAGGAGGCCGAGACGCAGGACGGCACGCCGATCACGGCGGACACCATCTACGACGGCACCAGCAAGCGCCCCGTCACGGACAACGGCAAGAAGGTCGGGTTCTCGCCCCCGAACGAGGACGACGTCGACTACGGCGACGTCACCGTGCAGACGGCGATGAACAAGTCCATCAACTCCGTCTTCGCACAGATGGGCGTCGACGTCGGCATGGACCAGGTCATGAAGACCGCGCGCGATCTCGGCATGGACGACGCGGACCTGCAGGCCGTGCCCGCGCAGACCCTCGGCTCGATGGGCGCGAGCCCGATGGAGATGGCCGGGGTGTACGCGACCCTCGCCAACCATGGCAAGAAGGTCACCCCCGCCCTGATCAAGTCGGTCGAACACAAGGACCGTACGGTCGAGATCCCGGACGCGATCGGCGACCAGGTCATCAGCCCCGAGGCCGCCGACACGGTCACGTCGGTCCTCACCGGGGTGGTCGACGACGGTACGGCCAAGACGTCGGTGCGCGACAACCCGGCCCGTAACGGCCAGCAGGTCGCGGGCAAGACGGGTACGTCCGACTGCAACAGGTCGGCCTGGTTCACCGGTTACACGCCGAAACTCGTCACCTCGGTGGGCCTGTTCGGCGAAGCGGCCAAGGCGGGCACCACGCGGTGCGAGAAGGACAAGCCGGCAGTGAAGGTCAAGGCGTTCAGTCAGGTCACGCTGTCGGGCGCGGCCGGTGGCGGCCGGGTCAACGGCGGTGGCTTCCCGGCCGCGATCTGGGCCGCGTACACCTTCAACGCCATGGGCGACGTCAGCAAGTTCGACCTGGACACCGAGCAGGGTTCGGGCGTCCAGCCGACGTTCACCCCGCCGCCGGCCGAGGAGCCGGAGCCGACGGAGGAGCCGACGTCGGAGGATCCCGCGACGCAGCCTCCGACCGAGGAGGAGCCGCCGACGCAGGAGCCGACGGAGGAGCCCCCGCCGGAGGAGCCCACCGAGGACCCGACGACGGACGAGCCCACGCAGGACCCGATCCCACCGACCGAACAGCCCCCGGAGGACGGCGGCGGGGACGGCGACGCGGACACGGGCCCGGTGGTCCCGTAGCGAAACAGTGCCCCGCGCCTCTTCAAGAGGCGCGGGGCTTCAGGCACTTGGCGAACGGCGGTGCCGCCCGAGCGGTCAGCCTCGGTTCAGCTCGAACCAGACGACCTTGCCGGTACTGAGCCGGGTCCGCCCCAGCGCCTGGCCGGCTTGTTCACCAGGTACGGCCCGCGCCCGCCCTCGTCCGTGGAGCGCGCCTGGCGCAGTCGCGGCAACTGCGGTACGTCGTCGCCGGCCTCGCAACGCAGTACGTCCGTGCGCAGCAGTGAGCGCGTGAGAAGGGCGCCCGGAACCACACCGGGCGCCCTTGCTTGTCCCGGCAGCCCCACTCCTTGAGGTCTTTCTTCCCGTCGCTGGACAGCCGCAGGATCTTGCCCTTGTAGCCGGGGTCCATATACAGGCACCAGTAGTCGGCGAAGGCTCTTCTGCCGTCGGCGTGGCCGTGACAGACGGCTCAGTTGTGGGCTCGTCGGCGTGGGCCGCCGCGCCAAAGGAAAGACGGCGACGCCTGTGCCTGCTCGCCGGGTTCAGCTAATCCCGGCCCGTTGGTAACGCAACGAGATCAATTCACCTTGCGTGATGCCGATATCGCGGCATGACGATGTAGAAACCCCATGAAGACGTCATCCACCCGTAGGTGACGGCGCACTTGTGCGGCGGCCGGGTCAAGGTCACCGGAATGCGGCGGTCACCATAGGCACAACACAAGTTTGCGGGCAAGAGTGCGAACTCGGCATGGCTGGAATGGGGTGGTCGAACAGGCAAGACGCAAAGAGCGTCGAATCCTGTGTGACACCAGCGATCAGCAGGGTGGCAGGGCAATCGGGTGGGTGATCGACGTGGCTGGATATTGTCCACCAGTCATGTGAAAGGCTCGCGACCTGGTCCGACAGTGAAGCCCTCGGTCGGGGACCCTGTCCCGTGCGATAATTCTTGATTCTGGACATTGTGGGGTGAAATCCTCTTTGTGTGCAGCCTTTGCCTCCGGAGGAAAAAGCTTGACGACCCCTCTCGATCGGGTTTATTTTTTCTCGACTCCACCGAGTTGCGGTGGTTGCATATTTGCGTGTTCTTTGCCCGCTGGTGCCTTTCCTCGGTAATTCCGCAACGGCACTGGTGGGTGAATTTCACCTGCAAAAAAAGAGGGGGAAGATTTCTGTGGCCGATGAGATGGTCAGACGGGCCCAGCAGTTCGTGAACCAAGTCTACGGAAGCCGCATCGGCATGACCGTGGCGGAGAACGGTCAGACGGGTTGGAACACCATGTACGCCCTCACCCGCGCTCTCCAGTACGAACTCGGAATCTCGTCGCTCTCCAACAGCTTCGGGCCCACCACGCTCTCCACGCTCACCTCGAAGCACCCCAAGCTGAACGCGTCGACCGTGCCGTCCGCGGACTTCTGCCGCATCATCCAGTCGGCGATGTACTGCAAGGGCTACGACGGCGGCGACATCGACGGTAAGTACAACTCCCGCGTCGAAGCCGGGATCTCCAAGCTGAAGGCCGACATGGGCCTCGAAGACGCCTTCCCGGGCGGCAGCCTCGAACCCAAGGTGTTCAAGGGCCTGCTGAACATGGACGCCTACGTCACCGTCAACTCCGGCTCCGACGCGATCCGCAACGTCCAGCGGTGGCTGAACGGCCGATACGTGAAACGCAGTGACTTCTTCATCATCCCGTGTGACGGTCACAACTCTCGCGACGTGTCCAAGTCCATGCTCTACGCCATCCAGTACGAGCTCGGCATGGCTGACGGAACTGCAAACGGCGTATTCGGGCCGGGGACCCAGAGCGGGCTGAAGAGCCACACGGTGACGGTCGGGGAAACCGGCACCTGGGCCCTGCTGTTCTCCGCCGCCATGATCCTCAACAGGCGACCGGTGTCTTTCGGAGGCTTCACCGCGGCCACGCAGACGGCGGTGGAGGACTTCCAGCTGTTCGCGCGGCTCACCGTCAGCGGCAAGGGTGACTTCCCGACCTGGGCCTCCCTCCTCGTCTCCTACGGCGACCAGTCCCGCAAGGGCGAGGCCTGCGACGGCGTCACCAAGATCACGCCGGCCCGGGCCGCCGCCCTGAAGGCGGAGGGCGTCAAGTACGTCGGGCGCTACCTCACCAACCCGAGTACGACCAGCCTGCCGGAGAAGGAGATCCAGCCGGGGGAGCTGCAGACCATCGCCGACAACGGCCTGCGTTGCTTCCCGATCTACCAGACGTACGGCCGCGATGCCTCCGGCTTCAATTACGCCGCCGGGCGGGCGGCAGGCCAGGCCGCGGTCAACGCTGCCCTGGATCACGGATTCAAGCCGGGCACCCGCATTTTCTTCGCCGTCGACTTCGACGCCCTGGACGCGGACGTCACCAGCAACGTCCTGCCCCACTTCAAGGGCATCCAGGACGCCCTCCAAGAGGATGGCATCCGGTTCGCGATCGGCGTGTACGGACCGCGCAACGTGTGCACGCGGGTCGGCGAGGCCGGCCACTCCGGTGCCTCTTTCGTCTCCGACATGTCCTCCGGCTTCTCGGGCAACTTCGGCTACCCGCTGCCCAACGACTGGGCCTACGACCAGATCGTCACCAAGTGGGTCGGCTCCGGCGACGGACGGATCGAGATCGACGTCAACATCGCCTCCGGCCGCGACATCGGACAGAACTCGTTCAACAAGCCGCGTACCGCCATGGCGGACGTCCGGTTCAACGGCGACTACCTGGCCTCCCTGCGCACAGACGTCGGTAAGTACATGCAGTCGATCGGCTTCCCGAACGACGGCGGCAACCGCATCTTCACCCACGCAGAGTGCTTCGATACGATCCTCGCCAACGACGACGTCATCACCGCGCAGTCGAACCGGTTCAACATGCGCAAGGCGCTGATCCAGACGTCGGCGTACTGGGAGATGCGCCACTACGACCTCGTCGACCAGACGGTGGACCACCAGGTCGCCTCGTACCACCTCAACGGCGTCGGTGCGGTGAAGGATTCCTCCACGGGCATCGCGCAGATCAGTGGTGACGTCGGAATCCGTGCCTGGAACCACTGCATCGACGCAAGCCGGGCGGCAACAATCCTCCCGATGGCGAGAAACCCCTGCGGTTCATGAGCCTCGACTACAAAGAGTCGGAGATATTCCAGATCCTGCGCCGTTATCAGGGATGGGGAAACGAGGCGGAGGAGCATGCGACCAAGCGCATGGGCCTCTACCAGGTCTTCGAGAAGTACAACGGAATTGTCCGAAACCTTTGAGTGGGGCCCTGTGAGCGACAGCCAGCCGAACGTCCTGGCCGTACTGGTGATCGTCCTCGTCGGTCTGGCCGTAGCGGGGGCTCTCGCCGTGTACGGCTGCACCACGCTTGCCCGGCACGGTGTGAGACGTTCGGGCCCGGCTGTCCTGCTCCGCGGCTGCGCCGCACTCGCCGGCTGCGCCGCGGCGGCCCTGTACGTCTGGGGCGCTGTCCACCTCATACGCGACGAGACGATGACGGACCAGGCATGCAAGGAAGCGGTGCCGTCGGCACAGGCGGCCGGCATCGAAGGCTACTCCGTTTCCTACGTCCCGCTGCAGTTGGACTGCCACGTCAAGGGCGCCGGCACGTACGCCGCGGCCGTCCCGGACTACGTCAACCCCGGCGTGATGGCTCTGGCCCTGCTCGCCGCCGTACTCGGAATCTCGGCGGGCTTCGCGACGGAGCTCCGCGCAAGAGCCGACTTCAGGAAAGAGACTTCCAGTTGAACCCCTCCCACATCACACGACGTGGCCTCCTGGGCCGTGCGGCGGCGATCACGGGTGCCGCGATCGCCGCCTCTCTCCCCGCCTCCCAGTTCCTTGCCTCCCCTGCGTACGCAGCCGCGCAGGACCCGACCCCGGCGGAGGTGCGCGAGGCCGTGCGCAGAGCGCAGGAACGCAACAGACGTGTGCTGACAGGCAAGCCGTCAGGCAACGGCTGGGAGATGGAGCGGGTCGCCGACGGCGGCGGTTCCGTCTACACCCGTCCCGTCCCTGGCACGCCCCTGGCCGGCATCGCGGTACGCATGGGCGAGGTCGAGACCGTCCTCGTGCATGTCGTGCGCCGTTTTCACTACGAGATCGACGAACTGCGCGCGGGCGATGTCGTCGGATGGCGCTCCCCGGCGACGGTCCGCAAGGGACTGGCGGAGTCGAACCAGGCGTCCGGCACGGCCGTGCAGATCCGGCCGGGCCACTACCCGAGTGGGGCGCGCGGCGGCTTCTATCCCCAGCAGTTGCTGGTGATCCGCGATGTCCTCGCCGAACTCGACGGTGTCGTCCGCTGGGGCGGGGACGACAGGAGAGCCGACGAGGCGCTGTTCTACATCGACGTCAAGCCCGGCGACAAGCGCCTGGCCAAGGTCGCGGCCAAGATCCGCGGCTGGAGCGATGACCCCGCGGCCGGGGCCGGCGCTCCGGTGAACGTGTTCTCCAGCAGTCGCCGCGAGGCGGCCGGGGCACTCGCGGAACGTCAACGCGACGCGGCGTAGGAAACGGCGGTCGGTCTGCCGTCCGAGTGCCCGGTGCCGAGCGGCGGCCCCGGGCACTCGCGCGTTGAACGGACGGTCCGTCAGTCCACTGCGGCGGCCGGACCACGGCACGAATGTCACGCGCCATTCAGGACGGGTAGTCGCCGCGCTCGATCGACTCCTGCAAAACGCGGCGGGGCAGTCACCCCCGGTTCATTTCGAACCAGACCACCATGCCTGTACTGGGCCGGGTCGCGCCCCAGCGTTGTGCGGCTTCGCCGCGTGGGCAGCACGCCTCCTACGCGGCGGAGCCGCAGCCAGGTCTGCGGTGTCCACCCCAGCAGTCAACGCTGCTCGCTGGCTCTCGGCAACGCGAGTGAGGGTGTAGGGCTACGCGGACTGCCGCGTTCACCCAATACTCACCCAAATGTCGCCATATCGGGACCGTTCGGTGGCACCGGCATGCCCCCCGGGGCCGCCCGCGCCGCACCGCCCACCGCGTACGTGCCGCCCGATGGAGGGCCGGGCCGCCGCAAGGAAGCCGGGAGGGATGGCCGCGGTCGAGGGCGGCCGTACGGGAGGCGCTCGTGCGGCCGGGGCCGCTGCGCGGAAGCAGGTGTGAAGAGCGGAAGCAGGTGTGAAGAAGGGACGGCCGCGGCCGTCGGCCGGGCGTGCGAGAAGTCACCGTGGTGCGCTGAGGGCGGCACCGCGGTCGTCGGCCGACCGGGGGACCGCCCCTTACGCCCCTACCCCTACGCCCCTACCCCTGCGCCGCTACGAAGCGGACGGCACCCCGAGCTCGAACCAGACCACCTTGCCGGCGGAGAGCCGGGTCGCCCCCCACCGCCTGGCCACCTTGTTCACCAGGAACAGGCCGCGCCCGCCCTCGTCCGTGGCGCGCGCCTGGCGCAGGCGCGGGAGCTGGGGAACGTCGTCGCCGACTTCGCAGCGCAGCACGTCCGTGCGCAGCAGGCGCAGCGAGACGGGCCGTGAGGCGTAGCGCACGGCGTTGGTGACGACCTCGCTGACGAGCAGCTCCACGGAGTCGCTCATGTCCTCCATGTCCCAGCGGGACAGTGCGCGCCGGGCGAGGCGCCTGGCCTTGCCCGGCGCCGTTTCCTCGGGGTCCAGATGCCAGACCGCGACATCGCTGGGCGCGATGCCGTCGAAGCGAGCGGCCAGCAGGGCGATGTCGTCGTCCCGGTCGCCCGGGCCGAGCATGTCGAGGACCTCGTCGCACAGCGCCTCCAGTGGCGGCGAGTGGTCCGCACCGGTCAACTGGGCGGTGGCGGCGAGCCTTTCGCGCAGCTGCTCTATCCCGGTCCACACGTCGCGCAGCCGGGACTCGACCAGACCGTCGGTGTAGAGGAGCAGCGTGGCCCCGGCGGGTGCGTCCAGCTCGACCGCCTCGAAGTCCACCCCTCCTACGCCGATGGGGGCGCCCGGCGGCACCCGCAGCACCTCGGCCCGGCCGCCCAGGTGCAGCAGGACCGGTGGAGGGTGGCCGGCGTTGGCGATGGTGATCCGGTGTGCGACCGGGTCGTAGACGGCATACAGACAGGTCGCCATGCGATCCGTGCCCAGCCGCTGGGCCTGCTCGTCGAGGTGGTGCAGCACCTCCTGCGGCGGCAGATCGAGCCCGGCGAGGGTCTGCGCGGTCGTGCGCAGCTGGCCCATGATGGCCGCCGAGGTCATGGAGTGGCCCATCACGTCACCGACGACGAGGGCGACCCGGCTGCCTGGCAGCGGAATCGCGTCGTACCAGTCGCCGCCGACCCGCGCAGTCTCGGCCGCCGGCAGGTAGCGCGAGGCGAGCCGCACACCCGTCGGTCGCGGCAGCGTCTCGGGGAGCATCGTGCGCTGCAACTCGTCGGCGATGTACGCCTCGCGGCCGTACAGCACCGCCTTGTCGATGCCGAGCGCGCTGTGCGTGGCGAGCTGGGCCGCGACGAGGAGATCGTCGGCCTCGAAGGCCGGCCGGTCGGGGCGGCGCAGGAAGAGCGCGGCGCCGATCACGCGTCTGCGACCGCGCAGCGGGGCGAGGATCGCGCGCTGGCCGCCCGGAACGGTCAACTCCTCGCCGATCAGCTCGGGCAGCGCGGCGCGCGCCGCGGGCGCGTCCGCGAAGACGGGACGCACGCCGCGCAACACCTCGGCGAGCGCGCCGCCGGGCCGCACCTCGCACAGCTCGGAGGTCGTCCCGAGGTCGGGCTCGCTCTGGAGCGCGGGCAGCAGGAAGCCCTCGGTGTCCCGGTCCTCCGGGATCCGGTCCGTACGCCGCAGCCGCAGTACGACGGGCCCGGTGGGCCGCTCGTCGCCGACCGGCAGCGGATCGCGCAGATAGACGAGGATCGCGTCCGAGTAGGTCGGAACGGTGGCCCGGCACAGGCCCATCACGATCTCGTCGAGGTCTATGCCACGGGCGATCCGCCGGGTGGCGGCACCCACGAAACGCAGCCGGTCGCCGTCACGCCGCATGGGCATGGGCGTACCGGGCGCCGGGCCCTGCCCCTTACGTCGGTCCGGCACGGCGGGCGCCTCCGACTGCACCGGAATGGATCCCGGCACCGGGCGCGGCCGGTGCGGATCGGGTTCGGCGGCCGACGGCTGGGAGTGCTCGGGACCCGCGGGCGCGGGCGTCCCGGCCGGGCCGTGACCGTCGGAGGGAGCGGGCGTGCCGTGGCTGCCCGCGGGCGTTCCGGTGGCGGCACGACGGGCTTCGGCGGGAGCGGGGGAGCTCAGCGGGCCGCCCTGTGCTGGTAAAGCCGTGGAGCCGGAGCCCTGGGCCGACGGATCCGGGGTACGCAGCAGCGCCCCGCGGGGGTCCGCGGGGGCGTTGGGCCCGGCAGCTCCTGGCTGGTGGCCCTCGTGGGAGTTGGGGTGCTCCGTCACGCGTGTCGAATCCATCCGTCCGGGGCTGCGTGCCATGCGTGCGGTTCGTCCCGCAGGAATGCCGATACCCGGATTACGCGCCCCAGGAACGGAATTCCCGCGTGCTCAGACAGCCTCTCAGGACCGGGCCCGGCCGGCGACGCCGACGGGGACAGCCCGTCCAGCCGTTTCCCAGCCGTACGACCGTACCCCTCGTACCCCTCGCTCACGTCCTGCCGCCCCTCGGTGACGTATGGTCAAGCCCAGCGCATGCCGCGGGAGTTGTTGCTGCTCTGCAGCCCTTGCGGAGGACGATCCTACGGTTGTACCACGGGGGCGCAACAAGGGTCTCATGTGGACACGTGGGTGGGCGTACGGTCCCAGTCGTCCGGCAACGACGGCACGGACCAGGCCGGATCCGGGCGCCAGTGCTGCCAGCCGTCCGAGAACGGCGGGCCCCAGGCGCGGATCACCTCCACCGCCGACCGCCCCGCCTCCCGTACATCTTCGGCCACTTGAAAATCCATCAGACCGTCCCGCTGAGCCTGCGCGAACTCGTCCTCGTCGCGCCAGCCCCAAGTCCGGTCCGGATACACGCTGATGTCCAGGAAGTGGTCCTCGGAGTCGACCCCACCAGCCCATCTGACCAGCGGTTCCTCCAAGTTGACGTACCAGTTCTTGAACTTCCAGCCCGGCTCCCAGAACAGCCACACCGACCACGCCTCACGGGGCCGCGCCAGCTTCAGCACGCCCGTGCCGAACCAGCGGTCGCGCTGTACGGTCCGCGGCCTGGTGTAGCGCGACTCCAGCGGCTCGGCATGCAGGGGCGTGCCGTCGGCGAGCACCGGCTTCACGCACTCGGTGCCGGGGGCCATCCATACGGCGAGCAGCTCGGCGTCGTCCCGCACGACGGTCACGGGACGGCAGATATGGACGCGCGCGCCGCCGTTCTCCCGGTACCGCCACAGGATCTGACTCCCGGGCGCCCAGAACGCCGCCGTTCCGCCCGCCTGCACGTCTGCCACCGCTCCACCCTCTGTCATGGCCAGATTTTAGGTGCCCAGGACATACGACGCTGCGGTGCGCGTCACGGTTCGCGCGCCTGGCCGCAAGGTGTTACGGGTGCGTCATCCCCAGGACATCCAGCGCCTCGTCCAGCTGCTCGAGCGTGAGATCGCCGCGGTCGACGTACCCGGACTCCAGGACGACCTGGCGGATCGTCTTGCGCTCGGAGAGGGACTTTTTGGCCACCTTCGCGGCCTGCTCGTAGCCGATGTACTTGTTGAGCGGCGTCACCACGGACGGCGACGACTCGGCGTACTCGCGGGCCCGTTCGCGGTTCGCGGTGATCCCGTCCACGGTCCGGTCGGCGAGCAGCCGGGAGACGTTCGCAAGGAGGCGTACGGACTCCAGGACGTTCTTCGCGATGACCGGGAGCATCACATTGAGCTCGAAGTTCCCGGCCGCGCCCGCCGCGGCGACGGTGGCGTCGTTTCCGGTCACCTGCGCGGCGACCATGAGGACGGCCTCGGGAATGACCGGATTCACCTTGCCCGGCATGATCGACGAACCGGGCTGGAGATCGGGGAGTGCGATCTCGGCCAGTCCCGTACGCGGCCCCGAGGCCATCCAGCGCAGATCATTCGCGATCTTGGTCAGCCCGACCGCGATCGTCCGCAGCTGCCCGCTCGTCTCGACGATCCCGTCCCGCGCCCCCTGCGCCTCGAAGTGGTTGCGCGCCTCGGTGAGCGGCAGCCCGGTGGCCCGGGCGACCTCGGCGATGACGGCGGCGGAGAACCCGGGCGGGGTGTTGATGCCGGTGCCCACGGCCGTTCCGCCCAGCGGCAGTTCGGCGAGCCGTGGCAGAGAGGCGCTGAGCCGCTCGATCCCGTACCGCACCTGGGCCGCGTACCCCCCGAACTCCTGGCCCAGCGTCACGGGCGTCGCGTCCATCAGATGCGTACGCCCCGACTTCACGACGTCGGCGAACTCCTCGGCCTTCCGCTCCAGTGAACCGGCCAGGTGCTCCAGGGCGGGGACGAGGTCGCGGGTGACGGCGGCGGTGGCGGCGATGTGGATGGAGGAGGGGAAGACGTCGTTGGACGACTGGGACGCGTTCACGTGGTCGTTGGGGTGTACGTCCCTGCCGAGCCGTTCGCTCGCGAGGGTGGCGACGACCTCGTTGGTGTTCATGTTGGACGAGGTGCCGGATCCGGTCTGGAAGACGTCCACCGGGAAGTGCTCGTCCCAGCGCCCCTCGGCGACTTCGCCGGCCGCGTCCTGGATCGCCTCGGCGACGTCCTTGTCGAGAACCCCCAACTCGGCGTTCACCTGGGCGGCCGCCGCCTTGATCTGGGCCAGTGCCTCGATGTGGGCGCGCTCCAAGCGCCGGCCGGAGATCGGGAAGTTCTCGACGGCACGCTGGGTCTGGGCCCGCCACTTGGCGTCCGCGGGGACCTGGACCTCGCCCATGGAGTCGTGCTCGATGCGGTAGTCGGTCATGCGGGGTATAGCGCCCCCGCCGCCCCTGCCCATTCCCGTCCCTGGGGCTCCGCCCCTGGACCCCGCTGGGGCTGCGCCCCGACCCCATCGGCCTGAACGGCCTCGTCCTCAAACTCCCCCAGCTACCGCCGGGAGGTGCCCCCAGACGGGCTGATTGATGCCGGCCTGCGCTGACAAGGTTCGGCCGCGCAGAGGGAGTCCGTCGGGCGGAAAATCAGCCCGTCCGGCGTTTGAGGACCGGGGGTCCGGGGGCTGGCCCCCGAATCGAGGTCCGGGGCGGAGCCCCGAAGGGGGTCTGGCGTAGCCCCCAGCGGGGTCCAGGGGCCGGCCCCGGGACGGGACGGGTAGGGGCGGCGGGGGCGAAAACACCTAGCCCAGCCCCGGCCCCCGCACGGGAATCGACGTGAACGTAGGAGCCGGCGCCGGGTCCTTGAAGAAGTCGTTGCCCTTGTCGTCGACCACGATGAACGCCGGGAAGTCCTCGACCTCGATCTTCCAGACCGCCTCCATGCCGAGCTCCTCGTACTCGACGACCTCGACCTTCTTGATGCAGTCCTGGGCGAGCCGGGCCGCCGGGCCGCCGATGGAGCCGAGGTAGAAGCCGCCGTGGGTGCCGCACGCGTCGGTGACCTGCTGCGAACGGTTCCCCTTCGCCAGCATCACCTTGGAGCCGCCCGCCGCCTGGAACTGTTCGACGTAGGAGTCCATGCGCCCCGCGGTCGTCGGGCCGAAGGAACCCGACGCGTAACCCTCCGGCGTCTTGGCCGGACCCGCGTAGTACACGGGGTGATCCTTCAGGTACTGCGGCATGTCCTCGCCCGCGTCAAGCCGCTCCTTGATCTTGGCGTGCGCGATATCGCGCGCCACGACGAGCGGACCGGTGAGCGAGAGCCGGGTCTTCACCGGGTACTTGGTGAGTTCCGCGAGGATCTCGTCCATCGGCCGATTGAGGTCGATCTTGACGACGTTCCCCTCTTCAGAGAGGTGCTCGTCCGTCGTCTCGGGCAGGAAGCGCGCCGGGTCCGTCTCCAGCTGCTCCAGGAAGACGCCCTCCGCCGTGATCTTCGCGGTCGCCTGACGGTCGGCCGAACAGGAGACGGCGATCGCCACCGGACAGGACGCACCGTGCCGGGGGAGGCGGACGACGCGTACGTCATGGCAGAAGTACTTGCCACCGAACTGTGCCCCGATCCCGATCCGCTGCGTCAGCTCGAAGACCTTCTGCTCCAGCTCCTTGTCCCGGAAGCCGTGGCCGAGCGGCGAGCCCTCCGCCGGGATCTCGTCCAGGTAGTGCGCGGAGGCGTACTTCGCGGTCTTCAGGGCGTACTCGGCGCTCGTACCGCCGACAACTATGGCGAGGTGGTACGGGGGACAAGCGGCCGTACCCAGCGAACGGATCTTCTCCTCCAGGAACTTCATCATGGAGGCCTCGTTCAGGACGGCCTTCGTCTCCTGGTAGAGGAACGACTTGTTGGCGCTTCCGCCGCCCTTCGCCATGAACAGGAACTTGTAGGCGCCGCCGTCCGTCGCGTACAACTCGATCTGCGCCGGCAGGTTCGAGCCGGTGTTCTTCTCCTCCCACATGGTGAGAGGGGCCATCTGCGAGTAGCGCAGGTTGAGGTTCAGGTAGGCGTCGTAGATGCCACGGGACAGCGCCTTCTCGTCCTCACCTTCGGTGAGGACGTTCTGCCCGCGCTTGCCCATGACGATCGCCGTGCCGGTGTCCTGGCACATCGGCAGCACGCCCGCGGCCGCGATGTTCGCGTTCTTCAGGAGGTCCAGCGCCACGAACTTGTCGTTCGACGACGCCTCGGGGTCGTCGATGATGCGGCGCAGCTGGGCGAGGTGGGCCGGCCGCAGATAGTGCTGGATGTCGTGGACGGCCTCCTCGGCGAGCTTGCGCAGCGCCTGAGGCTCGACCTTGAGGAATGTGCGCCCGTCGGCCTCGAAGGTGGAGACACCCTCGGAGGTCACCAGCCGGTACGGGGTGGTGTCCTCTCCCTGGGGGAGCAGATCGGTGTACGCGAACTCAGGCATCTCGCCCATTCCTCACTCGACAGACAGCGGCTGGCCTCCGTTGGCAGCGCCCACCAGCGTAGAACCTGCGTCGGACGGCGAGCTTGTGAGGTAAGGCTCAGTTCGTCGCCCACACCCCTAGTCGCGATCTATCGCGTTTGGGTACGCTGCTGCCGTGGACCTTCAGAAGCGCCCCACCCAGGAACCGCCGTCTCCGGCCGAGCTGCGCGCCTCCGACGCCGACCGCGACCGCACCGCCGACATCCTGCGCGACGCTCTCGCCGAGGGACGCCTGACCGCGGAGGAGCACGCCGAGCGGGTCGAGGGGGCGCTGGCCGCCAAGACCGTCGGTGAACTCGAGCCGCTGGTCCGCGACCTGCCCGGCGAGCACCGGACGCGAGCGACAGGCACGTATCAGCCGCCGCCCAACCACCCCACTCCGGGCGCGATACCCATGGTCGCCGACGAGAACGTGGTGGCGGTGCTGAGCTCCGCGACCCGCAAGGGCCGCTGGCGAATAGGCCGCCGCACACATGCGTACGCCATTTTCGGCAGCATCGAGATAGACCTCAGCGAGGCGATCTTCGAGCACCGGCAGGTCGTCATCAAGGCCGTCTCGGTCTTCGGCAGCGTGGAGATCCGCGTCCCGGAGAACGTCTCGCTGCGGGGCAGCGGCGGCGGTGTTCTCGGCAGTTTCGAGGTGCGCACGCTGGATTCGGGCGAGCGGGACGCACCCGTGGTTTATGTGGACGGACTTGCCCTATTGGGAAGCATTGAGGCAAAACCCAAGCGCGGCAAGCTGGTTGAGGACCTTCTGGACCGGTTCGGTGACCGGGTGAACGACAAGTTGCGCAAACACCTGGGTCATTGACGGTCGCGAATTCGAGGGCGGCTCGGCGGCAGTGCGGCGGCGCTTCGGCGGCAAGCGGAGCGATCTGATCCGCTCGTACCCGCTCGGACCTGCGAAGAACTCCCGTGCTTCGGAACTCAGTGCATAGGCGCGCGCACAGCGGGTAGGCCTTGTCGCATCGTCGCTCGCTCCCGAAGCCGTCGTCAGGAGTAGACCGTGCTGCATCCGCCGCATCAGTCCCTGCAGGTCGCTGCCGTTCCGCCCCAGGGGGTTCCGGTGCGTGAGAGGGACCAGGACGCCCCGTGGCATACGGAGGCCGTGTGCCGCCGCGACGAGGCCGGGCTGTTCTTCGCACCCTCAAAAGAGCCCACAGCGGCCCGGCTGTCCCGCGAGGACGCGGCGAAGCGGGTCTGCGCACGCTGCCCGGTGATGGTCCAGTGCCGCGAACACGCACTGCTGCAACCCGAGCCGTACGGAGTATGGGGCGGCCTCACCGCCGCCGAGCGCCGCGTGGTCCTGGCCCGACGCCGCCGCCGCGACCTCGAACTCAAGAAGGCGGCTCGCTCCACGGCGGGACAGATAGCGGCGGCTGGATAGTCAGGCATGAGAATGGGGCGCCCCTCCGCACAAGGGGGCGCCCCATTCGCGTACGTACGACGTTCAGGTACGTACGACTTCTACTTCGCCCGGTCGAAGTCGATCGTGCTGTAAGCGCGCAGCTTGCTCAGCCGGTGCTCGGAGCTGATCTGGCGGACGGTGCCGGACTTGGAGCGCATGACGATGGAGTCGGTCGTCGCCGTCTCGGCGCGGTAGCGCACGCCGCGCAGCAGCTCGCCGTCGGTGATGCCGGTCGCGACGAAGAAGACGTTCTCGCCGGCGACCAGGTCGTCGGTGAACAGGACGCGGTCGAGATCGTGGCCCGCGTCGACGGCCCGCTGCCTCTCCTCGTCGTCCTTGGGCCAGAGCTTTCCCTGGATGGTGCCGCCCAGGCACTTGACCGCGCAGGCCGAGATGATGCCCTCCGGCGTACCGCCGATGCCCAGCAGCAGATCGATGCCGGTGCCCTCGCGCAGGGCGAGAATCGAGCCCGCTACATCGCCGTCGGAGATCAGCTTGATGCGTGCGCCGGTCTCCCGGATCTCCTTGATGATGCCCTCGTGCCGTGGCCGGTCGAGGATGACGACGGTGACGTCCTCGGGCGTGGACCGCTTGGCCTTGGCGACCCGGCGGATGTTCACGGACACCGGGGAGTTGATGTCGACGAAATCGGCGGCCTCGGGGCCGGTGACCAGCTTGTCCATGTAGAAGACGGCGGACGGGTCGAACATGGTGCCGCGGTCGGCGGCGGCCAGCACGGCGATCGCGTTCGTCATGCCCTTCGCGGTCAGCGTGGTGCCGTCGATCGGGTCGACGGCGATATCGCATTCGGGGCCCGTCCCGTCACCGACGCGCTCCCCGTTGAACAGCATCGGGGCCTCGTCCTTCTCGCCCTCCCCGATGACGACGACGCCGTTCATCGAGACGGTGGAGACGAGGGTGCGCATGGCGCGTACGGCGGCGCCGTCGGCGCCGTTCTTGTCACCGCGGCCGACCCAGCGGCCCGCGGCCATAGCGGCGGCTTCGGTGACCCGGACGAGCTCCAGGGCGAGGTTGCGGTCGGGGGCCTCGGACGGGACCTCGAGTTCGGAAGGCAAGTGATGCTCGGTCATCGGAGCGCACCTTTCTGATACGACGACGGCCGGATGAGGGTGTGGCTGACTCTATCCTCAGTCCGACAAAATGAGCAGGGCCCCCCACGGATGAGCAGACCAGTACACCTGCGACGATGAAGGGCGTGGCAGGTATGAAAGGCAAGCAGTCGGTCCGGGACATGGTGCTCTCCCTGGGCCTGATCGGAATCGTTGCAGGAGTCATCTACGTCTTCATTCCCCATGACGAGTCCGAGCCTCCGCTCAAGCGGGTGGACTATCGCGTGGAGCTCCTCACGGCACGCCGCGCGGCCACCTATCCCGTGGCGGCCCCCGAGGGCCTGTCCAAGGAGTGGAAGGCGACGTCGGTGCGGTTCGAGGGCGACAACTTCGACGCCTGGCACCTCGGCTTCCACGATCCCGACGGTGAGTACGTGGCCGTCGAGCAGTCCACTCAGAAGCCCTCGACGTTCATCGAGGAGGCCGGCCAGGGCGCCGAGGAGACGGATGTCACTGAGCGCATCGGCGAGCGGACCTGGACGCGGTACGAGGGCCAGAAGTACGACGCGCTCGTCCTGCGGGAGAAGGGCTCCACGACGGTGGTGACGGGAACGGCGTCGTTCGGGCAGCTGACGAAGATGGCCGAGGCGCTGAAGATGTCCTGAGGGATTACGTCGAAGATCTCCCGAAGGTTACTCGGAGTCGTCAGCTGCATCTTTGGTCGCATCGGCGGCCGACGACTCCGCCTCCTCCTCGGCCAGCGCCGCGTCCAGCCGCTTGCGCGCCCCGTCCAGCCAGCGGCGGCACACCTTGGCGAGTTCCTCGCCGCGCTCCCAGAGGGCCAGGGACTCCTCGAGCGTCGTGCCGCCCGCCTCCAGGCGGCGTACGACCTCGATCAGCTCGTCCCGCGCCTGCTCGTACCCGAGCGCCTCGTCCACTTTGCTGGTCATGCGCCCCACCCTATGCATCCACTCGGACTGTGCTGTGCTGTCCCGGGGGACAAACCCCGGACCCCCGGCAGGACCGGGAACGGGCCCATGCTGTTCAGTCGGCCCGGATCACCGTGAACTCACCCTCGGCGACCCGCGCCCGCAGCGGCTCCTCGGCCGTCACCTCGTCCGGGGCCCGGACCACGTGGCCGTCGGTCTTCTGCAGGACCGCATAGCCGCGCCGGAGGGTCGCGGCGGGGGAGAGGCCCACCACGCGCGCGTGCGTGTGCGACAGCTCCGAATCGGCACGGTCGAGGAGGTGCCCGAGGCAGCGCCGGGCGCGGTCGAGCAGTGCGGAAACCTGGTCCTCGCGCTCGTCGATCATGCGGTGCGGATCCTCTATCGAGGGCCGGGCCAGCGCGTGCGCAAGCCCGCGCTCCTCCCGCTCGATGAAGGACAGGACGCTGCGCCGAGCCCGGTCCTGAAGGAACCGCACCCGTTCGTACTCCTCGCCGACGTCCGGCACGACCTTCTTGGCCGCGTCGGTGGGCGTGGACGCGCGCAGGTCGGCCGCGTAGTCGAGCAGCGGGTTGTCCGGCTCGTGCCCGATCGCCGAGACCACGGGCGTACGGCAGGACACGACGGCCCGTACGAGCTGCTCGTCCGAGAACGGGAGCAGGTCCTCCACGCTGCCGCCGCCGCGCGCCACGATGATCACGTCCACGTCGTCGAGCGCGTCCAGCTCCTTCACGGCCTGGATGACCTGGGGCACCGCGTGCACGCCCTGCACGGCGACGTTGCGCACTTCGAAGCGGACGGCGGGCCAGCGGTGCCGTGCGTTCTCCAGCACGTCCCGCTCGGCGGCGGAGGCCCGCCCGCAGACGAGGCCGATGAGCTGCGGGAGGAACGGCAGCGCCTTCTTGCGCTCGGGCGCGAACAGGCCCTCGCTCGCCAGGGCCTTCTTCAACTGCTCCAGGCGGGCGAGCAGTTCACCCACGCCCACCGGCTTTATCTCGGCGGCCCGGAGGGAGAGCTGGCCCCTGGGCGCGTACCACTCCGGCTTCGCGTGGACCACCACGCGCGCGCCCTCGCTCACCACGTCGGCCACCGCGTCGAACACCTGCCGATAGCAGGTGACGCTCACGGAAATGTCGTACGACGGATCGCGCAACGTCATGAAGACGACGCCCGCGCCCGGCCGCCGCGACAACTGGGTGATCTGCCCCTCGACCCACACGGCACCGAGCCGGTCGATCCACCCCCCGATGAGCCGCGACACCTCACCGACGGGCAGCGGGGCGTCCGCGGACGTGTTCAGAGCCATGCGCCCGAGAGTAACGGCCGGGTCCGACAATGCGGGCGCCTCCGGCGGTTGAGCGGGGTGCGTGCGGCTTCGTCGTGGGTCGGGGCCGCGACGGGGGTGTCCGTCCTCGGTCTGGCGCGGGATCGGTCGGCTGGTAGAGGTTGCCCGTGTTGGCGCGCCATCCGTTGCGGGCGGACACCCCCGCCCCGTCCCCTTCCCGCGGTGGGCGGCCGCGGGTCCATGGGGGTACGCGTCCACCCTCCGGCTGTGGGGCGGGCCGTACGAGGGCCGGGACGACGACCTTCGGTGCGCCCCCGTCTGTCCACAACGGCGATCTTCGGCCCGCCGGGCGGGCCCTTACGATGGTTGGCATGACTGCTTCGACTGGCCGCCGTGTCCTGCTTGCCGCCCCCCGGGGCTACTGCGCGGGTGTGGACCGCGCCGTGATCGCCGTCGAGAAGGCCCTGGAGCAGTACGGGGCCCCGATCTATGTCCGTCACGAGATCGTCCACAACAAGTACGTCGTGCAGACCCTGGAAAAGAAGGGTGCGATTTTCGTCGAGCAGACGGCGGAGGTCCCCGAGGGGTCGATCGTCATGTTCTCGGCCCACGGCGTCGCGCCCGTCGTCCACGAGGAGGCCGCCCAGGGCAAGCTCGCCACCATCGACGCGACCTGCCCGCTGGTCACCAAGGTGCACAAGGAAGCCGTCCGGTTCGCCCAGGACGACTTCGACATCCTCCTGATCGGTCACGAGGGCCACGAGGAGGTCATCGGCACGTCCGGTGAGGCGCCCGACCACATCACGCTCGTCGACGGCCCCGAGGATGTCGCCAACGTCGAGGTCCGCGACCCCTCCAAGGTCGTCTGGCTCTCCCAGACCACCCTCTCCGTGGACGAGACCATGGAGACGGTCGACGCCCTCAAGGAGAAGTTCCCGCAGCTCATCGCCCCGCCCAGCGACGACATCTGCTACGCAACGCAGAACCGTCAGCTCGCCGTGAAGCAGATGGGCGCCGATTCCGACCTGGTCATCGTGGTCGGCTCGCGCAACTCCTCGAACTCCAAGCGCCTGGTGGAGGTCGCCAAGCTCGCGGGCGCGCGTGAGGCGTACCTCGTGGACTTCGCGGACGAGATCGACGAGGCCTGGCTGGAGGGTGTCACGACGGTCGGTGTCACCTCGGGCGCGTCCGTGCCGGAGGTACTGGTCGAGCAGGTTCTGGAGTTCCTCTCCATGCGCGGCTTCGAGGACGTCGAGCTCGTCAAGGCCGCCGAGGAGTCCATCACCTTCTCGCTGCCCAAGGAGCTGCGCCGCGACCTGCGCGCGGAGGCGGCGGAACTGGTGGCGGAGCGCACGGCCGAAAAGCAGCCGGAAGGTACGGCCGAGAAGTGACTGTCAGTCGTACGTCGTAACGTGGGCCCATGCAGATCTTCGGCGTGGACATCGGTGGATCCGGGATCAAGGGCGCTCCCGTGGACCTGGATCGGGGTGACCTCGCGGCTGAGCGCCACAAGGTCCTCACCCCGCACCCCTCGACCCCGGACGCGGTGGCCGACGGTGTGAAGGAGGTCGTCGGCCACTTCGGCTGGACGGGCCCGGTAGGGGTCACGTTCCCGGGTGTGGTCACCGGCGGCGCCACCATCCGTACGGCCGCCAATGTGGACAAGGGCTGGGTCGACGTCGACGCGCGGGTGCTGCTCAGCGAGCGGCTCGGCGGACTACCGGTGACGATCCTGAACGACGCGGACGCGGCGGGCGTGGCCGAAATGCGTTTCGGTGCGGGCCGCGATCGTCAGGGCACGGTCATCGTCCTCACCTTCGGTACGGGCATAGGCAGCGCACTCTTCATCGACGGCATCCTCGTGCCGAACACTGAGCTGGGCCACCTCGAACTGCACGGCCACGACGCCGAGAAGCACGCCTCGACCAAGGCCAAGGACGACCTCGAGCTGAGCTGGGGGCACTGGGCCGGGCGCGTCCAGAAGTATCTCGCGCATGTGGAGATGCTCTTCTCGCCCGAGCTCTTCATCATCGGGGGCGGCGTCAGCCGCAAGTCGCACAAGTTCCTGCCGCTGATCGAGGGCATCAAGGCTGAGATCGTCCCGGCGCAGCTGCAGAACAACGCGGGGATCGTTGGGGCGGCCATGCGGGCGGCGAAGGCGGGGTAGCGGCGGGGGCCCCGGCGTCTCGTACGACGAGTGGAGGTCCGTCTCGTACGACTGTGGAGGGCCCGTCTCATACGACTCTGGAGTGGCCAGTACGGGACGGCGGGCGGGCCGGCTGTTGCGGGGAGACGGGTCTTCCGGCCTCAGACCTCGCCTCAGGCCGTGCGGCGTCCCGGCTGAGCCTGCGCCCTGGCCTGGGCCGGGCGCCTCTTCTGGGCCGGAGGCCGGGGGGATTGGGCCGCCGCCCGGCGCTGTGCCGCCCGCCGGCTCATGAGGCGGATCTTGCGGACGGTCACGATGAGGCCGGCGATCAGCGTGCCGCCGTACAGCCAGCCCGCGTGCATCGCGAGGGCGGTGAACAGGCCCATCAGCCCGCCCCAGAACCCTCCGTCGCTGTCGGCGATGGGCAGCAGCCCGAAGGCGAACGCGATGGGCACGGCGACCGGCGCCGTCACCAGGTCGGCCCGGCGCACCCAGATCGCGGTGAGCGCGCAGACCGGCAGGAACAACACCCCGTAGACGACGAGGGACGACCCGAACAGCAGCCGGTCGAGAAGGGCGAGCGCGAACATCGTCGCGACGCAGAACAGACCGCTGCCGAGTCCGGTGAGCCGAGGGTTCGGCATCCTACGTACGGCCAGTACCAGCGGGGACACGGGCAGCGGGCTCCGGGGAACGCCGGGCCGGTCCTGCTGGGTCGTACGGGCTCCGCCGCGCCCGGCCTGCGGGGGAACGGGTGGGCTGCTCCGCGGCCCGGGCCGGGGCTGGGGCCGGGACTGAGGGGGACGCGTCCTGTGTTGCTCCACTGGTCCAACTTAGGTCGGTTTATGTGTGGAATGGCTGCCGGGACACGCGCTTTGATCGACCTTGGCCATGCGTTCGATACGTCGCCGGTCCGGGGATCGGCACGCCGTAGACTGGTGGACCGGTCCGCCCGGGTCTCCTCCAACCTCAGTTACGGGAAGTCGCAACGTGTCGCTCACGATCGGAATCGTCGGTCTGCCGAATGTCGGCAAGTCGACCCTGTTCAACGCCCTGACCAAGAACGACGTGCTGGCGGCCAACTACCCGTTCGCCACGATCGAGCCGAACGTCGGCGTGGTCGGCGTCCCCGACGCCCGGCTGGCGAAGCTGGCCGAGATCTTCGGTTCGCAGAAGATCCTCCCCGCCACCGTCGACTTCGTCGACATCGCGGGCATCGTGCGCGGCGCGAGCGAGGGCGAGGGACTGGGCAACAAGTTCCTGGCGAACATCCGTGAGTCCGACGCGATCTGCCAGGTCATCCGTGCCTTCAGGGACGAGGACGTCGTACACGTCGACGGCAAGATCTCGCCGAAGGACGACATCGAGACGATCAACACCGAGTTGATCCTCGCGGACCTGCAGACGATCGAGAAGGTCCTGCCGCGCCTGCAGAAGGAGTCGCGGATCAAGAAGGACGTCGCGCCGAAGGTGGCCGCGGTCGAGGCGGCCAAGGAGATCCTGGACGCCGGTCAGACCCTGTTCGCGGCGGGCATCAAGCAGGACTCGGACCAGGAGGCCCTCCTCCACGACCTGCACCTGCTGACCACCAAGCCGTTCCTGTACGTCTTCAATGTCGACGAGGACGAACTGACCGACGAGACCTTCAAGGCCGAGCAGCGCGCCCTGGTCGCCCCCGGCGAGGCGATCTTCCTCAACGCCAAGCTGGAGGCGGACCTCGCCGAACTCGACGAGGAGGACGCCCTGGAACTCCTCCAGTCCGTCGGCGCCGAAGAACCCGGCCTCGCCACACTCGCCCGAGTCGGCTTCAACACCCTCGGCCTCCAGACCTACCTCACGGCCGGCCCCAAAGAATCCCGCGCCTGGACCATCAAGAAGGGCGCCACGGCCCCCGAGGCGGCCGGCGTCATCCACACCGACTTCCAGAAGGGCTTCATCAAGGCGGAGATCATCTCCTTCGAGGACCTGGTGGAGATGGGCTCGGTCGCCGAGGCGCGCGCCAAGGGGAAGGCGCGTATGGAGGGCAAGGAGTATGTGATGCGGGACGGGGATGTGGTGGAGTTCCGGCACGGAGGAACCTCTGGAAGCGGGAAGAAGTAGTCCCCCGCAGGAGAGAACGATGGCCCACGAATCCTCTGAACCTTGACGAGGCCGGCGAATGGGCTGGCCTGTGGTGGCTGCCGGACGACCCTGACGAGCAGGTCCCGGGCGTGCTCCGGTACGACCCCGAGAGCGGCCTCTCGCTCTCGTTGATCGGCGCGTTCGCGGACCGCATCACGTCGAACCCTGCTCCTGGGGTGACCGCGTACCACGAGGGCACCGTCCGACGCGAGCCGCGGCACCTCCCGCGCATCCGCGGATCCGGTGCTCCAGGCCTGCTCGAAGCCCTCGTAGATCCAAAGCGCCTTGCCCAGCTCCTCCTGCGCGAGGACCGTGAGCGAGCGGGCCCGGCCGAACGATCCCCGCTCGAGCAGGGCGTGGGCGTCCGCGATCAGCCCGGACGCGCCCTCGCTCCGTGATCGAGCGGATGGAGCGCTACGGCAACGGCGAACTCGACCTGGAGTTCCGACAGATCGCCATCACCGCCGATGACGTCCGCTCCGGCCAGCTCACCACCCACGACGTCAACATCCGCGATGTCAACTTCGCCCGCTACCACGAGAGTGCGACGGGCCGACCCGTAGGGCTGGGTAGTTGAGCAGGGCGGTGTTCCGAGTCTGCGCTATTGGGGGATGGTGAGCAGGATGCGGCCGTGGCCACCGCCGGCGTCGACGTGGTCGTGGGCCTTGGCGATGTCGTCCAGCGGGTGACGGTCGCGGACGTCGACGGTGAGGGCGCCGACGGCGGCGGCGGAGGTGAGGTCGCGGGCGGCCTGGCGCTTGGCCTCGGCGGGGAAGTCGTCGCTGCCGAGTAGCCGCAGGGTGACGTTGTTGAACAGCAGGGGCCAGAAGGGGATCTCGGTGCGGTCCGTGAGGGTGGCGTAGGCGGCGATGACGGCGTTGTTGGCGGCGACGGCGTTGTCGAGGTCGGCGTTGTCGGACAGCGCGACCTCGATGATCCGGTCGACGCCCCGCGGCGCGTACGCGCGGATGGCTGTGGCGGGGTCGCCGGTGTCCAGGGCGATGGCGTGGGCGACGGCCGGGTCGACGTGGTCGAGGTCCGCGGTTCGGCGGACGGTGGCGATCACGGTGGCGCCGGCCCAGTGGGCGAGCTGGGCCGCCAGGGAGCCGACGCCGCCGAGAACTCCGTGGACCAGAACCAGTTGGCCGTCGACCGGGCCGTCGGCGAAGACGGTGCGGTGGGCGGTGATGCCGGGGATACCGAGGCTCGCGCCCAGCTCGTCACTGAGGTGGTCGGGCAGGGGTGCGGCCTGGTGGTCGGGTACGACGGTGTACTGGGCGGCCGTGCCGAAGGGGCGGTAGGACTGGGCGCCGTATACCCAGACCCGTTGTCCGACGCGGTGGGCGTCGACTTGGGCGCCCACCGCGTCGATGACTCCGGCGGCGTCGCTGTGCGGGATCACTTGTGGGAAGGGCATGGACGAGCCGAGCCAGCCGCGCCGTTTCTTGGTGTCGCCGGGGTTGACGCCCGAGACGGTGACGCGGACGCGGACCTCGCCGGGGCCGGGGACGGGATCAGGGAGTTCGCCGACGTGCAGGACATCGGCGGCGGGTCCCTGGTCGTCGTACCAGGATGCAAGCATGGGGGTACCTCCGTGGGCAGTCAGCTCGCGGGAGCGGCGGGCGCATGTGGATCGCTGTCGGTGCATGCGGTGTCGAATGCGGGCGGTTCCTCGCCGAGGGTCTCGCGCAGCCAGGTCCGTTCGGCGCGGCTGGTGGCGCGGGCGGTGAGCAGCATGCCCCGCCGGTAGGGGTCGGGGATCTCCTCGGCACGCAGGGGCCGCTCGCTGTCGTAGAAGAAGCTCGCCGGTTCTTCCAGGAACTCCAGCCGTCTGCGCAGCACCGCGTGCTGTTCGGCCACGTCGGGCAGGTGGGAGAGGAAGGCCAGGACGACGTAGAACCGGGTGAAGTCGGTGATCTCGTGGTCGGCGGGCTTGCGCAGGCGCTGAAGCATGTCGGCCCGTCCGGCCGCGGTCAGGCTGAGCACGTACCGGGCTGCCCCCGCGGCCGGGTCTGCGCGCCGCTCGATCAAGCCCGCCCTGGTCAGACGATTGATCGCCGGATACAGGCTGCCGTCACTGACCGGCCGCGTATAGCCGGTCAGCTGTGAGACGCGGCGGCGCAGCTCGTGTCCGGGCAGGGGGCCCTCGGCGAGGAAGCCGAGTATCGCGAGTTCCAGCATGAGTCCATCTTCGCACGCGTAACATCGAATCGATGTGAACATCGATTCGATGTTACGCTCGCAGGTACCCGCTCAAACGTCTCTGGAGAGGCACAGCAAGATGCCGTCGCAGTCCACCGAGTCAGTGATGAACCGCTTCGTCGAGTTCATCAACACGGGCAACGAGGATCTCGCCCGCGAGGTCATTTCTCCGGACGCGGTGTTCCACGCGCCGAGCCACCCGGAACCACTGCGGGGGCCCGGTGGGTACTTGGAAGTCATCGGGATGATGCGCAGCGCCTTCCCCGACGTCCAGTGGACGCTGGAGGAGACGGTCGCCGAAGGCGACACCGTGGCCGCGCGGTTCACCATGCGAGGAACCCACGACGGTGAATTCTTCGGGATCCCGGCGAGCGGCAACAAGATCTCGGTGCAGGCCATGAACTTCTACTACCTGGCCGACGGCCGGATCGTCGGCGAACGGGGCCAGCCCGATCTCCTCGGGGTGATGCAGCAGATCGGTGCCCTACCGGCGCCGTGAACCTCGTAGCGCCGGGTGAGCCTTCTGCCGCGCGGGATTGCCGCTGCCGGGAGGGGCCCGTACGGCGCGGTGGCAGAGGGCGAAGGCCCGCACCGGAGCGCGGGCGACCGGCGCGGGTTCACCGCAAGAGGCCGGTCTTCTTCTTGATCCGGCGTCTTCGCGCAGACAGCGCCCGTTGCGGCGAGAGCTTTACACCTTGTCACCGCTGACGTGACCGAGCCGGTACGGAACTGCTCGCTCTACGGCGAATACTGCAACCATCGAATACCGACAGTCCACCAGTGTCTTCGAAGACGAGGCCCGGTTCTCCATGACGCCGCCGGTCGCCCGCACCTGGGGCCGGCCTGGTTTTCACATCACCGACCCCGCCCTGAAAACCTCAGTAACTGCGCCAGCAACCAGACGGGACACCAAGCAACGAAGGTCCGACAAGCCCAGTGGTCACACCTCTTCGGAATCGGTTTCGAGCTGGGTCGTCTGGGCCCGCAACCATGCCGTCAGTTGGCGGACGCGTACGTCTTGCTCGGGTGGTTGACGACTGAGGAGGTGGTAGCTGGTGCCGTCGGGGACGAAACCAAAGGGTGCGACGAGTTGTCCCCGCTCCAAGTCGTCGCGGACGACGGCATACGGGGCGATCGCGACCCCGACGCCGGCCGCGGCAGCCTGGAGAGTCAGGTAGAAGTGCTCCAGGGTCTGCTGGGAGGCGGGCTCTGCTTTCATGCCGGTGATGCGTCGCCAGTCGTCCCACGCCTGCGGCCGCGTACCGGTATGGAGAAGGGCGGCCCCCGTGAGGCCGGCGGCGCCGGTCAGGCGGGCCGCGAGATCGGGCCGGCAGACGGGTCCGATCCGCTCTGCGAACAAGCGGGTCCGGCTCACCTTTTCGGGAAACGGGAAGTCGTCTCGGCGGATCGCGAGGTCGATGTTGTCGCGCTCGAAGAAGACGGGGCCGCCGCCTGCGGAGAGGTGGACGGTGATGTCCGGCGCGTTCACGGCCAGATCGGGCAGCCGGGGAATGAGCCACCGCATCAGGAGTGTGGGCTCGCACGAGAGGGTGAGCGGTCCTGCGGGTGTGCGCTGTGAGATCTGCCGGGCGGCCGCATCGATCTGATCGAGTGCGTCTCTGACGACGGCCGCCAGCTGGCGCGCCTGCAGGGTCGGGCGCAGGGCGCGTGTCTGCCGCTCGAACAGCGATATCCCAAGGGACCGCTCCAGGTTCTGGACCTGTCGGCTCACCGCGCCGTGCGTCACATGCAGCTCCTGCGCCGCCGCGGTCATGCTCGCGTGCCGAACGGTCGCTTCGAAGGGCAGCAGAGTATTCAGAGGAGGCAGACCCGACCATCGCATACGTGAATTTTACTCACAGGTCTCGTGAGAATGAATCGCTTGTCCAGCTCTTTTGCCTGCCTGACTATTGATCCAGTCACGGAAACGCTGACCAATGGAGAGGTGGGGCATGACATTCCGCAACGACGAGCGGTCGGGCATCGCCATCCTGGCGGATGACCTCACCAGCGCCGGGGACGGTGCCGCGCCGTTCCGCCGGGCCGGGCACGACGCCCGGATCCTGCTCTCCGCCCCGGCAGCGGTGCCGCAGCACACCACGGGCGTGAGTGCGGTCGACCTTGGAAGCCGGGTGCTGGACGAGGAGGCCGCCACTAGGCGTACGTGGCGGGCGGCGCGCCTGTTCGCCGACTCCGGGCTGCTCTTGAAAACGGTGGATTCCACCTTGCGCGGTCATGTCGCGGCAGAGGTCCGGGCTGCATGGGCGGGATCGCGGAGGCGGGCCGTCGTCATTGCTCCTGCCTTCCCCGCGGAGGGCAGGGTGACGGTGGAGGGAGTCCAGTATGTGCGGGGCGTGCCGGTCCACGAGAGCGACTTCGCACGCGATCCGGTACATCCCGTGCGGTGCTCGGACCTCACCGTGTTGTTCCCGGAGGCCGTTCTCAGTCAGCCGGACCGGGCGGCCGAGCTGCCCGAACTGATCGGGAACGGTGACCTGATCGTCTACTCCGCAGCGGGTGATGACGACCTCGACCGCCTGGTGGCAGCGGTGCCGCGCCTCGACGAAGTGTTGTGGGTCGGCTCCCCGGGGCTGGCGGCCGCCCTGGCCCGAAGGTGCGCACGCGCTGCCGGCAGCGCTACTTCGGTGCCTGCGCCCGCCCGACGTCCGCTGATCGTGGTCGGCAGTGCCAACCCGGCGACACGGCGGCAGTTGGCCGCGCTCCACGCCCGGGCGGATGTCCAAGGGATCACCGTCAGCGGCGATCCGGCCACGGCAGTGGAGACGTTGCGCGGCCTGACGGCCCCCGTTCTCACCCTGCAGACACCCGAAGAACGCCGCGCGCCACAGACCGCGCGAGCACTCGCCCGCTCGCTGGCAGCAGTCGTCCAGGCTCTCACCGAAGAGCACACGATCGACGCGCTCATCGTCACCGGGGGAGAAACGGCCGCGACCGTGCTCCAGACCCTCGGTGCCACCGGCATCGGCCTGCTGGACGAACCCGAACCCGGCGTCGCCCGCGGAACGCTGCTCGGGCAGCTCCCCCTCCCCGTGCTGATCAAGGCGGGCGGCTTCGGCGACGACGCCATGCTCCTGCGCCTGTGCCACCTCATCCGACATCCCCTCGACCCAGGAGAGCACGCATGACCCCGATCGCCATCACCATGGGCGACCCCTGCGGAATCGGCCCCGAGATCACCCTCAAGGCGTGTGCCGATCCCCGGCGCACCGTGCCCGTCGTTGTCATCGGCGACGTGGGCGTCCTCGCCCGCGCCGACCGGGTCGCCGGAACCCGTCTCACCCTTCGCCCCGTCGCATCCGTCGATCAGGCGGCGTTCGCGCCCGGCACGGTGGACGTCCTCACCGAGGACGGCCTTCCGGCCGACCTGCGCTGGGGCACGCTCGACGCCCGCGCGGGAGCGGCGTCCTTCCAGTACGTCCGCCGCGGTATCCAGCTCGCCCTGGCAGGCGAGGTACGGGCCCTGGTGACCGCGCCGATCAACAAGGAAGCACTGCGCATGTCCGGCGTCCCCTACCCCGGGCACACCGAGATCCTCGCCGACCTGTCCGGCACCAAGGACTACGCGATGATGATGGCCACCGACGAGCTGCGGACCGTCCTGGTCACCGTGCACCAGTCCCTGCGCACCGCGATCGACGCGATCACCACCGCCCGCGAACTCGACATCATCCGCCTCACCCACCGCACACTCCAGCGCGGCGGCCTGCCCGCCCCGCGCATCGCCGTCGCCGGCCTCAACCCCCACGCAGGGGAGAACGGCCTGTTCGGCCGCGAGGACCTGGACATCATCACCCCCGCCATCCAGGCCGCGCAGAGCGAAGGCATCCAGGCCAGCGGACCCTGGCCCGCCGACACCGTCTTCATGCGAGCCCGCGCCGGAGCCTTCGACGCCGTGGTCGCCCAGTACCACGACCAGGGCCTGATCCCCGTCAAGTACCTCGGGATCGAACACGGCGTCAACATCACCATCGGCCTGCCCTTCGTCCGCACCAGCGTCGACCACGGCACCGCCTTCGACATCGCAGGTCTGGGCACGGCCGACCACACCAGCCTGCTCACCGCCCTGCGCCACGCCGACCGCCTGTCCTCAGGGCCACCGGCCCGCCCCTGACCACCGACTCACACCAACCCGGAACACAAACCGGAACAGAAAGCCGAAGGACACCGTGGACTTCATCTTCATGCTCACCCGCGACGACCGCACCGTCACCGACTGCCTCGAGGTCCTCGACACCATCAAGGACCTCGGCATCACCCACATCGGATTCAAGGACATCGGCGTCGACCGCGACACCCTCGCCCAGCTGCACGCCCGCATCAAGGACATGGGTGCCACCACCTACCTCGAAGTCGTCAGCACCGACCGGGAGCAGGCCCTTGCCTCCGTACGGACGGCCACCGAACTCGGCGTCGACTGGCTGATGGGCGGCACCTGGATCGAGGAGACCCTCGATCTCCTGCAGGGCACGGCCATCGGCTACCTGCCCTTCGCCGGAGAACCCCTCGGGCACCCCACCCGCCTCGCCGGAAACCCGGACCGCATCGCCGATGACTGCCGACGGGCGGAAGCCGCGGGCTGCGCCGGCATTGACCTTCTCGCCTATCGCGCCACCGATGCCGACCCCCTCGACCTGGTCCGCGCCGCCCGCGGCGCCACCACCGGCCGCCTGGTCGTCGCCGGCTCCATCACCAGTACCGACCAGATACAGGCACTCGCATCAGCTGGAGCCGACGCCTTCACCATCGGATCCGCCGCCTTCGACGGCTCCCTTCAGCCCAACACAGGAACCATCCGATCCCAACTGGCCCCCGTGGTCGGCCTGTAGCGAGAGCCGCCCCCGGGAGCCCAGAAGAAGCGACCAAGCAAGGTCACGGGCGGGGTGAGGTCGAGTCACACGGCCATCGGCTGGCTCTCTTGACTCCTCCCTAAGCCGCTGTCACTCTGTGCCGAATACCAGCACGATGTACCACATTGTGGCACGACGGAAGGGTCCGGGGGCTGGGGTGGATCCCCGAACCCGGGACGAATGCGAGCGTTGGGGCCCCAAGGGCGCGCCCCCTCCAAGTCGCTACCAAGCATCCTCACGCTCGGGACCCGGCTTGCGGCCCCGGCGATACGAAAGGAAACCCCCGTGTCAGCTGCCAGGAAGCGCGTCGCCGTGGTCGGCGTGGGAACGATGGGCAGCCAGGCCGCCTGGCGGCTGGCGGCCCGGGGCGCCGAGGTCGTTGGCTACGACCGGTTCGCCCCCGGCCACGACCGCAGTGCCGCGGGCGGTGAGACCCGGGTCTTCCGCAGTGTGCAGACCCACGACGGCCGCTATGTGCCGCTCGTCCGGCACGCCGACGCCCTCTGGAAGCAGTTGCAGGCGGAGACCGGACGGGAACTGCGCCGCCTGACCGGAGCCCTGGTCATGGGGCCGGCCGACCACCCCGAGATGCGTACCGTCATGGACGGCATCGCCGAGCACGGCCTCGACCACGAGGTGATCGACGCCGAGGCGATGGCCAAGCGCTTCCCACAGTTCCGCGTCGGCGAAGGCGACCTGGTCGTCCTCGACTCCCACGCGGGCTTCATCCGCCCCGAGCTGACGGTCCAGACCGCAGCCCGGCGCGCCGAGGAACTGGGCGCCCAAATCCGCCGCTACACCCCGGTGCGGGAAGTCACTCCCGTCCCCGGGGCAGGCGTGGAGATCCGCACCGACACCGACACCGAGCGCTTCGACGCCGCGGTGGTCACCCTCGGCCCGTGGGTGGGCGACCTGCTGCCCGACCTGCCGTGGGAAGTGAGCGTCTACCGCGCGATCAGCGCCTGGTTCCTGCCCCACGAGCACCACCCGGCAGACGCCGAGCGTCCCGCCTTCATCCGCTGCGGCGACATCCCCTTCTACGGCATCCCGTCCCCGGACGGCCTGACCGTCAAGCTCGGCCTGCCCCAGCCCCACCACAAGCCCGTGGACGACCCGAACCGGCTGAACCGGACCGTCGCACCGGAGGAACTGGAGTCCTTCACCACGGCGGTGCGGCGCCACCTGCCCGGCCTGAACCCCGATCCGGTGCGCCTGTCCGTCTTCATGGACGGCTACACCGACAGCACCCGGCCGCTGGTCGGCCCCCTGCCGGGCTGCGACGACATCGTCCTGCTGGCCGGCTTCTCCGGCCAGGGCTTCAAGCTCTCGCCCGCCATGGGCGACATCGCCGCGGACCTCGCCCTGGAAGGCCGCACCTCCCAGCCGATCGACTTCATCACCACAAACGGCCGCACCGCGGCCTGAGCCCGAACGAGGAAAGCCATGACGCTGACCATCGGCCCGCTGCGGGCCGAGCCCGGCCAGAAAACCCGCGGGAGCCTGCCCGCCGACCTCGGCGCCACGACAGTGGAGGTGCCCCTGATCCTCGTCAACGGATCCCGACCCGGCCCCCGGGTGGTGATCACCGGTGGCGTCCACGGCGGCGAGTTCATCGGCGTCGCCGCCGCCACCCGCCTGGCCGGGCTGCTGGAACCGGACGAGGTCGCCGGCCAGGTGGTGATCTGCCCCGTGGCCAACCCCCCGGCCGTCTACGGGGGCAGGCTCAACATCTCCCCGCTGGACGGCGTGAACATCAACCGCGTGTTCCCCGGCGACAAGGACGGCGGCCCCACCGACCGGATGGCAGCCTGGCTGTTCGAGCACCTGATCGACGGCGCCGACTCCTACGTGGACCTGCACAGCGGCGGCATCGACCAGCATCTGCTCGACTTCGTCGGCTACCGGCTGACCTCCGACGACGAGCTGGGTGGGAAGATCAAGGCGATGGCCCACGCGGTCGGATACGAGCGAGTCATCTTCGGCACCAGCCCGGACGGCGGCAACAGCCACGCCGCGGCGAACCGGCAGGGTGTCCCCGCGATCCTCGTCGAGACCGGGCAACTCGGCGACCGTGACCCCGCCACCGTGCGCAGGCTGCTCGACGCGCTGTACCGGCTGCTGCACCACCTCGGCGTCATCGAGGCGCCGCAGCACCTCGCACCGGTGACCGTGCAGCCGCGCGACTGGATCTGGACCGGCGAGGTCGAGTCTGCGGTCGCAGGCCTCTGGTACCCGGACGCGGCCACCGGTGACGAGGTGACCGAGGGGCAGAGCATCGGCCGCATCATCGACCCGGTCGACGGCGCCGAGCACAAGGTCGCCGCCGTCTCCACCGGAACGATCATCTACTGCATGAACGGGCTCTCCGTCCGCCCCGGCACGCACCTCGCCGCCATCGCCAGCCCCCACGACTGACGGGCTTCCTACCCGCCCACTGAACCGCCCGCGCCGTCGCGTGCTCGGGGCTGCCGGGCTATGGGGCCTCGGGCCGGGGAATCTCCAGGACATCCGGGACGATGCCGCCAGATCTGTAGTTCCGGTTCAACCTGTGATAAGAGGCGGCTTCACCAGCGTAAATACTCGAGTCTGAGGCGCTGAGGGTGCGATCCGTGCCCCTACACCGACTAGTGGAGTTCCGCTTCAACGTTCAGCTTCACCTCGAATCGCCCCCTGGTCTGCGTTTTCGCAGGTCAGGGGGCGATTCGATGCCCGGAGCCGTACGTTGCGGCGGAACGTTCAAGGTCTGGGTTCGCGAGATGCAGCAAGGTGTTTGCGCAGGTCGGGTGCTGGCGGTCCGGTAGTTGAATCTGGGCGGGGTTTCCGGTCCCGCATCCGCGTTCTGGGAGGCGACACCCAGACCCTTACCTGAAAGAGGGTGGTACAGGAGCGTTTAGGGGGGCGACTCGAGTCGATGTACCGGGCCTTCGTACGTCACTGTGGACTTGCCGGGCAATGCCTCCGCCGCGGCCATGGGCCTGGCGGTGTCAGCGGTCGGCGGCGTGCGTACGGGCACGGTCGTCCTGCTGTCGTCCGGTGAGATCGACGAGGCGGTCCGTCAGAAGGTGGAGTACCGCGCCCCCGGCGCATGACGCCACCGTTGCCGGCCGCCGGAAACGACCCGCGCCCGCGCCACTGATTGCCGTGTGGGCCCCCGTCCGGTTGGTGGAGTTGGTGCGTCACCGGCACCGTGGGATTATGTACATAACTGGACAAAAGGGGATCGAAATGTCTGCGATCAAAGAAAGCGTCGACATCTCCTGCCGCCCCGAAGAAGTCTTCTCCTATGTGACCGATCCCTCGCACCTCCCCGAGTGGCAGGAGAGTGCCGTGTCGGTACGCCCCGTGGGAGACGCTCCTCTGGCCGTGGGTTCGAGAGTCGTCGTGACCCGGCGGATCGGTCGCCGGGACATCCCTATGACCTCGGAGGTGACCGAGCTTGATCCGCCGAGAAGCTGGCGGGTCGACGGCATTGACGGTCCCATCCGAGGGCACGTGAAAGGAACGATCGAGCCGCTCGGCGACGGCGAACGGTCGCGCCTGACGATGTCCCTCGACTTCGAGACGCATGGGATCGGCAAGGTGCTCGTTCCGCTCGTCGTCCGTCCGCATGTGCGCAAGGAGATGCCGAGGAACGAGCAGACGCTGAAGAGACTGCTCGAGGGGAGTGCGTGAACCCGGCGTCGCTCTCTGGCTTCGGTGCCGGCACAGGCGCCGCCGCCTTTGTGGGCCGCGGCGGAGCCCGCCGCGGACGCCCCCCAGTCGTCTCCCGCGGAGGCAGGCCGGACCTGGCCGGCCCCAGACTTCCGATTGCGTGAGGTCGCCAGTTTCATGGCCCGCGATCTCGCCGGTCACCTCGAGCAGTTCCACCACCACACCGCCGTAGCACCGGCTGGCCCATCGCCACCGGCGCCGTCGAGGCCGCCAGCCGCCACCTGATCGGCGACCGTCTTGACGCCACCGGCGCCCGCTGGGGCCTGGCCGGAGCCAAGGCGTCCTCCAACTCCGCGTTCTGATCGCGAACGGCGACTTCGACGCCTCTTGGGCCTTCCATTTCGCCCGCGAGCACCAATGCCTCTATCTCACCCCCGACCAGCAGAACTACGACCTCACCGCGGGATCTCGGCCTTCAAGAAGTCGACCTCGCCGACCGGTTCGACGCAGCCGTCGAGACGCGCACCGGGGCGCTCGTCGAGCACGGCATGAGCAGGCCGGTGGCCGAGCAGATCGCTGCGGCGCAGGACGAGACGATGGGCCGGGTCCTGCTCGCGCTCTACCGTTCGGGCGCGCAGCTGGTGATGGCACAGCTCGGTCGGGACCTGGAAGAAGACCTTCAAGCGCCGAGGCCGGGGCCACGTACCGGCCTTGAGATGTCCGCCGGACGACGGAACCCTCGGTGTCGAGCTGTACCGCAGGCCGTTTGGCCCGCGCGTGGCCACCCCGGCCGGACGCGGCGGCCCCACTCCTGGATCCGTGCTGGATCGTGTTCCGAAAACGGCGGCCTTTGCAGTTCATTGCACCGCTGCCGATGTTCCGCTTCAACGTCCAGTTTCGTCTCGAATCGCCCCCTGGTCTGCGTTTGTGCAGGTCAGGGGGCGATTCGCTGCTCGGATCCGTGCGTTGCCGTGGAGCGTTCAAGGTCTGGGTTCACGAGATGTGGCTCAGTGTTTGCGCAGGTCAGGGCGTTGTCATCCGGTAGTTGAATCTGGGTGGGGTTTCCGGTTGCTGGATTGGTGCGCAGCCCACAGGTCGCCGAGCTGCGGCGGATGCCGACCACGGCCGGGAACGTACGCACGGGCCGCGGCCGGCGACGTGGAGCCGCACGAGCTGACGGAGCGTCAGATGCCCTTGGAGCAGTCGTTCATGGACCTGACGCGCGATGCGCTGGAATACCGGGCGGAGAAGGAGGCGAGCCGATGAGCCGGATGGCCGCGCAGACCCGGCTGAGGGTAGGGGACGCGCTCGCGCGAGTGCGGCCGCAAACTTCGCCCGCGGCCCCGAAGCCGACGGGCCGGGCGTCGTTCCGGCACTGTCTGCACGCCTCCCTGATCCGGATGCTCACCGGCCTGACCGTGCCCACCGACGGCAAAGTCCTGTGGGACGACACCGACTTGGCCACTGCCCATGCGGAGTCGGTCTGGCGGCACGTTGGACGCAGAAGAACGGCCATTGGCCGCAAAGGTGCATGCATGGACTGCTGCGACGGCGGGGCACACAGACAGACGATGCGGCGTCGCTTACCGGCTTCCGGCGGCGATCCGGACGCAGTCGTGTGAGTGGGCCCGGCCCGTCGGCCGGTCTTCGGCCTGTCGTTCGCCCCACGTGCTGCGGCTGGAAAGGCATCGCCTGTCATGTGGCCGTTCAGCCCCATTACAGCCACGGGACATCTGCGGTCCCCAGGATGCACGGCATCCAACGTGTCCCGGGAGTGATGGTCTTGAGAGAACTGCCGCAAAGAGCCGATGGCTGGAATCGCAGACGTTTCCTCGGTGCGATGGGCGGCATTGCCGGCCTCGCCGCGCTCGCGCAAGTGCCCCTCGCGCACGGAGCGCTCGCCGCTCCACGCCCGCCCTCGGGCGGCTATCCGTTCTCGCTGGGTGTCGCTTCCGGTGATCCCTCGCCCGACGGGTTCGTCCTGTGGACGCGCCTCGCGCCGGACCCGCTGGCTGCCCACGGCGGCGGCATGCGGCCGCAGCCGGTCGCCGTCGAGTGGAAGGTGGCCACCGACGAGGCGATGACCAAGGTCGTACGGCAGGGCACGGTCGCGGCGCTGCCCGAACTCGCCCACTCCGTGCACGTCGAACCGACCGGGCTGCGTCCCGACCGCGAGTACTGGTACCAGTTCCGCTACGGCGCCGACCTCTCGCCGGTCGGCCGGACCCGCACCACGCCCGCGCCGGGCACGCGGGTGTCGAGCATGTCGTTCGCCTTCGCGTCCTGCCAGAACTGGTCCAACGGCTACTACCCGGCCTACCGGCACCTCGCCGGGGAGGACATAGACCTCGTCGTGCACCTGGGCGACTACGTCTACGAGGGCGGCATCCCGGCGGACGGCGGCTACCGGCGCACGCCCGTACCGGCCACACTGAGCGAGCAATGCCGGACGCTGGACCGCTGGCGGCTGCAGTACGCCCTGTACAAGACCGACCCGGATCTCCAGCTCGCGCACGCGCGGTTCCCCTGGATCGTCACCTGGGACGACCACGAGGTGGTGAACGACTACGCCGGCGAGGAGTCCCAGTACGCGGGCAGCATCAAGGAGTTGCGTGCCGCCGCCTATCAGGCCTTCTACGAGCATCAGCCGCTGCGCCGTGCCTCCATCCCGCAGACCGATGAGATGCGCCTGTACCGGCGGCTCGGCTACGGCGACCTCGCCGAGTTCAACGTGCTCGACGGCCGGCAGTACCGCAGCGTGCCCCCGTGCGGCTGGGGGGAGGCGCCTGCGTGCGCCGCCGGCTACGACCCATCCGTGACGATGCTCGGCCGACGGCAGGAGAGCTGGCTGCTCGACGGGCTCGCGGCCTCGGGTGCCAGGTGGAACGTCCTGGCCAACAACGTCATGATGGGCCGCCTCGACCACGACGGGCCGTCCGGCGACATCCTCTGGCACGACGCCTGGGACGGCTTCCCCGCGGCACGCAACCGCCTGACCGACCACCTCGCCCAGGCCGAGGTCAGCAACCCCGTCATCATCACCGGCGACTGGCACTCGACCTTCGTCAACGACATCAAGCGGGACTTCGACAGGCCCGACTCCCCGGTCGTCGCAACGGAGTTCGTCGGCACGTCCATCTCCAGCAACGGTGATGGCGAGGTCTACGGCCCGTACTACGGCCCGATGATCCAGTACAACCCGCACATCCGCTTCTTCGACGGGGACCGCCGCGGGTACGTCCGCTGCACCCTGGACCGGGGGCAGTGGCGGACGGATCTGCGGATGGTGACCACCGTCAGCCGCTCCGACGCGCCGGCGTACACCTTCGCCTCCTTCGCCGTCGAGGACGGAACCCCCGGCGCACACCAGGCCTGAGCGCTGAGCCACACCTCGACGGGCGCCCCGCCGTCCCGCCCTTCCCGGGCAGGGCGGCAGAGCCCGCCGCCTGATTGCTCTGTAACGCCGAGGGCCAAGCCCTCGGCCCGGCACACATGCCCAGGAGCGGTATCAGGATGCTCTGCCAGGGCCCCTCACCCAATCTCGGCCGTCACGAAGAGTGACCGCGCCATATAAGTTGAGACAGGGCCTGAGTTTCAGTAACGCCTTGCCTCGATCCGGATCCATCGCCTTCTGCGCGAAGAGACGGCCCGGAAGCCTCAGTTCCTGCCCGAGCGGTGATGTGCGACAAGCGCGCTCACGGCACGGTGACCACGGCCTTGCCGCGGGCGTGGCCCTGCTCCACATGGCGCACGCCCTCGGCCGTGTCGGTCAGGGAGTAGGTCCGGTCGACCACCGGGGTGAGCTTGCCTGCCTCGATGAGCGCGGTGACGGCGAGCAGGTCCTCGTGGGTCGGCCCGGCCGGGGCCGCCGGGAGGATCAGACGGAGCTGCTGCCGTACGAATGCGTTGACCGCGATCAGGTGCAGCATGGAGCCCACCGCCCCGAACACGTGGCCGGGCGAGCCGCCGCCGTTGGCCACCAGGGTCCCTGTCGGAGTGAGCGCCTGGCGCAGCCGGCTCAGCGGGCGGTTGCCCACGTTGTCCAGGATCACGTCGTAGCGCACGCGCCCGTCGGTGAAGTCCTCCCGGGTGTAGTCGACGACGTGGGCGGCGCCCAGTGAGCGGACCAACTCGGCGTTGCGGGCGCTGCACACCCCGGTGACCTCCGCGCCCAGGGCCGCGGCGATCTGCACGGCGAACGTGCCCACGCCACCGGCGGCCCCGTTGACCAGCACCCGCTGCCCGGCCTGCGCATGGCCCACGGTCCGGATGCCACGCAGGGCGGTCACCGCCCCCATCGGCACGGCTGCGGCCTGTTCGAAGGTCAGGGTCGCGGGCTTTTGCACCAGCAGATCTGCCGTGGTGCGCGCGTACTCGGCGAAGGAGCCCGGGCAGAAGCCCAGGACCTCGTCGCCGGGCTCAAGCCCGTGCACGTCGACGCCGACCGCCTCCACCTGTCCGGCCGCGTCGATCCCCGCCACCCGGGACTTCGGCCGGGTCAGTCCCACGGCTCCCATCAGCCGCGCCACGTACGGATCGCCGCGCATCATGTGCCAGTCGTAGGGGTTGAGTGCGGCGGCGCGCACCCGCACCAGCACCTGGCCGGCCCGGACCTCGGGCCGCTCGGTGTCCGCCAGGTGCAGGATGTCCGGCGGGCCGAACCGCTCCTGAACGATCGCCTTCATCGAGTCTCCCTCATCGCCTCGAGATCGATTACCTGCTCGCTGTCCTCGTCCGGTACGGCACCGACACATCAGCCGCGAGACAAAGGTGTACGTCGTACACCTCGTACGGGCACCGTAGGTGTACGCCGTACACCTGTCAAGGAGTGAAGAGGGCCGAGTGTGGGGCGCGTGAGCCGCGCGCGGGACTAACGGGAGCAGGAGCGGGGTTCTGGGCGACGGCGCCGACTGAAGGCCTCGGGCAGGTGCTGCCAGGTCCTTCACCAGCGCGTCAGACCGTGCCCCGGAGCCGCTCGAGGCCGTCCAGCGTCAGGTCGAGGGCGAACTCGAACTCGAACTGGTCGTCGCAGCCTGAGCCGACGACGGACTCCGGGTCGTGGGCGACCGCCATGGCCAGTTCGGTGATGTGGGGGTAGCGCGCGGCCATCTCCTCGGGCGGCATGGCGTCCGGATCCGGCGCGCGGTCGGGGGTGTCCTCGAACAGCTCCTGGGAGAAGCCCAGCAGGCGGCTGCCCATGACGTGCATCGCGTGATGGACCAGGTCGATCGAGAACCCTCCGGCCCGGAAGATCCCGATCATCGAGTCCAGGTACTCCATCACCACCGGGGTCGGGGTGGTCCGCGCCTTCATCCGTGACTCGATGACCCCGGACGCCCACGGGTGGCGCAGCAGCATACGGCGGGCCGACAGTACCCGCCGACGGATGGCGGTCTTCCATTCGGTGTCGGTGGCCGGCGGGTCGATCTCGCCGACGAGGACATCGATCATGCCGTCCAGCAGCTCGTTCTTGTTGGCCACGTGCTTGTACAGCGCCATGGGCACAACGCCGAGCGCCTGCGCGATCTTGCGCATGCTGAGCGCGTCGACCCCGCCTTCGTCGGCCAGAGCGACGGCGGTGCCCAAAATCCGCGCCCTGCTCAAGGGTGCGCGGGGCTGCGCGGCGGCGTCGGCCTGCGTGGCTATCTCCACCATCCCCTCTCGTCGTACGGGCAAGGCCCGGAGTCGGCCGCCCTTCCCCTTGACGGGTGTACAGCGTCCACCTACTCTACTTCCACGGGAGGTGTACGCCGTACACCCCTTCTTTGTCGGTGCCCGAGACCACCGGAACGATCGGATTGCCTGATGCCGGAAACCGGAAACGATGGCGCGCGAGCCAGGGTAGCTCCCGACCTCCACGACGAAGCCACCGCCGCCTACGAGGCCCGCAAGGAACTGGGCCCGGAGTACGAGCGCGCCGTATTGGAGTCCTTCATCGCCGGAGCCACGGAATCGATCGACCAGCGGGTGGACACCCGCCTGGCACAGCAAGGCATCGGCAAGGCTCCCCGGAAGCCACAGGGGCAGCAGCCCGACAACTCGCATCTGGCAGTGCCGGTCTTCTCCCTGCTCTTCGGGGTCCTCGGCTCGATCTGGCTGACAGCTGGCGCGGGCGCGGACTCGGACAGCGTGTTTGCCATGTGGCTGGGGATCGTCCTGGTCAACCTCGTCTTCGTGCTCCTGTTCAGGAAAGCGCAGTAAACCGGAGCCCCATCCGCGGCCGGCGCGGCACCAGGACATGATGGGCGCACCCAGGGCACCGGACGCCGACGACGGTTACAGCCGCCCGCTCGCCTTCTGCACCGTGGCGCAGCCGACCCCCATTCCTGCGCATCACGGCCCCTGGCACCGCAGCCCCGACGGAGATCGCCGCGTCCCGCTCGCCCCTGGACTTCGGAGCCGTCGACGCACCCTCAGCGGTATGGAGCACATCCATGCTGCGACAGCAAGCCTCCGAGTGTTGCCAGATCTCGATCTCACCGATACCCGCACAACTCCATCCGAGGCGTTCTCGTCCCTGAGTGACAAGTGGCGTCAGGTTCCACGATCTGCCTCAAGACCTTCGCCGGGTTCTACCGGCTCGGCACTCGAGGCGGTGCGCCCAGTCGGGCGGACCGGTGCCACGCCAGGGGCTTTTCGCCGCCGAATCGGTCGGCCACCTGGTCGCCGCCGACTCGGCGGGCACCAGCAGCTCGGCGGCCACGGCCGACGGGGTCCAGGCCGAGTTCGGCGGCGAGTACGGCGATGACGGCCCGGTCGGTGAAGACGGCGACGACCTCGGCCGGGCACGCCTCACCGGCCATGTTGAGGGTCAGACCCGCGGGTCCGTCCTCTCCGCGATGCGGCCCGACGAGCCCGAGCAGCAGCCGGCCGGGGTGCTGTCTGAGGAGCGCACCGAGCAGAAAGCGGGACGCCGGTGCCTGTGCCGTACGGCGAGCCGGAGCATTGAACACAGGTGACTCGGAGACCGTCGCGCGCACCCACAGCCCGATCACGACCAGCACGGTGCTGAGCAGGAACGGGATCCGCCAGGCGCCGTTCGTGAAGCCGTCCCGGCAGGCGATGTGGAGGGTGGGCAGGATGACGGCACTGGACAGCAGGAAGCCGAGCGATGGGCCGACATTCGGGATGGCCGCGTACATCGCACGGCGTCCGAGCGGCGCGTGCTCTGCGGCAAGCAGCACTGCCCCGCCCCATTCGCCGCCCATGCTCAGGCCTTGCAGCAGACGCAGCGTCACCAGCAGTACGGGAGCGAGGAGTCCGGCGGTCTCGTACGTGGGGAGAAGGCCGACGCCGACCGTTGCCACGCCCATCAGCAAGAGGGACGTGACCAGGGTCTGCCGGCGGCCCAGCCGGTCACCGATCGTCCCGAACAGTACGACGCCGAGGGGGCGGGACAGGAAGGCGGCGGCGAACGTGAGGAACGCGGCCAGGGAGGAAGCGGTGGCATTGCCGGAGGGGAAGAAGGCGGGTCCGAGGACGAGCGCGGCGGCAGTGCCGTACACGGCGAAGTCGTAGTACTCGATCGTGGTGCCGACCAGGCTCGCGACGGCGACCCGCGACGCCTCGCCCTTCGGTGCCGCCGATGGTGCCGCGGCCGGTCCGGGGCCGGCGGTCTCGGAAAGGTCTTGGACGTTGAATCGGGCATGGGGGGATCACTTCCGGTACGCCTGGAGCGGGGGAACAGTCCGGGTCCAGGTGGGGGACGGCCTCGCATATAGCACGAACCGGAGTGCGCCTGTCACCCTAATCCCGGGAATTCAATTTCAACAAGGTTGCCCCCTCGTCCGATTTACCGAACAAGGCCGCCGGGATCCACGAAGGAATAAGCACCCATTGACACGTGGCACCAACAAATAAGGCCTCGATGCGGCTGTGAGCAGGGGCAGGCCGCCTCAGTGCGCATGCGGCACACTGCACCCACCTTCTGACGATTTACCGCACAAAACCCCCACGATCACCACACCTCGGCGCCGTCAACCCCGTCATTCCTGTCAATTCGCTGTCAATATTCATGCGGCCGATGGCATAGAAATTCGCCGGGGATCACACCTTGCCAACCCGAGATCACCCATGAATGCTTACACGGGGTCGAACTTGAAAGTTCTACGACCCTCGTTTTTCGGACACCGGGACCTCAAACGGGATGATGCTGTTCGACTTTCCGAAGTGTTCAATCGAAGCCGCTGCCGGACCTTTGCCATGCAGCCTTTGGGCTGGGAAGGCGCATTATCCATGCTGAAAACTGGCAAGCCATTGCGTATGCGAAGACTGTCGTTGGCGGGTGATGACCGGTACCTGTTCGTCCCGCTCGACCACAGCGTGTCGGACGGCCCGCTCGTCCCCGCCGGCCAGTGGGACGATCTGCTGCGGGCGCTGGTCGCCGGCGGGGCCGACGGGATCATCGTCCACAAGGGACGTGCCCGTGCCCTCGCACCGGAGGTCATCAGAAGCTGCGCGCTGGTGGTGCACCTGAGCGCCAGCACCGCCTGCTCCGCCGATGTCGATGCCAAGGTGCTGGTCGGCGACGTCGAGGAGGCGCTGCGGCTCGGCGCGGACGCGGTCAGCGTCCATGTGAACATCGGCTCGGACACCGAGGGCCGGCAACTCGCGGATCTGGGGGCGGTGGCCAGCTCCTGCGATGACTGGGGCATGCCGCTGATCGCGATGATCTACCCTCGGGGCCCCCGGATCGAGAACCCGCGCGATCCCGCCCTCCTCGCGCACCTGGTCAATGTCGCCGCGGACCTGGGTGCCGACATGGTGAAGACCTCCGTCGCCCTGCCGCTCGACCGGATGGCCGAGGTGGTGGCCCACAGCCCCATCCCCGTCCTGGCGGCCGGAGGGCCGCCGGACGGCTCCGACCTCATCGAGTACGGCACCGCGGTGATGGCCTCCGGCTGTCAGGGGCTGGCCGTCGGTCGCCGGATCTTTTCGGCCCCCTCGCCCGCTTCTCTGGTGTCCGGGCTCGCCGCGGTCGTGCACGGCCGTGGTGCCGACGGCGCCACGCCGGGGGACACCAGGCAGGCGACGCGTCCCGACGGAACGACCGATGGCATGGGCATGACTCACTACTCGACGATCGTGGCAGGTGTCGCATGAGGTTCGCGTGGATCGATCTCCGTGAAGTCCCACGGCCGCAGCTCCAGGCGGTGGTGGACGCGGCCATCCACACCAGGATGGCCGGGGTGCTGGCCGCCGATGCCGAGCTGCTCGGGACGCTGCCCCCGACCATCACCCGGGTGCTGGTCCCCGCGAGTCCGGCCGCGGCCGCCGCGAAGAAGCCGGGCGACAAGGAGGTGCAGGGCACCGGGGGCACGAAGGACGCCAAGGGCGCCAAGGAGGCGAAGTCCTCGGTCGACGCCACTTCCTCAGCCGCCGCCACCTCCCCGGCCGGAGCCGGAATCGACGTCCTGTTGCGGCAGTTCAGCACCCAGGACGAGCTGGACGCGCTCGCCGCCGACAACCGTGCCGCCGGTGGCACGGTTGTCGTCGGCCTCATCGACGTACGGGACGACCGCACCCTGCAGCTGTCGTGCGCGGGCGCCGTGGCGCTGCCGTACACCGTCATCCACTTCGCCGACCCGACCAAGATCCCTCTGGAGATCGTGCTCGCCGCAGCAGACTCCGCCGACGGCAAGCTGGTGACCGTCGTCGACGACCTGGAGGAGGCTGCGATTGTCTTCGATGTCCTTGAGCGCGGCTCGGACGGCATCCTCTACGCGCCCCGCAGCGCCGACGAGGTGTTCGCGCTGGCACGGCTGCTGGAGGCCACCACACCCCAGTTGGAGCTGTCCACGCTGACCGTGGAGAGCATCCGGCACGTCGGGCTCGGCGACCGCGTCTGCGTGGACACCTGCTCGCACTTCGATGAGGACGAGGGCATCCTCGTCGGCTCGTACTCCTCCGGGTTCGTGCTCTGCTGCAGCGAGACCCACCCGCTGCCGTACATGCCGACCAGGCCGTTCCGGGTCAACGCCGGTGCCCTGCACTCGTACACGCTGGGGCCCGACAACCGCACCAGCTACCTGAGCGAGGTCGGCTCCGGGATGGCCCTGCTGGCAGTCGGCGCCGACGGCCGCACCCGGCGGGTCGTGGTCGGCCGGGCCAAACTCGAATCCCGGCCGCTCCTCGAGATCCGCACCCACGCCGAGGACGGACAGCTGGTCAGCCTGACGGTGCAGGACGACTGGCACGTACGGGTGCTCGGCCCGGGAGGGAAGGTCCTCAACGTCACCGAACTGCAGACCGGTGACGAGCTGCTCGGCTATCTGGCCCAGGACAAACGCCATGTGGGCCTGCCGATCGGCGAGTTCTGCAAGGAGGTCTGATGGGTGAGCCAGTGGACCTCGTGGATGACGCGGACGACGAGATGGGCCCTTTCATCCAGCGGCTGTTCGACGCGCGGGACGACGGCCTGCCGTATCTGACGCATCAGCAGGAGACCGTCACCCGGGCCGAGTTGCGGGAACGGGTCGCCAAGCAGGCCGCGGTGTTCGCCGGATACGGCATCGGTCCTGGCAGCACGGTGGGCCTGCGGACACCGCCCAGCTTCACCCAGGCCGAGGTGCTGCTCGCGCTGTGGCGGCTGGGCGCCCAGGTGCTGCTCTTCGACTTCCGGCTCAAACCGGCCGAGGTGGAGGCGCTCTGCGCGTCCTGCCGGCCGCAGTTCATGGTCGGCGCCGGTGTCAACGTCCGGGCGACGTTCGGTTTCCGGCCCGAGTACGAGGTCGTCACCGAGTGCCGTGGCACCGGCCGGGCCGCCACCACCGGGCACCGGCTGGTCCAGTTCAGCTCGGGCTCCACCGGGCGGCCGAAGGTGATCGGCAGGACCGCCCGCTCGCTCGCCGCCGAGGTGGAGGCATTCGCCGCGGTCCCCGGCATGCCGGGCGAGGGCGACCGGCTGCTGCTGCTCAGTTCGACGGCGCACAGCTTCGGCCTGATCGGCGGGCTGCTGTACTCGCTGGCGGCCGGTGTCTGTGTGGTCTTCGCACCCCGGGTCTCGGCCCGCGACCTGCTGCGGACCGCGGTGGACCACCGGATCACCGCCCTCTTCGGTGTACCGATGCACTACGAACTGCTCGCCGCCGCCGTCGATCCCCCCGAACTGCCCGACCTGCGGATCGCGGTGTCGGGCGGCGAGATGATGCCCCCGGAGAGCGCGGCACGGTTCGCCGAACGGTACGGCGTCGCGGTCGGCGAGGCGTACGGGACCACGGAGACCGGCATCGTCGCCATCGACGTCGGCGGCACGCTGCGACCGTCGGTCGGCCGGGCCGCACCGGGGGTGGTGCTGCGGGAGCACAAGGGCGAACTGGACGTCGCTCTCGATGAGTCGCCGTATCTCTTCGACTCGGGCGGTACGCAGTACGCGGACGGCTGGCTGCACACCCGCGACCGGGCCACGGTGGACGGCACCGGAGCGGTCCGGCTGCACGGCCGCGCCGACTCCCTCGTCGTGATCGGCGGGCTCAAGGTGGACCTCACCGAGGTCGAGAACGTGATCCGCGAGCACCCGGCGGTCGAGCAGGCGGTCCTGGTCCACGAGGGCATGACCGAGGCGTATGTCGCGGTGGCCGCCGGCTATGAGCCGCCCTCCGCCGAAGAGCTGCTGCGCTGGTGCCGGGAGCGGCTGGCCGACTACAAGCTGCCGCGGGTGATCCGGCTCCTGGAGTCCCTGCCCCGCACGTCCAACGGAAAGCTTGTGCGCGACGCGGCGACGTTGCGGGAGCGGGAGCGCTCCGCTGGGTGAGCCGGGGTACGCCGGTTGTTTGTTGTCCGCGGGCACGTCGTGGCTGGTCGCGCTCACGCGGCGGAGCCGCAAATTGACACAGCCCCGCGCCCCCAAAGGGGCACATCCCCTGGCGCGCGCATGAAGGGGCGCTCAACTCACTCACCTGAACGATTCAATGGAGATTCTGATCATGAGTACATCAACCTTGGAAGACGAGATCCGCGAGTTCGTCCTGACCGCGGTCATCGACGAGATGAACATCCTGACCAGCCGCGACGGCATCACGGACGAGAGCCCGGTGACCGTCGGCGGGCTGGATGTGGACTCACTGAGCCTGATCGAGCTCACCCTGCGGCTGGAGTCGCGGTTCGGCGTGGAGATCCCGGACACCGACATCGAACCCCTGGCCTCCCTGACCCTCGGCGGACTCGTCGCCGAGGTCGTCCGACGCGGTGCGAAGGCATGAGCGCGGGAGCCACGGCGAGCGACGCGGACTCCTCGCTGTCCGCCATCACCACCGACACCGTCCGGGAGCTGCTGTCGGACCGCAAGATCTTCCCCGGGCTGCCCGACGACCTCGGCGAGGACGCCGAACTGGTCCTGGACTCCCTCGGGTTGGTGTGGCTGCTGCACGTGGTGGAGGAGCGGTACGGCCTGGTCGTGGAGCCCACCGACGAGGACATCGCCGGGCTGACCTCGCTCCGGCGGCTCACTGGGTTTCTGCGCGCCGCCCAGACGGACCGGGCGGAGGGGGGCGGCCGCGATGAGCGGTGAGGTGACGGTGACCGGATTCGGCGTACGTACCGCGTTCGGTACGGGCACCGAGGCCCTCCGTCGCGGGGTCTTCGCGGGAGTCCCCTCGTTCAGGCCCACCACGAGGTTCGACACCGGCCCGTACCGTACGCCGATGGCGGCCGCAGCCCCGGACGGACCCGACGCGGTCGAGGACTGGGCGCTGCGGCACGCGCTCGCCCAGTGCGGCGCGGAAGCCCTCGACATGGCCGGCCTGCGCCCGGGCACGGAGGCGGCGGTCCTGCTCGGCGTCGCAGGGGACCACACCAGCATCACCCGCTACTGGCGAACCGCCGCCGACTCCCCATCCCCAAAGCCCGTCCCGGACGGCCCAGGCGGCCCAGGCGGCCCGGACGGCCCGGACGGCACAACGGGCCGGAACGCCGACGCCGTGCCCGCCCACCTCGCCGAGTTGCTGGCCGGCGGCCTCGGGCTCACCGGGCCGCGGCTCACCTTCACCAATGCCTGTGTCGCCTCCGCCGCCGCGATCATCCACGCGTGCCGGCTGATCTCCTCCGGCCGGATCGATACGGCGGTCTGCGCGGGCGGATACCTGGTGGAGGAGGAGACCTTCGGCAAGTTCGACTCCGGCCGGGCACTGTCCCGCGACGGCATGGTGCGCCCGTTCAGTGCCGACCGCAGCGGGCTGCTGCTGGGCGACGGGGTGGCGGCCGTCGTGCTGGAGTCCGCCGAGCACGCCCGGCGCCGCGGCGCCCGGCCGCTGGCGGCCATCGCAGGCTGGGGCGCGGCCACGGACGCCCACCACATCGCCCAGCCGCACCCGGAGGGAGTCGGCCTGGCCCGCGCGGCACGCCAGGCGCTGCGGCTCGCCGGGGACCCGGACGGGGCGGCCCTCGGCTATGTCAACGCCCACGGCACCGGCACCAAGTACAACGACGGGGCCGAGACCCGTGGACTGCGGGCCGCCTTCCCGGAGCGGGCCGAGTCGATACCGGTCAGCTCCACCAAGAGCACCACCGGCCACCTCCTGGAGGCGGCGGGCGTCGTGGAGTTCGTGATCACGATGCTGGCCCTGATGGACGGCGTACTGCCGCCGACCGCCGGATACGGCCGGCCGGACCCGGAGTGCGACCTGGACTACGTACCGAACCAGCCGCGCCAGGCCGACCCGCGCCGGGCCCTCACCGTCAACGCCGCCTTCGGTGGCGCCAACACCGCACTCGTGCTGGAGCGGCCATGACGACCGAGAAGACGGTACTCCGCTCGCCCCTCGGCATCCTCGCGACCGCCACCGCGACCCACGGCACCGGGCGGTCCGATGACCACGCGGACCACGCCGACACCACAGACATCCCGCTGCCGAGGCTGCCCGGCTTCGTGGAGTCGGCCTTCAGCCCGCTGGCGTACGAGGTCAGCAGGCAGTGCCTCACCGAACGGCCCGGCGACGGCGCACGTACCGCCGTGGCGCTGGCCACTCTGATGGGGGACACCACCACGGCGGACCTGGCCAGCCGGCGCATGGTCTCCGGGCGGGTCCACAACCCGCTGCTGTTCATGCAGGCCACCGCCAATGCCGTACTGGGCTGTACGAGCCAGGAGTTCGGGATCACCGGGCAGATGTTCAGCCTCTCCACCCTCGACGACCCGGTGGCCGAACTGCTGGCCATGGCCGATCTGCTGCTGGAGGACCCGGAGCTGGACCGGGTCCTGGTGCTGGGCGCGGAGCTGGGCGGCGGCGAGCGTCTGGCCGCCGCATACCGGGAACTGGCCGCCGACAGCGGCCGCCCGGTCCCGGACCTGCCCGCGACCGCCGGCCTGGCGGCGGCGGTGCTGCTGGGCCGTCCCGGAGGCGAGGCACCGGTGTCGGTCCGGTCGGCCGAGGCGTACGACGCCGACGACACAGGGGCGGCCGGGCATCCCGGAAGCATCCAGGGCCTGTTCGACCTGGCCGCCGCCCACCGGCGACTGCTGCGGGACGGCGGCAGCCACCTCCTGGTGACCGAGCCCCAGTCGCCCGCATTCATGCTCACCGCCGGCACCGAGGCAGGGAACGAGACGGAGAACCATGCTCATCAGTAGGCAGGAGCGGGCACGGATCTGCTCCGACACCGAACTCGGCGCCGGCAACGTCCTGGAGCGCCTGAGGGCGTACGGCCGCCCGCTCGACGAGCCCGTGCTGCGGACGGACGGCAGCTGGCAGGCGCCGGACGGCGGCCGTCCCGAGGTGCTGACGCTCGGGCAGCTGCACGAGGTGGTCGAGACATACGCGGGCTGGTACGCCGGCCAGGGTGTGAGGCCCCGCGACCCGGTCGCCGTGCACAGCCACTCCAGTGCCGAGTTCGCGGTGAACTTCCTGGCGCTGACGGCCCTCGGCGCCATCCCGTCGTTCGTGAACGGCAACCTGGCCCCGGAGATCGCCCGGGAGTACGTACGCAGACAGGGCGCAGTGGGCGCGTTCACGGACCGGGAGCACCACGAAGTGCTGTCCGGGCCGGGGCTCGGCTTCTGCGTCACAGCTGGCGAAATCCGGCCGGAGCACCGTGAGTTGCTGCCGACGTCCTCCCCGTACCGGCACGACCCGACCGATCCCGTGCTCATCTCGCACTCCTCCGGCACCACCGGTATGCCCAAGGGCGTGCCGCACACTCACCGGACACTGATGTACGCCCAGGTGCACCGGCTCCGCTACTCCACCGGGACCGACATGGAGCGCACCCTGGTGGGGCTGCCGGGCGCGCACAACGCCATGGTGGCGACGCTGCTGTACTGCCTGCTGCTGCGCACGGACATCAAGCTGCTCTCCAGCCAGCGCGGCACCGATGTGCTGGACGCCATCGAGGAGTTCCGCCCGACGACGGTGCTGGCCTTCGCCGGAACCTTCGGTGAGATGGCCGCGGAGGACCTGGCGGACCGTGACCTGTCCAGCGTGCAGGTGTGGTTCAACACCGGGGACGCGGCGCACGAGGCACACATCCGGGCCCTGGTGCCGTACGGCAGCCACGTGAAGATCGGCAAGGACCTGCGCCGCACGCGGGTCGAGGGCTCGGTCTTCGTGGACGGGCTCGGCTCGTCGGAAGCCGGCTACTCGGTCTTCCACAACCGGCACACCAAGGACACGTCGGCCTACTCGCGCTGTGTCGGCAGGCCGATCAGCTTCGCCGAGGCCGCCGTGCTCGCCGAGGACGGTACCCCGCTGCCGCCCGGGGAGATCGGCCGCCTAGGGCTGAAGTCGCCGACGCTCACACCCGGTTACTGGAACGACTCGCTGACCTGGAACCGGATGCGGCTGGGCGGCTACTGGCTCACCGGGGACCTCGCCCACCAGGACGAGCAGGGCAACTTCTACCACCTCGACCGGGCGCCGGACGCCATCCGGACCCGGAAGGGGATCCTGTTCAGCACCCGTACCGAGGAACTGCTGCTACGGGAGCTGCCCGAACTGGCCGACTGCACCGTCGTCGGGGTCGCCCCCGAAGACGTACGGGCCGACTGGGACGGCGACGGAGAAGCCGAGGCGCACGCACTGCTCCAGCTCTCGGAGGAGCACAGCGGTGACGACGGTGGTGATGACGGCGATGACGGCGACGAGGCGTGGACCGGGCGGGTCAACGCCGCCTTGGCGGGAGCCGGATTCCCCCCGGTGACCCGGGCTCTGCGGATGAAGCCCGACGACGTGGCCAAGGGCGCCACCGGCAAGGTTCTCAAACGAGTGATGCGCGACCGGTTCGCCGCCCAACAACTTACGGAGCAGGCATGAGTGCGGAAACGGGTGCCGGCGAAGTCAACCACCGCGCCCGGGCGTCGGAGGCGTACCGGCTGTGGTGGCAGCACGACGCCAACTGGTACCAGGGGGTGGCCGCGCGGTTCGGGCAGCAGGCTGCGAACGAGATCAACGCCGAGGCGATGCGCAAGGTCGCCCTCAAGGTCGCGCAGCAGGTCGCACGCCGGAGCGGCCCGCTGGCCGGCACCGGTGACAGCGGCAAGGACCTGGAGGAGCTGCGCCGCCGCTACGACGACTGCGGGGACCGCATGTTTCCGCCGGAACTGCGCAACGCCTCCACCGAGGTGGAGGGTGACGACCTGATCGTGCTCACCTTGCGGCGGAACTTCGCCATCACCATGGTGCGGATGTCCGGTTCGCTGGAGGGCTACCGGTGCCCGTGCACCGACATCCACGCGGGCTGGTCCGAGGGACTCGGCGTGACCCTGACGGAGAACCGGGCCGAAAGCTGTCTGCGGGACGGGGACAAGGCGTGCCGCCTGCTGATGCGGGTCGCCACTCCTGTCGCTTCTGGTGGGGAGGGCTGAGCCGAGCGGGTGCTGGTCGCCGGGGCCACCGGATTGGTCGGACATCCGCTGGTGGGCGCGCTGCGGGCGCGAGGACACCAGGTGAGCGCGCTGGTACGTCAGGAGTCCCGGGCCGGGGCCCCGGAGGCGGACGCGGTCGTGGTCGCCGATGCCCTCGACCGTCAGGCCCTGCTGGCGGCGGTGTCGTCCGCCCGGCCCGAGGTGGTCGTCCACCAGATGTCGGCGCTGCGGCTGCTGCGCGACGACCCCGCGAGGGCCTTCGCGCAGACCGCGCGGCTGCGTACCGAGGGCACCGCCAACCTGGTCGCGGTGGCCCGGGCGGCCGGTGCGCGGCGGCTGGTCGCGCAGTCCATCGCCTTCGCCGCCGCCCCGGCCGGGGATCCGGTCTTCGACGAGGACGCGCCGCTGTACGTGGACGCCCCCGACCCGGGCTGGGCCGCCACCGTACGGGCCGTCGCCGAGCTGGAGCGGCTGGTCCTGGGCGGCGGCCCGGACCTCGCGGGCGCGGTGTTGCGGTACGGCACGCTGTACGGCGCCGGAACCGCGTACGCCCGTGACGGCGGGACCCGGCAGCGGGTGCTGGCCGGGAAGCCTCCGCTGCCCGAGGGCGGCTCCGGGATCATGTCGTTCCTGCATGCGGAGGACGCCGTGGGGGCCGCGGTGGCGGCCGTGGAGTCGGATGCCACCGGGGTCTTCCACCTGACGGACGACGACCCGGCCCCTGCTGCGCAGTGGCTGCCGCTCTACGCCCGCGCGCTGGGCGGCCCGCCCCCGCGCACGGTTCCGGCGGCGATGGCGCCCCGGCTGCTCGGCTGGTTCATGGCCCACCAGCTCACCGCGGCGCGTGGGGCGGCGAACGACCGGGCCCGTGCGGCGCTGGGGTGGAAGCCGCTGCGGCCGAGCTGGCGCGACGGGCTGGGCGGGGAATGACCGAGCCGGCACAGAGCGGGCCCAAGGCCGCGCCGTCCCGGTCGTGGCCCGTCCTGGTGGTCGTGGTCTGCGCCCAGATGCGGATCTGGCTGGACACCTCGGTCCTCAACGTCGCCGTCACCACCCTCGCCGACCCGGACGAGGGCCTGGGCGCGACCCCCGCCGAACCGGAGTGAGTGGCGAGCGCCTGCACCCTGTCCTGGAGGAGTGCGTTTCTGCCTTCGCGGCGACCCTCCTGCCCGCGGCGGACGATGGCCGCTCACCCCGCGAGCGGATCCTGCACGAAAGCCAGGCGGGTGTCTTCCGTGCTCCGCATCAGGGAGGCGACGAAGATCGCTTTCTTGCCCGCTGACCCTGCCCGTGGCGCCATCCTCCCTGCTTGAGCTTGCGCGCCGAAACCGATCGGTTTACGGTGAGGGGAAACCGATCAGTTTCTCAATGAGTGCGGGAGTCCATGATGACGACAGATCGGCCGGTGGCACTCGTGACGGGTGCGTCATCCGGCATCGGGAAGGAAACCGCGCTCGCGCTGGTCGCAGCGGGTTTCGACGTGGTCGGCACAGGCCGCGACACCTCACGGGTCACCCCGCTCGGCGGTGTGACGTTCCTCGACCTCGACGTGGCCAGTGACGCCTCGGTCACCACCGCGGTCCAGCAGGTGATCAAGCAGTTCGGACGGATTGACGTCCTGGTCAACAACGCCGGTGTCGGCTCGATGGGAGCAGCCGAGGAAACCTCCGTCGAGCAGGCCCAGGGCGTCTTCGACACCAACGTCTTCGGGGTCATGCGCATGGTGAACGAGGTTCTGCCGCACATGCGCGCTCAGCGACGTGGGCGCATCATCAACATCTCGTCCGTACTCGGCTTCCTGCCCCAGCCGTACATGGCCGTCTACGCCGCCTCCAAGCACGCGATCGAGGGCTACTCCGAGTCCCTGGACCACGAGGTCCGTGACCACGGAGTACGGGCGCTCATCGTCGAACCCGCCTACACCAGGACCGGATTCGAGGCCAACAGCGCGAAGCCCGACACGCCCCTCCACGTCTATGCGAAGCAGCGGCTCACCGTCGATCGCGTGATGGCCGACGCAACCAGGGACGGCGATGACCCCGCCATCGTCGCCAAGGCGATCGTCGCGGCAGCGACCGACGCCAAACCGAAGCTGCGCTACACCGCCGGCCCCCTGGCCGGACGCGCGCGCATACTGCGCCGCGTCGCTCCCGCCCGGGTCTTCGACAAGCAGATCCGCAAGATGAACCGGCTGGCCGGCTGACGCTCAGGCTCACGCGGAGACGGCCACCCAACCAGACAGAGGACACCTTGATGCCAGAGCGCAACCCCATCCTGATCACCGGTGCCGCCGGCGAGATCGGTGGTGTGAGCCGAACGATGGTCGACATGCTGCTTGAACAAGGGCACCCGGTGCGCGCGTTCGTGCGCCAGGACGACGAACGCGCCCACTCGCTCCGCCAGGCCGGGGCCGAGGTCTTCGTCGGTGACCTGCTCAACATCGCCGACGTGACCGCCGCGCTGAAGGGCGTCCGGCGCATCTACTTCAGCATGAGTCTGTCGCCGTACTACACCGACGCCGTCAGCCTGATGGCCGCGGCGGCGCGGGCCCAGGGTGACATCGAGGTGTTCGTCAACATCTCCGAGTACGAGCAGTCGTTCATGACGTTCGAGAAGATGACCGCGCCGGAAGAAGAACGGCGCGCGTGGCTCGGCGGACTCGTCACCCAGTGGTCGCCGCAGCAACGGGCCCACTGGGTCGCCGAGCAGGTGCTGGACTGGTCCGGCCTCCCGACCGTCAACGTGCGGGCAGCCATGTTCGTCGAGAACCCTCTGATGACCTGGCTGGCGCTGGAGCCGCTGGGCAACGGTGAACTGCGCCTGCCCTTCGGCCACCACCAGCTCGCGCCCATCGCGGGTTACGACGTGGCGGAGCTGTGCGTGAAGATCCTGGCCGACCCGGCGCCGCACCTTTCGAAGTCCTACGACCTCACCGGTCCGGAACTGAAGGACATGCACGGGTTCGCGGAGGACTACGCGGCCGTGCTGGGACGCCAGGTCACCTACGTTCCCGAAGACGTCGAAACCTGGAACGAGACCTACGTGGACACCGCACTGGCGGCTTTCCCGCACATTGCGGAGCACCTGAAGACCCTGACCCCGGCTGATGGGCGGCGGCGGATACCGCGGCGTCACCGACCAGCTGGAAACCCTGCTCGGGCGCCCGCCGAAGACCGTGCGGTGGGCGCTGGAGAACCATCCGCGCATCCGGAAGCCGGCGGCTGCCTGAGCCGCTGAGCGGTCGTTCCCACCCCGGGCGAGGCCGATCCGATCGCCAAGCACATGGCACGGCAGCATTGGCCAACCGTCTTACCTGCGGTCTTCGCCCCGCGCCGGCGCGCCAAGGGCACCATGCGCGGGTTCAGCCCGGCGTCGACGGGACTCAGCCGATCGCAAGGTCGGGGCGGACGAGCGTTCCCGATCTGCCGTGGACGATCTCGTACGCCGCGTCGAGGGCACCGATCGCGGCCAGGCCGCCGGTGCGTTCGACGAACCGGGCGGCGGCCTCCGTCTTGGGTCCCATCGAGCAGTCGGGGAAGCCGGCGCGGCGCAGGTCGTCCGGGGTGGCGTCCAGGACGGGGTGCTGGTCGGAGGTGCCATAGCCGGTGTAGACGTTCGGCACGTCGGTGAGGATGAGCAGGAAGTCGGCCTTGAGCTCCTCGGCGAGCAGCGCCGCGGTGAGGTCCTTGTCGATGACCGCGTCCACTCCCAGCAGGGCGCCTGTGTCGCTGTCGGCGGTGACGGGAACGCCTCCGCCGCCGGCGCAGATGACCAGCGCGTGGCAGGTGAGCAGGTCGTGGATGATCTCGGTCTCGACGATGCCCTCGGGCATGGGTGAGGCGACGACCTGGCGCCAGCCGCCGGCGTCCTTGGCGATGTGCCAGCCGCGCCTTCGTGCGAGGGAGCGGGCGACGTCCCGGGGGTACACGGGGCCGACGCGCTTCGTGGGCCGCGCGAAGGCCGGATCGTCGGCCCGTACCAGGGTGTGGGTGACGAGTGCGGCGATCTTGTGGCCGGGCAGCGCGTCGTGCAGGGCGCGGACCAGCAGTGAGCCGATCAGGCCTTCGGTCTGCGCGCCCAGGAGGTCCAGCGGATAGGGGGCGGTCAGGACCGGGTCGGCCGCGCTCTCCATGGCGAGGAGACCGATCTGCGGCTCGTTGCCATGGGTGATGACGACCTCGTGTTCGAGGGTGAGGCCGGCGACGGCGGTGGCCACCCGGTCGATGTTCGCCTGATGTACGGCCGCGTCGGGGCGATCCCCCCGGCGCAGCAGGGCGTTGCCGCCGAGAGCGATGACGATGCGCACGGTTCGGTCCTCCAGGGTGGCGAGAGCGTACGGCCCTGAACGGGAGCGTCCGGAGAGCCGGTTCAGGTGTGCGGTACGACGGCGACGGGGCAGCTGACGTGGTGCAGCGCCGCGTGCGTCACGGACCCGATGTGCGTGCCGAGGTGGCTGTCCCGTGTGCGGCGCCCCACCACGACGAGGGAGGCTCCGGACGACGCGCGCACCAGCGCTGTGGCCGCCCTGCCTTCGGAGACGGTTTCGGTCACGGAGACCCCGGGGAACTTCTCGCACCACGGTCGCAGCGTCGCGATGACGGCGCGTTCCTGTGCCGCGAGGAACTCCGGCCCGGACCCTGTGACCGCGTGCAGGTCGGCGCCGTCGGCCGACGGAACGCTGAAGGCGTGGATCACCTGCAGTGTGGTGTTGTAGCGGCGGGCGGCCTCGAAGGCGAACTCGATCAGCTCGTCGCAGGGGCGCCGGGTGTCCAGCCCCAGAACGACATCGCGGTACGGGATCTCGGGGATCTCCTCCGGCGAGACACCGTCAGGTGCCGGAAGGTGTTCGTCGGCGGAGGTCTCGCCCGCGCGGACGAGCACGACGGGGCGCGGCGACCTGGCGACGACCCGCTGGGACACCGAGCCGACCAGGAAACCCGCGACACCGCTGAGCCCGCGGGAGCCGAGCACCAGCAGCTCCGCCTCCTCGGCCGCCGCGAGCAGGGCGGCGACGGCGGAGTCGGCCACCGGCTGGCCGACGATCTGCAGCCCGGGGTGCGCGGCACGGACGCTGCCGACCGCCCGGTCCAGGGTCTCCTGGGCCCACTCGTGCTCGCTCGTGCCTGCCGGTACGGAGGCGGCCGGGCGGGGATGCCACGTCCACGCGTGCACCAGCCTCAACGAGGCTCCGCGACGCAGGGCTTCCCGGGCCGCCCAGTGCGCGGCCGCAAGACTCTCGGTGGAACCGTCAACTCCCGCGGTGACGTGCCGAAGCATGCTGTCTACCTCCTCCGTCCGAGCCTGTATTGCTCTTCTGGTACGAGCGTTGTGCAGGAACAGCCTTGTGCGCAGGGGCCGTACAGGCCCTTCCTCGACCCATTCGGCCCCAACACCAGCCCCACAACGCTCCGTACCTCCGTACCTCCGTACCTTCATGGCTCAGTGACGGACCAGATCCCGCTCCGGTCGACCCGGCCCCCCAGTCGTCCGTGTGGCCGTCGGACGGCGAACAGCCTCCAGAACTCCGGCGTCAGTGACGTACCCACGATGCACACCCCCTTCCAGCCGCTCCTCCTCGGGAGCGGTGAGATCAGTCGTGCGCGACGACGGCGACGGGGGCGGTGGCGTGGTGCAGCACGGCGTGCGTGACGGGGCCGATGTGCGCGCCGAGCGGGCCGCGGCGGATCCGGCGACCGACGACGACGAGGGAGGCCCTGCGGGAGGCGTCGACCAGCTGGGCGGCGGGACTGCCGGCGCGGGATTCCTCGACAATCTGCACGGCCGGGTACTTCTCCTTCCAGCGGTGCAGCACCTCGGCCAGCGTGGCAGCGTCCTGCTTGGCCAGCACGGCGTTGAGCTCGGGGTCGGCGGGCAGGCCGTAGGCGAAGTACGGCGGCAGGTTCCAGGCGTGGACGACCCGCAGGGGTGTGACACGGCGGGCAGCCGCCTCGAAGGCGAAGGCGAGGAGCGTGTCGTCGGGGTGGTCGGTGTCGAGCCCGAGGACGACGGGCCCGGACAGGTCCGCAGCGAGGGGCACCGCGGACGGATCCATCGCATGCCCGTCCGCGGCCTGTTCCCGGGCCCGTACGAGGACCACCGGCTGCTCGGCGTGCGCCACGACGGCCTGGCCGACGGAGCCGACGAGGAAGCCGCCGATGCCGCTCAGCCCCCGGGAGCCGAGGACCAGCAGCTCGGCGTCCTTCGCCGCCTGAGTCAGCACCTCGGCGGGCCGGCCGGGAACCTGGTCCACGGTCACGTCCAGCCCGGGGTGACGCAGACGGAGCTCTTCGGCCGCCTCGCGCGGGATCTTTCCCCAGCCTTCGGACTGCGTCTCGGCACCGAGGAGCGGCGCCAGGGCCATGGGCGCGGGGACCGCCTCCCAGACGTGGACCAGCTTGAGCGGAAGGAAGCGCCGCTTCGCCTCCCGGGCCGCCCACTCGGCGGCGGCACGGCTCTCGGCCGAGCCGTCGAGACCTACGACAACAGTGCGGACCATGGCTTCTGCCTCCTCAACGGGGATGTGATTCCAGCGTGGTGATGCGCGGGCCGGTGGTGCAGGGGCCGCAGGTCCCCGACCGGGGCCGGTGGGCCCTTGTTGGCCGGTCGGCACAGGCGGGGCAACGGCCCCCTTCCCAGGGCCCGTTCGACAGGCGGCAGCCACAGGACGTCCCGGACGGGGCGTCGCGCCGCGGGCTTCCCCGGTGGTGCCGTTCGGTCCCCGGCCTGGTCGCCGGGAGTCGGCCACGACCACCCGTGTGGCCGCCGCAGCGGCCGACATCGTCATCTGCATGGGCGTCGGAGCCGGGACGGACGGCGGCGTCAGCCGTCCGGTGCGGGAAGGTGTCCGGTCACCGCCCCGTGCCGGTCTCGCGCCGGGGGACGAGGGTGTTGTCACTGGTACGGCCGGCGAAGTGGTCTGCGACGTTGCCCACGGTGGTGGCGGCGATCTGGCCGACGGCGTCCCGGGTGAAGTACGCCTGGTGCGAGGTGACCAGGACGTTGTTGAAGGTCATCAGACGGGCGAGGCGTTCGTCGGTCATCACCTCAAGCGACTTGTCGAGGAAGAACACCCCGGCCTCCTCCTCGTACACGTCCAGACCGACACCGCTCAGCCGTCCCGCGCGCAGCGTCTCCAGCAGCGCGTCGGTGTCCAGCAGGCCGCCGCGGCTGGAGTTGACCAGGATCGCGTCGTCCTTCATCAGGGCCAGGGCTCGGGCGTCGACGAGGTGGTGGGTGTCCGGCAGCAGCGGCACGTGCAGGCTGACCAGGTCCGCCTCGGCGAACAGCCGCTCCCGCTCGACGTACTGCATGCCCAGAGCCAGGCAGTCGGGGTTCTCGGCGACGTCCCAGCCCAGCAGCCGCATCCCGAAGCCGTGCGCGATCCGCGCGAACGCGGTCCCGATCTTCCCGGTGCCCACCACCCCCGCGGTCCGCCCGTGCAGGTCACGGCCGATCAGCCCGTCGAGCCGGAAGTCGAACTCGCGGGTGCGGTGCGCGGCCCGCACGACCCGCCGGTCGACGGCGAGCGCCAGCGCCCAGGCGAACTCGGCCACCGAGTAGGGCGAGTAGAACGACACCCGCGCCACCGTCAGCCCCGACTCCTCGGCGGCCGCCAGGTCGATGTTGTTGTAGCCGGTGGCCCGCTGGGCGATCATCCTCGTGCCGCCCTTGGCCAGCGCGCGCAGTACGTCCGCGTCCAGGGTGTCGTTGACACTGCTGAGCACCACCTCGTGCCCCGCCGCGATGGGGGCGGTGTCCCGGTTCAAGAACAGCCCCAGACAGCGCAGTTCATGCCGGCCGCCGAACTCCCGGTCGAACGCATCCTGGAGCAGGGGCTGTTCGTCCGCGAGGACGCCGTACGCGACGATCTCCACGTGGTTCTCCTCCCACAGGGACGGCTGATCACCTCTCCACCGTAGGGCCGCGGCGATACGGCCAAAGGGCCCGACGGACCTCGAGGGCAAAGCCCGGGCGGGGCCGCAGTGGAAGCTGGTCGGGCCCCCGGTGCCGTCCCCGTCCGTCTGGGCGCCGCGGATCAGGTCCGGTCGGACCGTAAACGCGGTGACCATCGGCCCAGTGACGGCGGTCGTGGCGTCGGGAACCGTGGGTGCCGTGATTCCCGGTCGACGGGCGAGGATTGCTCCGACGCGGGCGAAGAGAGGCCGCGACCTCAGCGCGTCATCTTCCGGTCGAACCAGATCGTGGCGAACGTCGGCACCATCCCGGCCCAGAAGATCACCTGCGGTACGGAACGGTCCGTCCGCGGCCTTGACCAGCTTGCCCAAGTCGACGTTCTCGACGGGACGTTCACGCAGGTGACAGCGGAGGATCGCCTCGCGGGCGGGGGCGTCGGGCGGCAGCAGGAGCAGGGTGCGGTCCAGGCGGCCGGGGCGGCGCAGGGCGATGTCCACGTCCCAGGGCATGTTGGTGGCCGCCAGCACGAACACGCCGTCATTGGCGGCCGCGTCGATGCCGTCCAGCTCGGTGAGCAGCTGGTTGACGGTGTTGCGCATGCCGCTGCTCTGTGTGCGGCTGCGCTTGCCGCCCAGTGCGTCCAGCTCGTAGAGGAAGACCACGCAGGGGGCTTGGCGGCGGGCACTGGCGAAGATCTCGTGCATGTTGCGCTCGGAGTTGCCGGTCCACATGTCGAGCACGTCATTGACCGACACCGACCGGAAACTCGCCCCGAGTTCCCCGGCGATCGCCCGGGCGATGAAGGTCTTGCCGCAGCCGGGCGGGCCGTACAGCAGCAGTCCGCCGCGCAGGGACTTGCCGTACAGCTTGCGCAGTTCGGGGTTGCGCATCGGTGCGAGGAAGGCCTCGACGAAGCGGGGCGGGACGAGGTCGCCGACCTCTTCCTCGGCGGCCGGGACCGGCCCCGGCCGGTATTGGTGTACTGGCCGCGCCTCGACCGGGAGATGGCGGTCACGTGGCGCACGTACCGCCGCCCCCAAGACCAGCCGCCACTGTCAGACCCCCGTGGAAGGATGGCCCTCATCGCGTCAGACGGCGCGGCAACGGTCTGGGAACAGCGCGAGTACGGGGCAAAAAAGAGGGGCGGCATGGCACACGGCGAGGGGGCGAACGGCGGCCCCGTGTTCGCGCCCGTGGGGCGGAAGGCGCGCCACGTGCTGGCGCGAGGGGAGCGGCTGCATCAGGACGCCCGGGCCGTGCTCGACGACCACCGGCGGGCAGTCGACGAGATCCGTGCCGCGCTTGCGCCGATCCAAGCCGAGCTTGTCGTCGAGGAGTTGGCGGGCATTCCCGTTTCGCGGCTGAAGGACGCCACCGAGGGGCGGTTGCGGCTCGCTGCCCTGGAGGCGGCCGGGGTCGGGTCCGTGCGGGAGGTGTATGAGGCGAGCCGGTATGAGTTGCGGCAGATTCCGGGGGTCGGGGCGCAGACCGCCGATCAGGCGCTCGCCGCGGCTCGGCAGATCGCCCGGGCGGTCGAGGAGACCGTGTCCGTACGGATCGATGTCGATCATCCGGAGCCCCGGACCACCGCTCTCGTGATCGCGCTGCGGCGGCTCGTCGAGGCGGGGCCCGAGCTGCGCCGCGCCGTGGACGCCGCCGAGCGCCTTGACCGGCGGCTGAAGGTGCTGCTTCCGGCGGCCCGGCCCGCCGGTGGGCGGCTGCGGATGGCGCTGTCCACGAAGGCCCGGCGGGAGAGCGCACTGGTCGCGGTCGCGGAACTGCATGAGCTGACGGCCGATTCCGGGGACGTAAGACTGCTGCTGGCGCAGGCCTCCACCGATCTGCTGCGCGAGTCCGCCTCCGAGGCCGAGGCGTGGGTCGACTTCGAGCTGCGTTCCACGGAGTACTACAGCCAGCTCGCCGAAGTCGCCGGCAGCGCTCCCGACGTCGCGGCCGCCGAGGGCTTTCTGCCGGCGGAGGTCGCCGAGCGGGTGCATGCGCAGGGGCTCGACGACACCCATCGCCGGGTCTCGCTGCGCGGCTACCAGTCCTTCGGTGCGCGGTTCGCGCTCGCACAGCGGCGGGTGGTGCTCGGTGACGAGATGGGGCTCGGCAAGACGGTCCAGGCCATCGCCGTGCTCGCGCACCTGGCGGCGCAGGGACACAGTCACTTCCTGGTGATCTGCCCGGCGAGCGTACTGATCAACTGGACCCGCGAGATCCGCGCGCGCAGCACCCTGCGGGCGATGCCCGTGCACGGTCCCGAGCGGCAGCACGCGTACGGGGAGTGGCGTGAGCGCGGCGGAGTCGCCGTCACCACCTTCGACGTGCTGCACAGCCTGCCCGCGCCGGACAGAACGACCGCGCCCCCGGCCGCACTCGTCGTCGACGAGGCGCACTACGTGAAGAATCCCGACGCGCGCCGATCCCGCGCCGTCGCCACCTGGACCGACCGGTGCGAGCGGGTCCTGTTCCTGACGGGTACGCCGATGGAGAACCGCGTCCAGGAGTTCCGTACGCTCGTCCGCTACCTCCAGCCCCAGCTGGTGCCCCAGATCCAGGGAGGGGACGCGGTCGCCGGCCCGCACACCTTCCGCAAGTCCGTCGCCCCCGCCTATCTGCGCCGCAACCAGCAGGACGTACTCACCGAACTGCCCGCGCTGCTCCAGGTCGACGAGTGGGAGGAGTTCAGCGCCGCCGACCAGGAGGCGTACCGCGAGGCGGTCGCCGCCGGGAACTTCATGGCGATGCGCAGAGCCGCGTATGCGAACGCCGAGCAGTCGGCGAAGCTGCAACGCCTGCGCGAGCTGGTGTCCGAGGCGGCTGAGAACGGGCTCAAGGTGGTCGTCTTCTCGTACTTCCGGGACGTGCTCGGTGTGGTCCAGCAAGCCCTGGACGATGGCGCGTTGGGGCCCTTGGCCGGTGGTGTGCCGGCCGCTCGCCGGCAACAGCTGGTCGACGAGTTCACGGCGGCCGACGGCCACGCCGTACTGCTCTGCCAGATAGAGGCGGGCGGCGTCGGCCTCAACCTCCAGGCGGCGTCCGTCGTGATCCTCTGCGAGCCGCAGGTCAAACCCACCCTGGAGCACCAGGCCGTGGCCCGCGCCCATCGCATGGGCCAGGTCCGCCCGGTCCAGGTGCACCGTCTCCTCGCCACGGACAGCGTGGACGACCGCCTGCTGCGCATCCTGGAGAACAAGGCCCGCCTCTTCGACGCGTACGCCCGCCGCAGCGATGTCGCCGAGGCGACCCCGGACGCCGTCGACGTCTCGGACGGCACCCTGGCCCGCCGCATAGTCGAGGACGAGCAGCAGCGGCTGGCCGCCGTCACATGAGCCCCCACTGAGCCCCCGGCGCGTGGTTTATGACGTTGTGTCATGACTGGTATATGGCGCCTGTGTTACGTCCGTGCAGGGCTCTTGTGCAATTCCTGTGGAAGCCTCAATCTTTCGGCTGACGCACAGGGTTGTCACCGAACTTGGCATGACCCTGTCTTCTTTTGCGTGCCCGCACCAGCCCGCACCACCTGCGTGTGCTCCACCGGCACCACCCCCCACAAGCGCGCCACCGATTGAGGAGGATCCCTCAGATGGCAGTGATGCGTCATGCCCGCCGAAGACTTGCCGGAATCGGCACCGGAATCAGCGCGACGGCCCTTGTCGCCGGCCTTGTCACCGCTCTCCCCGCCCAGGCCGCCGCGGCCCCCGTGGGCCCCGTCCAGTACGCGGGCGCACCCGGGACGATCGCGAACAGCTACATCGTGACCCTCGACGCGGACGCCGCGAAGGCCGGCTCCGCGGAGGGCAGGGCACTCGCCAAGGAGTACGGCGCCACGATCGAGCGTACGTACAAGAAGGCGCTGAACGGCTACGCCGTCGAGGCCACCGAGGCCGAGGCGAAGAGGTTCGCCGCCGACCCGGCCGTCGCCTCCGTCGTCCAGAACCGCACCTTCACGATCACCGCGACCCAGCCCAGTCCGCCCTCCTGGGGCCTGGACCGCATCGACCAGGCGGCCCTCCCGCTCAACCAGAGCTACACCTACGACGACACCGCGGGTGAGGGCGTCACCGCGTACATCATCGACACCGGTGTCCGCATCACCCACACCGACTTCGGCGGCCGGGCGGCCTACGGCTACGACGCCGTCGACAACGACAACACAGCCCAGGACGGCCACGGCCACGGCACGCATGTCGCGGGCACGGTCGCGGGCACCGCGTACGGCGTGGCCAAGAAGGCGAAGATCGTCGGCGTGCGCGTGCTCAACAACTCGGGCCAGGGCACCACCGCGCAGGTCGTCGCGGGCATCGACTGGGTGACGAGCAACGCAGTCAAGCCGGCCGTCGCCAATATGAGCCTCGGCGGCGGCGCGGACACCGCGATCGACACCGCCGTACGCAACTCCATCGCCTCCGGCGTCACCTACGCCGTGGCGGCCGGCAACGAGTCGACGAACGCCTCGACCCGTTCGCCCGCCCGCGTCACCGAGGCGATCACCGTCGGCGCCACCACCAGCACCGACGCCAAGGCCAGTTACTCCAACTTCGGGACCGTCCTGGACGTCTTCGCCCCCGGCTCCTCCATCACCTCCACCTGGGCCACGAGCGACAGCGCCACCAACACCATCTCCGGTACGTCCATGGCGAGCCCGCACGTAGCCGGAGCCGTCGCCCTCTACCTGGCGGACAACCCCACCGCCACCCCGGCCGCCGTCCAGACCGCACTGGTCAACTCCGCCACCACCGGAGTCGTCACCAGCCCCGGCACCGGCTCGCCCAACCGCCTCCTGCGCGTAGGCAGCGGCGGCGGCACCACCCCGCCGCCCACCGGCTCGCGCTTCGAGAACAGCGGCGACTACACGATCAGCGACAACGCCACCGTCGAGTCACCGCTCACGGTCACCGGCGTCACGGGCAACGCGCCCTCGGCCCTGAGCGTCCCGGTCAGCATCATCCACACCTACATCGGCGACCTCCAGGTCCAGCTGATCGCCCCCGACGGCACCGCCTACACGCTGAAGGCGTACGGCACGGGCGGTTCCGCCGACAACATCGACACCACGTACACCGTGAACGCCTCGTCAGAGGTCGCGAACGGCACGTGGAAGCTCAGGGTCAGCGACAACGCGGCGCAGGACACGGGCCGGATCGACTCCTGGGCGCTCCAGTTCTGAGCCTCGTCAGGAGCCGATCCTCAGTAGCCCATCGTCAGTGACGCAACATCAGTAACCCTCGTCCTCGCGGTACGGCTTCGGGTCCGTGACCCAGCCGGCCGCGAGGACGAGGCGCGAGCGGCGGTGGACGGCGAGGAAGGCGAAGGGGCGGTCGAAGCGGGCGTCGATCGTGGTGGTCACGTAGCGGGGTTCGCGCGGTGCGCTGCCGGGGGCGGCCGCGATGGCCGTCACCGCCGCCGCACGGAAGCCCAGCGCGCCGAACCTCGCCATGGTGGACTGCCGGGCCGACCCGACGGCCAGCGGAAAGCCGCTGATTGAGGGAAAGTGTCCGCGCGAGGTGTCGCGCGCCGTCGTGAGGCCGAACATCCGGTGCAGCTCCAGCAGATCGTGGTGCGCCGTCATGTCGTACGCCACGGTCGTCACGTCCAGCGTCGGCGGCCGGGGCCGCATACGACGTACCTTCTCGACGCGCAGCCCGGGTCCCACGTCCCCGTACGGCAGTTGAGGACCGGAAACGACCGGACGCGTGCCCTCGAGGATGCCGATGCCGGACCCCACCACCTGACCCGGCGTCATCGCCTCTTCCCCGAGCAGCAGATGGACGTCGATGCCGGTGCTGCCCAGCACCTTCAGCTCGGTGACGCACCCCTCCGGAGTCTCGGCCACGCCGACGCGGTCCAACAGGACGCTGCTGCGGCGCAGCCCCAGGAGCGTATGCCCACGCCATGGTCCGTGAGCCGCCCGCACGGGCCGCTCCTTGAAGGGGCGCAGCCATTGCGTACGCATGGCCAGCGCACTCGCCAGGACCAGCTCGGTGTCCGGTGTCAGCACGGCCGGCATGCGCTCGACCAGCCCACCGGTGCGCTGCGCCGCCCATCCGTCCAATGCCGCGCGATCGGTGGCCTCGTCTCCCGTGAGCACTCCGTGCGTCTGAGCGGGCAGCCCTTTGGCCCACTCCTCCCGCAGCTCCAGCGTCCGCCTGGTCCACAGCCCGAGGGCCGAGTCCAGCCCTCGCATCCCGCCCAGGGCACCCATCAACTCCCGCCCCGCACAAGCCGCTTCCTCGGCCGGCAGCCCCACCGCCTCGGCCAGCTCCGCGCGCGCCGCGCCACCCGCGCCGTCCGCCAGAAAGGCGAGCAGCGGCCACACCCCGGCGGCAGAGAAGACCGTGCCGTCCGTCGCCGCCTCGGCCCACCGCGCCGTCAGCCCGTTGACCGCGCCGACCGTCGTCCCGGCCAGCGCAATTGACGCGTTCGTCATCCGCGTTCCGCCCCCATCCGCCCCACGCTTACCATGCGCCTGTCGTACGTCAGTTCTCGCAGCGCTCGGACGAGGAGCACGGTACTAGTGGACATACCTCCGCCCCCTGGGCCCCAGCAGCCCCCAGGCGGCCAGTACCCGCCTCCCGGCCCGTACGGCGCGCAACCCGGCTACGGCCAGGCACCGGGCCCGTACGGCTATCAGCCCTGGGGCCAAGGCCACCCCCCGTACACCCCTCCCCTTCCCCCTCCCGCTCCTCCAGTCAATGGATTCGCCATCGCCGCGCTGGTGCTCGGCATCCTCTGCTTCCTGCCACTGATCGGGCTGATCCTCGGCTTCATCGCGCTGGCGCAGATCAGGAAGAAGGGCGAGCGCGGCAAGGGCATGGCGATCGCGGGCGTGATCCTTTCGGGGCTCGGCACGGCCTTCCTCGTGTTCGCGTTCGCGAGCGGGGGAGCGGCCGAGTTCTGGGAGCGCTTCAAGGAGGGCGCACGGGAGGGCGCGACCTTCTCCGTCGACAAGGGCGAGTGCTTCGATACGCCGGAGGGCTCGCTGGAGGGCGTGGCGTACGACGTCGACAAGGTGCCGTGCGCGGACAAGCACGACGGCGAGGTCTTCGCGAACTTCCAGACGGACGGCGGCAGTTACCCGGGTGACGCGGCCATCACCGAGGCAGCTGACGAAAAGTGCTACACACTTCAGGCCGCGTACGCGATGGACTCCTGGGCCGTGCCCGACAACGTCGACATCTACTACTTCACCCCGACCAGCCAGAGCTGGGACCTGGGTGACCGCGAGATCAGCTGCTTCTTCGGCAACAAGGACCCGTCCGCCGGTCTGACCGGCTCACTGCGCAACGACGAGACCACACTCGACGCCGACCAGATCGCGTACCTGAAGGCGGATCAGATCCACAACGAGGCCATGGAGGCGGCACCCGCGGAGGAGTACGTCGAGGACGACCTGCCCGGTCACAAGCAGTGGGCGACACGAGTCTCCGGCGCTCTGACCGAGCAGATCGGCATGCTCCGCTCCCGCGACTGGGGCGCCGAAGCGCAAGGCCCGGTCACCGCGCTGGTCAAGGACCTCGACACGGCCCAGAAGGAGTGGCATCAGGCCGGCAAGGCCACCGACGCGGACGCCTTCTACGAGCACTACGAGAAGGGTGCGAACCTCACCGACCCCAAGCGGACGATCACCGCACGCAAGGCCTTGGGCCTGGCCACGAACCTGCCGACGTACTACGAGGACGAGAACGGCGAAGGCGGCAGAACCGGGGGTGGCGCCGGCGGCGGCGCCGAGGTGTGACCGTCGGCCAGGGCCGATCTCAGCGGCCATAGCCGAGAGAAAGCACCTGGTAAAGACCTGCCCCACCCCATGTCATCACATCGAGTGAATCTCTGGCCCTTACTTGCTCGGGACAACCCTGGGTTGCCACGCTGTTGCTGTCTGTGCAACTTGATGGGAGCGGCCAGTGGCATTCGGTGAGCAGCCGGCGTACCTCCGCGTCGCGGGTGATCTCCGCAAGAAGATCGTCGACGGTTCGCTGCCACCTCACACCCGGCTCCCGTCCCAGGCGAGAATCCGCCAGGAGTACGGGGTTTCGGACACGGTCGCCCTGGAGGCCCGCAAGGTACTGATGGCCGAGGGCCTGGTCGAGGGCCGCTCCGGATCCGGTACGTATGTGCGCGCGCGCCCCGTGCCACGCCGCATCGCCCGCTCCGGGTACCGGCCGGAGACCGGTGCCACCCCGTTCCGCCAGGAGCAGGCCGACGCCGAGGCGCGCGGCACGTGGGAGTCGCACAGCCGGCAGGCCGAAGCGAGCGCCTCGGTCGCCTCGCGGTTGGCCATCGAGCCTGGTGACCGCGTGATGTGCACGCAGTACGTCTACCGGGACGCGGGCGAGGCGATCATGCTCTCCACGTCCTGGGAACCGCTCGCCGTCACGGGCCGTACGCCCGTGATGCTCCCCGAGGAGGGCCCTCTCGGCGGCATGGGCGTGGCCGAACGCATGGCGGCGATCGACGTCGTCGTGGACAACGTCACGGAGGAAGTCGGTGCGCGGCCGGGGCTGGCCGAGGAGCTGGCCGCTCTGGGTGGGGTGCCTGGTCACGTGGTGCTGGTCATCCAGCGCACGTTCTTCGCGTCGGGCCGGCCGGTGGAGACGGCGGATGTGGTGGTGCCGGCCGATCGGTACCGGGTGTCGTACCACTTGCCGGTGAGGTAGCCTCCGGCGGCTGGGCGGGTGGGTTCGTTGCCGGCTGCAGGTCCGTTGTGGCCGGTCGCGCCCCGCGGCGGAGCCGCTGATGTCACAGCCCCGCGCGGGGCCGGTGCGTCAGCCCGTCGCAGGCCGGGCATACGGCCCGGTGTCGGTGCACCGTGCGGGTGACCTGAGACAGAACCTGAGCGACGGCTGTTGCGTTGGCGCCACCGCGTGGGCGCGAGCAACCCCAGCGAACCCTCGCCCGAACGCGAACCCGAACTGTAAAAACCCATGCGCGCTGCGTGAAGGTTAGGCGTAGGCTCGGGCATATGCGGATTGCGGTTGCGGTGTCTTTATGGAGCGGGTCGGAGCGCGGAGCGGAACGCAGAGGGGGAGTGCGATGAGCGACGGCACCATCACGCTGCCCTGGCTCGTCGTACGACGCGACGACAACGGCAACCGCTACACGGTCAGCAGGTGCGCGACCAGGATCGAAGCCGAGAAGATCGCGGACCGCCTCGAACGCCACGGCCCCAACCAGCTGTACTTGATCGAGCGCATCCAGCAGAACGGCCAGAACGGAAGCCCGTAGTCTCCACCGCATGACGGAACGGATCGTGGTGGTAGGAGCCGCCGTACTGAGCGAGGGCGAGCGCCGCCTGCTCGCCGCCCGCCGCAGCGCACCCCCGGACCTGGCCGGCCGCTGGGAACTCCCGGGCGGCAAGGTCGAACCCGGCGAGACCCCCGAGGGCGCCCTCGTGCGCGAGCTGCGCGAAGAACTCGGCGTCGAGGCGGAGCCACTCGCACGGATCCCGGGGGAGTGGTCCCTGAAGCCCCCGTACACCCTCCACGTCTGGACCGCCCGCCTGCTCCCCGACTCGGCCGACCCGAAACCCCTTGAGGATCACGACGAGTTGCGCTGGCTGACACCGGACGAGATCTGGGATGTCGACTGGCTGGATCAGGACGTACCGGCCGTCATGGAAGTGGCCCGCCACGCCTGGCAGAACCCCGCACCGGAGGCGTGACCCCCGCGGCAAGGGGTACGCGGATGCCGCCGGAGGCGAACAGCGGACGCCGCCAGTGCTGTGACATATGCAACGCTGCACGCCCATGTGCGCAAGCCCGGACGGCGTGGCATAAGGGCCTCACCCCGAACGCGCGGGGCTCCGTCCGGTACGCCGGAGGTGCCCGTACGCCGTTCGTGCCACAGTGAGCCCCGGCGCACGGTACTCCGCCCCGCATACCGGGTATGTCCCCATTAACCCCTCGAAACCGGACTACATCCGCTTCAGGCTCGGGAGTGATCCGCGTGATCCACACCGATGGAAAGGTCGCCGAGTGGACCTTCCCCGCGGATCCCGGTTCCGTACGAGCCGCGCGTACCTTCGTCCGGAGCCAGCTGCGCGCCTGGGGCCTCGAGTCCCTCGGTGACGTGACCGCGCTGCTGGTCAGCGAGCTGGTCACCAACTGCCTGCAGCACGCCATGGGACCCATCGACGTACGCCTCGTACGCCCCACGGAGCCTCTGGACGGTCTGCTCGTGGAAGTCTCCGACCCCCTGCCGGACCTGCCGCACGAGCGCGCCGCACGCCTCGAGGACGAGGGCGGTCGCGGGCTCCACCTCGTGGCATGCTCGGCGCGCCGCTGGGGCACCCGCCCCGGCGCGGCGGGCAAGACGGTGTGGTTCGAACTGGCCCCGCCGGACTGAGCGGTGGCGATTCGTGAGTCGTCCGGGGCTGTCCGGTCCTGAGGGCTTACAGGAGTCTGTGATTCGACGGGGTGCGCCCTGGTTAGAAGACTGGGAGTGTGTGTCGCGGCCGGTCCGAAATACATCGGGACCGTGCTGTGATCGTGAACACCGTGTTGTGCGGCGCCGTACTGCTGGATACTGCGGGCAGCCGCCCCCGGTGACCGATGCCGGACGCGGTGAGCTGGAGGGGACGGTTCGCGTGAGCGAGATACCAGCGAAGGCCACGGAGACTGCGGAGTCCATGGAGTCCGGGGACCCGGGGGGCGACGCGAGGGCCGGTGTGCCGGTCGGTGGCGTCGACGGCGAGGTCGACGGCGTGGTGTGGCAGAGCAGTCCACCCGGCTCAATCTACGACTACATCAAGGTCGCCTCGTTCTCGATCGGACCCGACGGCCTCGTCGACCAGTGGAGTCTGCGCGCGGAGAAGCTCTTCGGCATCAGGTCCGAGCGGGCCGTGGGCGTGGATCCCATCGAGGCATTCGTCGATCCCGATCTGCGTGAGCTCGGCCAGCGGAAGATGGCCGAGATTCTCGACGGCCGGGAGTGGACGGGCGTCGTCCCCTTCCGGGTGCCGGACGACGCGGAGTCCGGTGCGGGCAAGGAGGGACTCGCCGAGGTCTACGTCATGCCGACGCGCACGGAGGAGGGCGAGCGAGCCGCCCTGTGCATCGTCGTCGACGTCCGCACCCTGCGCGGAATCGAGACGGATCTGGCTGCCGCACAGGCGGTTTTCGGCCAATCTCCCTTCGGCTTCCTGCTGATCGACACGGAGTTGAAGATCCGCCGGGCCAACGAGCGGTTCGCCCTGGTCTTCGGCGGCACCGCCGACGACCACCGCGGACGCACCGTCAGGGACTATCTGGTGTCCCACGAGGCCGAGCGGGTCGCCGCGACGCTGCGCCGCGTCCTGGAGACCGGCGAATCCGTCACCGACATGCAGGTCACAGGCACCGTGCCGGGCTCCCCCGAGCGCCGGAACTGGTCCGTCAACCTCTATCGCGTGGAGAGCGGCGCGGGCCGGCCGATCGGTATCGCCTGGCTGGCCATCGACGTCACGGCGCGCCGCGCCGCCGCCCGCGAGGCTGCCGCAGCCCGGCGCAATCTCGCCCTGCTGAACGAGGCCGGGGCGCGCATCGGCAACTCCCTCGACCTGGAGACCACGGCCCGCGAACTCCTCGACGTGGCCGTCCCCGGCTTCTGCGACCTTGCCTCCGTCGACCTCTACCAGGGGCTGCTCGCCGGCGACGAGACCCCGCCCGGGCTCGCCGACGGCAGCGCGGAGCTGCGCCGGGTCGCTTTCGCCAGCGCCGTCTCCGACGCGCCCTTCATCGGCGGCCCCGAGCCGGTGAACGTCGGCGCCGTGCACCACTTCGCGTTCAACTCGGAGTGCGCGGACGCCCTGCGCACCGCCCGCCCGAAGACCGTCCCCGGCGAGGAGGGCGGCCTGATCCAGTCCACGCTGGCCGTGCCGATGGTCGCGCACGACACGGTCGTCGGCCTCGTGCAGTTCTCGCGTACGAAGGGCAGCGAGCCGTTCGGGGAGCGGGACCGCGGCCTCGCGGTCGAGCTGGCCGCACGCGCCGCCGTCTGCATCGACAACGCCCGCCTGTACCGCCGCGAGCACCAACGGGCGCTGATACTCCAGCGATCCCTTCTGCCCCCGGGCGACCCGGAGGCCTCCGGCCTGGACATCGCCTGCCGCTACCTTCCCGGGAACGCGGCGACCGAGGTGGGCGGCGACTGGTTCGACGTCATCGAACTCCCCGGCCACCGCACGGCGTTGGTCGTCGGCGATGTGATGGGCCGCGGTCTGCGCGCCGCCGTCGCCATGGGTGAACTCCGTACGGCCGTACGCACCTTGGCACTGCTCGACCTCGAACCGGCCGAGGTCCTCTCGGCGTTGGACGAGATCGCCCGCGGCCTCGGCACGCCCGGCGGCATCCAGCAGGCCACCCGCACCGCGGGCCGTCAGTCGCAGCGCGACGCCGACCTCTGCGAGGTGTATCTCGCCACCTGTGTGTACGCGGTCTACGACTCCGTCACGCGCCGCTGCACCTTCGCCAACGCGGGCCATCTGCCGCCCGTACTGGTGGAGCCCGGTGAGAACGCGCTGATGCTGGACGTGCCGCCGGGCATGCCGCTCGGTGTGGGCGGCGAGCCCTTCGAGGAGGTGGAGGTCGAACTTCCCGAAGGTTCGCTTTTGGCGCTCTACACGGATGGACTGGTCGAATCGCGCGACCATCCGCTGGACGAGGGCCTGCAGGCGTTCGTGGGCGCCCTGACGGACCCGTCCCAGTCGGCACCCGGCCACCACCCCGGGGCGACGGCGTGGCGCGCCGACACCTCCCGATCGCTGGAGGATGTCTGCGACCACGTCCTCAACACCCTCGACACCCATCACGGCGAGGACGACATCGCCCTTCTGATGGCCCGTGTCCAGGGGCTGCCCGCCGAATCCGTAGGCGACTGGACCCTGCCGCGCGAGCCGCGCAGCGTGGGCCGGGCTCGTGAGTTCGCCCGTGGCCAGCTCCTGAGCTGGGACCTCGAACCGCTCGTCGACACCGCGGAGTTGCTGGTCAGCGAGCTGGTGACCAATGCCCTGCGCTACGGCGAGGGCGACATCAGGCTCCGGCTGCTGCTCGACCGCACGTTGGTCTGCGAGGTCTGGGACGCCGGCCTGGTCCAGCCCCGTCGCCGCCGCGCCCGCGACACGGACGAGGGCGGCCGGGGCCTCCAGCTCGTCGGGCTGCTCAGCGCGGCGTGGGGCTCGCGCCGCACGCCGCGCGGCAAGACGGTCTGGTTCGAACTCCCCCTGCCGAACGGCGACACAGGCCTCACGGACCCGGCGGAAGCCTTGCTGAGCCTGTTCTAGGAGGAGCTAGAGGGCCCCAGGAGGCCAGAAGATCAGGAGATCAAGAGGACCTAGGAGGTACGCCTCCTGATCTTCGACCCCAGCCACACCAGCGGGTCGTACTTGCGGTCGACAGCCCGTTCCTTCAAGGGAATCAGGGCGTTGTCCGTGATCTTGATGCCCTCGGGGCAGACCTCGGTGCAGCACTTGGTGATGTTGCAGTAGCCGAGCCCGTGTTCGTCCTGGGCCGTGCTCTTGCGGTCCAGGCCGGTCTCGGACGCCGCGTCCAGCGGGTGCATGTCGAGCTCCGCCACCCGCATGAGGAACCGGGGCCCCGCGAACGCCTGCTTGTTCTCCTCGTGATCCCGGACCACATGGCAGGTGTCCTGGCACAGGAAGCACTCGATGCACTTGCGGAACTCCTGCGAGCGGTCCACGTCCTCCTGCATCATCCGGTACTCGCCGGGACCGACACCGGCGGGGGGCACGAAGGACGGCACCTCGCGCGCCTTCGTGTAGTTGAAGCCGACGTCGGTGACGAGATCACGTACAACGGGAAACGCCCGCAGGGGAGTCACCGTGATCGTCTCCTCGCGCGAGAACACCGACATACGCGTCATGCACATCAGCCGCGGCCGGCCGTTGATCTCCGCCGAACACGAACCGCACTTGCCCGCCTTGCAGTTCCAGCGCACGGCCAGATCCGGGGTCTGGGTCGCCTGGAGGCGGTGGATGATGTCCAGCACCACCTCGCCGTCGTTGACTTCGACCTTGAAGTCCTCCAGGCCACCGCCCTCGGCGTCCCCGCGCCACACCTTGAAGCGGGCCTCATAGCTGCTCACTCGTACAGCTCCTCTTCAGCGAGGTACTTGACCAGCTCTTCCTTGTCGAAGAGGGCGAGCAGGTCCTGCCGGATGGGCTCGGTGGTCTCCCGGACGAGCTTGATCTGGCCGCGTACCGGATCCGTGGCCGCCAAGCCCGCCGTGGGGTCGATCAGCCGGCAGAGCAGGTTGATCCGCCGCCACTCCCGCTCCATCGTCGGATGGTCTTCACGGGTGTGGCCGCCGCGCGACTCCGTACGCTCCAGGGCGGCGCGCGCCACGCACTCGCTGACCAGCAGCATGTTGCGCAGGTCGAGCGCGAGGTGCCAGCCGGGGTTGAACTGCCGGTGCCCCTCGACCCCGGCCCGCCGCGCCCGTACGCGCAGATCCGCCAGCTTCTTCAGCGCCGACTCCATCTCTGCCTCCCGGCGGATGATGCCGACGAGGTCGTTCATCGTCTGCTGGAGTTCCTGATGGAGGGTGTACGGGTTCTCCGGCGGCCGTCCCGCCTCCTCCGCACCCGCTTCGGGGCCCTCCGCGGAGAACGGCCGCAGCGCCTCCGCCGCCGCCGTGTCGATCTGGACGTCGTCCACAGCGGGCCGTTCGCCCGCATCGGTCGCGTACCGCGCCGCGTGCAGCCCGGCCCGGCGGCCGAAGACCAGCAGGTCGGAGAGCGAGTTGCCGCCGAGCCGGTTGGAGCCGTGCATACCGCCCGCGACCTCCCCGGCCGCGAACAGCCCCGGCACCCCGCGCGCCGCCGCCGTGTCCGACTCGACCGCGATCCCGCCCATCACGTAGTGGCAGGTCGGCCCGACCTCCATCGCCTCGGCGGTGATGTCGACGTCGGCGAGCTCCTTGAACTGGTGGTACATCGACGGCAGCCGCCGCTTGATCACCTCGGCGGGCATACGCGTCGACACGTCGAGGAAGACGCCGCCGTGCGGCGAACCACGGCCCGCCTTGACCTCCGCGTTGATGGCCCGCGCCACCTCGTCACGCGGCAGCAGCTCGGGCGGACGCCGGTTGTTGTCCGGGTCCTCGTACCAGCGGTCGCCCTCTTCCTCGGACTGCGCGTACTTCTCCTTGAAGACGTCCGGGATGTAGTCGAACATGAACCGCTTGCCCTCGGAGTTCCGCAGCACCCCGCCGTCCCCGCGCACCGACTCCGTGACGAGGATGCCCTTCACCGACGGCGGCCAGACCATGCCCGTCGGGTGGAACTGCACGAACTCCATGTTGAGGAGGGGTGCCCCGGCCAGCAGCGCCAGCGAGTGCCCGTCGCCGGTGTACTCCCAGGAGTTCGACGTGACCTTGAAGGACTTGCCGATGCCACCCGTGGCGATCACGACCGAAGGGGCTTCGAGGACGAAGAAACGGCCGGACTCGCGCTCGTAGCAGAAGGCACCGGAGACCCGCTCCCCATCCTTCAGGATCCGGGTGACCGTGCACTCCTGGTAGACCTTCAGCCGCGACTCGTAGTCGCCGGTCTCCTTGTGGTCCTCCTGCTGCAAGGACACGATCTTCTGCTGGAGCGTGCGGATCAGCTCCAGGCCCGTGCGGTCGCCGACGTGCGCGAGCCGCGGGTACTCGTGCCCGCCGAAGTTGCGCTGGGAGATCCGCCCGTCCTTCGTACGGTCGAAGAGGGCGCCCCAGGTCTCCAGCTCCCAGACGCGGTCCGGGGCCTCCTGCGCGTGCAGTTCGGCCATCCGCCACTGGTTGAGGAACTTGCCGCCGCGCATGGTGTCGCGGAAGTGGACCTGCCAGTTGTCCCCGGCGTTGACGTTGCCCATCGCCGCCGCGATGCCGCCCTCGGCCATCACCGTGTGCGCCTTGCCGAACAGCGACTTGCAGATCACGGCCGTACGCGCGCCCCGCTCACGCGCCTCGATCGCGGCCCGCAGCCCGGCGCCGCCCGCGCCGACCACGACGACGTCCCACTCCTGCCGGTCAACTACGGGCATCAGAACAACCTCGGATCGTCAAAGGCACCGGACGCGACCAGATACACGTAGAAGTCGGCGAGCGCCACGCTCACCAGCGAGGCCCACGCGAGCAGCATGTGCCGGGCGTTGAGCTTGCCGACCCACTGCCACATCCGGTAGCGCACGGGGTGCTTGGAGAAGTGCTTGAGCTGCCCGCCGACGATGTGCCGGCACGAGTGGCAGGAGAGGGTGTACGCCCAGATCAGCACGATGTTGACCAGGAAGACCAGGGTGCCGAGACCCATGTGGCCCCACTCGTAGTGCTCGTCGCGGAAGGCGAGCACGGTGTCGTACGTGAGGATGCCGGCGACCAGGATCGCGGCGTAGAAGAAGTAGCGGTGGATGTTCTGCAGGATCAGCGGGAAGCGGGTCTCGCCGGTGTACTTCTTGTGCGGCTCGGCGACCGCGCAGGCCGGGGGTGAGGCCCAGAAGCCCCGGTAGTAGGCCTTGCGGTAGTAGTAGCAGGTCAGCCGAAAGCCCAGCGGGAAGATCAGGATGAGCAGGGCGGGGGACAGGCCCCACCAGCCACCGAAGATCTCCCAGTTCGGGCCCGCCCGCATCGGCTCGCAGTTCTCCGCCAGGCAGGGCGAATAGAACGGCGAGACATACGGCGCCGCGTAGTAGTCGGTGTTCGCGAACGCCCGCCACGTCGAGTAGACGACGAAGGCCAGCAGACCGGCCGCGGTGGTGGCGGGCGCCAGCCACCAGCGGTCCGTCCGCAGATGCGGGGCGGCGATCGCGGCGCGCGTGGGGGTTCTTACGCCGCCGCTGTTCAGTTCGGGTTCCGTACCAGTGGCCAAGGGGGTGGACTCCAGTCGGATCAGGGTGCGTGCCGGTCGCGGGCGCCGAGACCCTCGTCGTCCGAGTCCGTCCACAGAGTGCTGTCGTACGGGGTGTCGGGGATGGACACGAGGTCGGGACGCCGCGGTGCCTTGAGGCCGGGGGCGGCCTCAAGCAGCAGCGCCACGCTCTCGCGCAGGTGGTCGGCGTCGGTGCGCACACGGCGCATCTCCAGACCGCCACCGATCTGCTGTTCCAGGCGCCCCACCGACCGGTACAGGTCGTCGAGAGCGCGCTGGACTGTTGTCAGGTCGTCTTGCACGGACATGACTTGCCCTCACTTCCGCGGACCCTGCGGCCCAAGGCGGCAACGTTCATGCGCCTGCGAGTGTCGCGCGTCACATCGGTCCCTGTGAAGGGATCTGCATGGATTTACCGATCGTGTCGCGCATTCACGCCACGCGCGCGCCCCCGCCATCGGCAGTGCGCCCTTTGCTAGGCCGCATGGGTGAGCTTTCGCTCACCCATCGCCGTGGCGCCGCTCCGACTCGGGGGCTTGCCCCTTCAGTGGGGCGATAGATCTGATCAACTCCATAATACGGCCAAACGTGATCTAACTCACCAAAACGCGACATTCTGCGTGCTCAGCCCAAGCGATCAGCCGAAGTGATCAGCCCGTGTGTTCAGCCCACGTGATCAGAACCGCCCCGGAGGTATCAGTCATGTCCCACCACGGCGTCGGACCGCGCGCAGCCACGCGCTCGGTCGCGTTCCTCACGGCGGGCGTGCTCGCGGTGACCTCCCTCGCCGCGTGCAGCGAGGAGGACCCGGCCGCCCGGCCCCTCGCCGGGCAGGACATCGCTCCCGCGGAGCGCGACCGGATCGCCGACGGCGGCACCGTGCGCTGGGCCGTGGACACCGTCCCGGCGACACTCAACACCTTCCAGGCCGACGCCGACGCGACCACTTCCCGGGTCGCCGGCGCTGTCCTGCCCTCGATGTACCGGCTCGACGAGAAGGGCAGGCCCGAGCGCAACCCCGACTACCTGGAGTCCGCGGAGATCGTCGAGCGCGAGCCCAAGCAGGTCGTGCTCTACAAGCTCAACCAGCAGGCCGTCTGGAGCGACGGCCGCGAGATCGGCGCCGCCGACTTCGCCGCCCAGTGGCGCGCCCTGTCCGGCAAGGACACCGCGTACTGGACGGCCCGCAACGCCGGCTACGAACGCATCGAGAAGATCGAGCGCGGCGACGACGACCTCGAGGTACGGGTCACCTTCAGCAAGCCGTACGCGGACTGGCGGTCGCTGTTCTCGCCGCTGTACCCGAAGGACGTGATGGGCACCCCGGACACCTTCAACGACGGCGCACGCCGCAAGCTGAAGGTCACCGCCGGCCCCTTCAAGATCGACAAGATCGACCGCAAGGCCGGCGACGTCAAGCTGAAGCGCAACCCGCGCTGGTGGGGCCACCAGCCCAAGCTCTCCGAGCTGGTCCTGCGTGCCGTACCACGCAACAAACGCGCCGCCGCACTCGCCGCCGGCCGGCTCGACCTCGCCGAGATCGACCCCTCCGCGGCGCGGCGCATCACAGCCGCCGCCGGCGCCAGGGGGTCCGCCGGGGCACCCTTCGCCCACGGCCCCGGCGCCGAACTCACGCCCGCCAAGGCACTGCGCTCCTGGGCGATCGCGAACGGCTCCGACGAGGAGGCGGCCGACGAGGAGACCACCGCCCGCGAGCAGCGGAAGAAGAAGTTCGCGAAGTACCGCGAGGAGCAGTCGGCCCTGCGCCGATTCGCCGTCCGCAAGTCCCTCGAACCCGTCTACACACAGCTCGCCCTCAACGGCGCCGAGGGCCCGCTCGCAGATGAGCGCGTCCGCCGCGCCGTGGCCCGCGCCCTCGACCGCGACGAACTCGCCAGGGTCGTACTCCAGCCACTCGGCCTGCCTGCCGAACCCGTAGGCAGCCATCTCGCCCTCGCCGGACAGGCCGCGTACGCCGACAGCAGCGGCGCCCTCGGCGAGCAGGACACCGAGGAGGCGCAGGCGCTGCTCGCGGACGCGGGCTGGGAACGGGGCGGGCCCATCAAGGAGAAGAAGGGCGAGAAGGAGAAGGCGGCGAAGGGGGCCGGCAGCGAGGCCTCCGAGGAGTCTGAGGGGTCCGGGAAGTCGGACGACGACACGTACATCGTGGGCGAGGACAACAAGCCCGGTGCGGCGTACGACCCGGCCTCCGGCGAGGCGTCGTACGGCGAAGGTTCCGGTGACGACAGCAAGCCCGCCGACCACGGCACCTCCGCCGTGCTCGCGCCCGCGCCCATCGCCCAGCTGCGCACGGCGCTCCTCGACCAGGCCGCCACGCAGGCCGAGCGCCGCGAGGCGGAGAAGTCCGACGAGGAGCAGGAGGAGAAGCAGGAGGAGAAGCGGGAGGAGAAGCGGGAGGAGAAGCGGGAGGAGAAGCGGGAGGAGAAGCGGGAGGAGAAGCGGGAGGAGAAGCGGGAGGAGAAGCAGGAGCTGGCGCAGGAAGGGCAGCTCAAGCACGGCGGGGCGCCAGGGGCGTACGCGCCGAAGGGCACCGCCGCCCCCGCGGGTGCCGCGGCCGGTCCGCTCGCCAAGGACGGCAAGGCCCTGTCGCTGCGCTTCGTGCTCCCGTCGGGGCCCGGCACGGAGTCGCTGCGGGCGGTCGGTGAGCGTATCGCGCGGATGCTGGACGACATCGGCATCCGTACGGAGATCTCCAAGGTCTCCGACGCGAGCTACTTCAAGGACCACATCGCCTCGGGCCAGTACGACTTGGCGCTCTACTCCTGGCCCGCCTCCGCCTTCCCCGCCACGGACGCCCGCCCCATCTACGCCAAGCCGGTGCCCGCCGCGGACGGCTCCCTCAACGTCGAGCAGAACTACACCCGCGTCGGCACCGACCAGGTCGACCACCTCTTCGACCAGGCAGTCGCAGAACTGGACGAGAAGGAGTCCCGCTCCCTGGTCCGCAAGGCGGATGCCCGCATCTGGGCCGCCGCCGGCTCGATCCCTCTCTACCAGCGCCCGCAGCTCGTCGCGGCCCGCCCCAACCTGGTCAACGCGGGCGCGTTCGGCTTCGAGACACCGGTGTACGAGGACATGGGCTACTTGAAGAAGGGCATGAAGCGAACGTCGTGACCTTGGCGCGCCCCTAAAGGAGGCCGCAGGCCTTCCTTTAGGGGCGCGGGGAACTGCGCGATCAGCCCCCGCGGACCGCGCTGTGCCCACCGGCAGAACCCGCCCAGCTCAGCGGCAGCGCGCCCGCACGTGAGAACGACCTCACCCAGCCCTGCGGAGCCCCAGCGGCCAGCGGCCCCGTACCATGGGGTAAGGCCGTGGCATGTTCCGCCCGGCAGGGCCCGCGTAACACAGATGTACGCGTCGGCCGTTCACTCACCCCGGGAGAAGCGCCTCACTATGGCCACGCGCCACGACATTCGTAACGTCGCCATCGTCGCCCACGTCGACCACGGCAAGACCACTCTGGTCGACGCCATGCTCAAGCAGGCCGGTTCATTCGCCGCGCATGCCGCCGAGTCGCTCGACGACCGCATGATGGACTCGAACGACCTGGAGCGTGAGAAGGGCATCACGATCCTCGCCAAGAACACGGCGGTGAAGTACCACCCGAAGGCCGGCGGCGACGTCATCACCATCAACATCATCGACACCCCCGGCCACGCCGACTTCGGCGGCGAGGTCGAGCGCGGTCTGTCGATGGTCGACGCGGTGGTCCTGCTCGTCGACGCCTCCGAGGGCCCGCTGCCGCAGACCCGCTTCGTGCTGCGCAAGGCCCTGCAGGCCCGGCTGCCCGTCATCCTGTGCATCAACAAGACGGACCGCCCGGACTCCCGTATCGACGAGGTGGTGAACGAGGCGTACGACCTCTTCCTGGACCTCGACGCCGACGAGGACCAGATCGAGTTCCCCATCGTCTACGCGTGTGCACGTGACGGCGTCGCCTCGCTGACCAAGCCGGAGGACGGCACCGTCCCGGCCGACAGCGACAGCCTGGAGCCGTTCTTCTCCACGATCCTGGAGCACGTCCCGGCCCCGACGTACGACGAGGAGGCCCCCCTCCAGGCGCACGTCACCAACCTGGACGCCGACAACTTCCTCGGCCGTATCGCGCTGCTCCGCGTCGAGCAGGGCGAGCTGCGCAAGGGCCAGACGGTCGCCTGGATCAAACGTGACGGCAGCGTCAGCAGCGTACGGATCAGCGAGCTGATGATGACCGAGGCGCTGACCCGCAAGCCCGCCGAGAAGGCCGGCCCCGGTGACATCTGCGCCGTCGCCGGTATCCCCGACATCATGATCGGCGAGACCCTCGCGGACCCCGAGAACCCCGTCGCGCTGCCGCTCATCACCGTCGACGAGCCGGCGATCTCGATGACGATCGGTACGAACACCTCGCCGCTGGTCGGCCGTGGCGGCACCGGCAAGGGCGCGGACGCCAAGGCGGCCGTCAAGGACCGCAAGGTCACGGCCCGTCAGGTGAAGGACCGTCTGGACCGAGAGCTGGTCGGCAACGTCTCCCTGCGGGTGCTGGACACCGAGCGCCCGGACGCCTGGGAGGTCCAGGGCCGCGGTGAGCTGGCGCTCGCGATCCTCGTCGAGACCATGCGCCGGGAGGGCTACGAGCTGACGGTCGGCAAGCCGCAGGTCGTCACCAAGGACATCGACGGCAAGCTGCACGAGCCGGTCGAGCGCATGACGATCGACGTGCCCGAGGAGCACATGGGCGCGGTCACTCAGCTCATGGGTGTCCGCAAGGGCCGGATGGACAACATGTCCAATCACGGCTCCGGTTGGGTCCGCATGGAGTTCGTGGTGCCGTCCCGCGGCCTCATCGGCTTCCGTACGGAGTTCCTGACGAGCACGCGCGGCACGGGCATCGCGCACTCCATCCACGAGGGCCACGAGCCGTGGTTCGGCGCCCTCCAGACCCGTAACAACGGCTCACTGGTCGCGGACCGCGCCGGCGCCGTCACCGCGTTCGCGATGACGAACCTTCAGGAGCGTGGTGTGCTCTTCGTGGAGCCGGGCACCGAGGTGTACGAGGGCATGATCGTCGGCGAGAACTCGCGCGCGGACGACATGGACGTGAACATCACCAAGGAGAAGAAGCTCACCAACATGCGGTCGGCCTCGGCCGATTCGTTCGAGGCGATCGTCCCGCCGCGCAAGCTCTCCCTGGAGCAGTCCCTGGAGTTCTGCCGCGACGACGAGTGCGTCGAGGTGACCCCGGAGGCCGCCCGCATCCGCAAGGTGAAGCTGGACGGCCGGGAGCGCGCGCGGGCTGCCAGCCGGGCGAAGCACGGCTGACGCCTCCTCAGCGAGGACCCGTGAAAGCCGGTTGACCCGGTTCTCCGCCGAGAGGAGAGCCGGGTTTTCGGTGTGCCTTCAGGCCCTGTGCGGGGGAACACCGGGGGGACGGGTTGGCGGGATCTCATGGATTCGCTGTCCGTGCGCTGTCAGCGACGTTCGTATACCGGAGAGGCAGCGATCGAGTTTCGGACATGTAAACAGAAAACGCTCCCTGTATGTCCGTTACGCGAAAGTTCCGTCTCACCTGTCAAGCGCGATCAGGTGTCAGTCTTTGCAATTTTTGCTCAAAATATGGACGGTAGGGAGATCCCTATGCCTTCCGCCCTTGACGCGCGTTGAGTCCCTTGGCGAAAGTTCCCCTCAAACCACGGAACGCGCCAATATCTGAGCTGTGCTCACATCTGAGTTCGGCTCAGCTCTCCATCCCCCGGGGGAAGAACACACATGACCAGTCCAACCAAGGCCGAGGGCTCCGGCCCGTCGGTCGCCTTGGACCCTGAGCTGGCGGCGACCACCGAGGTCGTCGTGCCCAAGAAGCTTGAGGGCCGTTCCCCCGGCCAGTTGATGTGGCAGCGATTCAAGCGTGACCGTACAGGCATGGTCACCGCCGGTGTAGTGATTTTCTACTTCGCCGTCTCCGCGCTGGCCCCGGTGATCTCCAAGCTGTACGGCAAGGACCCGTACACGCTCTACGCGCAGGAGCCGGAGTACCCAGGCCTGCTGAACGACTTCGCCATGCCGACGGGTGCGTTCGGCGGCGTCTCCGGCGACTTCTGGTTCGGGGTCGAGCCCAACGTGGGCCGCGATGTGTTCACCATGCTGATCTACGGGATGCGGACCTCGCTCTTCATGGCGCTCGCGGTCACCCTGACCACGGTCGTCACCGGCGTCATCATCGGCATGGTCGGTGGCTACTTCGGCGGCAGGGTCGACTACTGGCTGGGCCGGGTCACCGACTTCTTCCTCTCCTTCCCGAACCAGCTGTTCTTCATCGCCTTCATGCCGGTCGTGACCGCGCTCTTCGTGTCCCCGAAGGACGAGACGCCCGCCTACCTCCGGGCCGTGGTGATCATCCTGGTCCTGTGGTTCCTGGGCTGGATGGGCATGGCCCGACTGGTCCGCTCCTCCGTGCTGGGCCTGCGGGAGCGCGAGTTCGTCGAGGCGGCCAAGGTCTCGGGGGCCTCGCCCTGGCGGATCGTCCGCAAGGAGGTCCTGCCGAACATCGTCACCCCGATCCTGGTGCAGAGCACCTACATGCTCCCCAGCAACATCCTGACCATCGCGTTCCTCTCCTTCGTCGGCGTCGGTTTCGTGGAGCCGACCCCCGACTGGGGCCGGATGTTCGCCACCGCCACCGAGATCTACGACCAGGACCCGGCGTTCATGTTCTTCCCGGGTGTGGCCCTGTTCGTCTTCGTCCTCGCCTTCAACCTTCTCGGCGACTCGGTGCGGGACGCATTCGACCCCAAGACCGGACGGTGACCATCCATCGGTGGGGGATGGCTGCCGCCCCCGCGCCGGGCAACCGGATGCGTCAGGCAGCACATGTGGATAACAACTGACAGGTAGGTGCACACAGCATCATGAAGCCATTCCGATCACGATCCGCGCGCGTCATCGTTGCCGCGTCAGCGATCGGCGCCCTGGCGCTGACCGGTTGCTCCGGCAACAGCGACAACAAGTCCGAGGGCAAGACCGAGGAGCAGAAGGACGCGGCCAAGCAGCAGGAGCCTGTCAAGTACGCCGACGCCTCCGGCTCGACCGGACCGGCCAAGCCGGTGGCCGGCGCCAAGGAAGGCGGCACCATCACCGCCTACATGCAGTCGGACTTCACCCACTTGGACCCGGGCCAGATCTACGTCAGCGACGGGAAACAGCTCGGCTCGCTGATCTTCCGCGGCCTCACCGACTTCCGGCAGGACGCGGAAGGCAACCTGACCGTTGTTGGCGACATCGCCACCGACTCCGGCAAGTCCTCCGACAGCGGCAAGACCTGGACGTACACTCTCAAGGACGGCATCAAGGACGAGGACGGGAACGTCATCACGTCCAAGGACGTCCGCCACACTATCGAGCGGATGTACGCGAAGTTCATCTTCGACGGCCCGAACTACATCCAGACCTGGCTCTCCGGCAACGACTACCGCAAGGCGCTGCCGGACGGTCCGTTCAAGAACAAGCACCTGCCCGACTCGGTCCTGGAGACTCCGGACGACAAGACCGTCGTCTTCCACTTCAACCAGCCCCGGCCGGACCTCCCGCAGGCCCTGGCCATGCCCGGCTACTCGATCGTTCCGGAGAAGCAGGACACCAAGGAGAAGTACGACAAGGCGCCCGCGTCGCTCGGCCCCTACAAGATCTCCGAGTTCAAGGCCGGCAAGTCGATGAAGCTGGTCAAGAACACCGAGTGGGATCCGAAGACCGACTCGGTGCGCCACCAGCACGTCGACGGCTATGACATGCCGCTGACCATCAGCGTTGCGAGCCAGACCAAGCGGCTCATGGCCGACCAGGGCGAGGCCAAGAACGCCATCTCGTTCATCGACCCGGTGGACACCGCCCAGATGCAGGATGTGGTCAGCGACAAGACCACCTACAAGCGGACCGTCCAGGGCTACCAGCCCTACGTCTGGCAAATGTCCTTCAACCTTGACAGCGACAAGATGAAGGACAAGAAGGTCCGGGACGCGATCACCTACGCGATCCCCCCCGCTGCCATGGTGCAGGCGGACGGCGGCAAGTACGGCGGTGAGATCGCTGGCGGTCTGTTCGCCCCGACCCTGCCCGGCTTCGACCCGACGTACGACCCGTTCGGCAAGCTCAAGAAGCCCAACGGCGACCTGAACAAGGCCAAGGAGCTCCTCAAGGAGGCCGGGGTCAAGGAGGGCACCAAGCTCACCTACGCCTACTCCAACACCCCGCGCGGCCAGAAGCAGATGCTCACCATCCGCGACATGCTGAAGAAGCTGGGCTACGACGTCCAGACGAAGGAACTCGACCGCGCCACGTTCTACGAGCAGATCGGCAAGCTGGACAACCCGTACGACCTCTACATGACCGGCTGGGGTCAGGACTGGCCGTCCCCGTCCACCGTCATCACGCCGGTCTACGACGGTGGCCTGGTCGCCGACGGCAGCCCGAACTACTCGCACGTCGACGACAAGCAGATCAACGACCTGATCAAGCAGGCACTGAACGAGGAGCCCGAGGCGGCCGCGAAGACCTGGGAGAAGGCCCACCACCGTCTGGTGGAGGACATCAACCCCGGTGCCCCGGTCTACTACTCCAAGACGATCCAGATCTTCGGGTCGAACATCGGTGGCACCTCCTATGACACGGAGGGCAGCTACATCAACGTCAACGACCTCTACCTGAAGAAGCCGTAGCGGCCCAGTTCGGCCAGTCCGCGGGGGTGCGCGCCAGGCGGAGCGCACCCCCGCGGGTCACGCACCCCTCACGCCGTCCCCCCCGCCTTCTTGAGAGAGCAGCCGCCCGCCATGCTTCCCTTTCTGATCCGCAGGTTGACCGGCGCCGTCGTCATCATGTTCCTGATCGGCGCCTTTACGTTCTTCCTCTTCTATTCGATCCCGCAAGACTTCGCCCAGCTCGCCTGCGGAAAGAACTGCACCCCGCAGAACATTGAGGTGATCCGCGAGAATCTCGGTCTCGACAAGCCCATCACCGCCCAGTTCTGGGAGTTCATGTCGGGCATCGTGGCCGGACGCGACTTCCCGGCGGGCCACTGCCCGGCCCCGTGCCTGGGCCAGTCCTTCGCCAGTGGCGACTTCGTCTGGGACTCGATCATGGACCGCTTCCCGCTGACGCTGTCGCTGACGCTCGGCGGCTTGGTGGTCTTCCTGGTGGTCGGCCTCGGCACCGGCATGCTCGCCGCCTGGAAGCGGGGCACCTTCGTCGACAAGGTGCTCAGCGGCGCCTCGATCGTCCTCAGTTCGTTCCAGATCTACCTGCTCGGTCCGATCGTGCTCGGCATCCTGGTCTACAGCTCGGGCTGGATGGAGAACCCCAAGTACGTCTCGCCGTTCGACAGTCCGGGCGCCTGGTTCATCGGCCTGCTGATCCCCTGGGTGGTCATGGCGACAATCTTCACCGCCCAGTACACCCGTATGTCGCGCTCGACGATGATCGAACAGCTCCAGGAGGACCATGTCCGCACCGCGCGCGCCAAGGGCATGGCCCGGCGGTATGTGTTCTTCCGCTACGCCTGGCGTGGTTCGCTGATCCCCATCGTCACCATCGTCGGCATCGACCTCAGCGCCCTGCTCTCCGGCGCCGTGGTCACCGAGTTCACCTTCGATCTGGCCGGTCTCGGCCGTCTCGCGGTGGAGTCCTCGCTGAACAAGGACATCCCGCTGACGATGGGGGTGATGATGTTCGGGGCCTTCTTCATCCTGCTGCTGAACATCATCGTGGACCTCGCCTACGCCTACATCGACCCGCGCGTGCGCCTGTCCTAGGAGAACGACCGTGACCACACTCACCAAGACCGCGGGCACACCGCCCCAGACCGGGTCGAACCCCTTTCTCTCGGTGCGCGATCTGCACGTCCGGTTCTCCACCGAGGACGGCGTCGTCAAGGCGGTCGACGGCCTCTCGTTCGACGTCGAGCGCGGTAAGACGCTGGGCATCGTCGGCGAATCGGGCTCCGGCAAGTCCGTCACCAACCTGACGATCCTCGGGCTGCACAGCCCCAAGACCACCACCGTCGAGGGCGAGATCGTCCTGGACGGCAAGGAGCTGATCACCGCCTCCGAGAAGGAGATGGAGAAGCTCCGCGGCAACAAGGCCGCGATGATCTTCCAGGACCCGCTGACCGCGCTCTCGCCGTACTACACGGTGGGCCGCCAGCTGTCCGAGCCGTTCATGAAGCACACCGGAGCCTCCAAGAAGGAGGCGAAGGTCCGGGCGATCGAGATGCTCGACAAGGTCGGCATCCCGCAGCCCAAGACGCGCTTCGACGACTACCCGCACCAGTTCTCCGGCGGTATGCGCCAGCGCGCGATGATCGCCATGTCGCTGATGTGCGACCCCGACCTGCTGATCGCCGACGAGCCGACCACCGCGCTCGACGTGACCGTGCAGGCGCAGATCCTGGACCTGCTCAGGGATCTACAGCAGGAGTTCGGCTCCGCGATCATCTTCATCACCCATGACCTCGGCGTCATCTCGCACATGGCCGACGACCTGCTGGTGATGTACGCGGGCCGGGCCGTGGAGCGCGGCAGCACCCGCGAGGTGCTCCGGCAGCCCCAGCATCCGTACACCTGGGGCCTGTTGAGCTCGATGCCGAGGCTCGGCGGCGACCTCAACGAGGCGCTCAGCCCGATCCCCGGGTCGCCGCCCAGCCTCCTCAACCCGCCCTCGGGCTGCCCCTTCCACCCCCGCTGCGCCTTCACGGACAAGGTCGCGGGCAATCGCTGCACCGACGAGCGGCCCTCGCTGGCCGACGGCCGCGCCGCCGCCTGCCACCTCACGGCCGAGCAGAAGCAGACCATCTTCATCGACCAGATCCAGCCCCGGCTGCGCTAGGGAGAACCGAGACATGAGCGACAACCTCACCCTCCCCGCACCGAAGGACTCGACCGGTACCGCGGCCGAGACGCTCCTCAGCGTCGAGGGCCTGACCAAGCACTTCCCGATCTACGGCGGCTTCCCGATCAAACGAAAAGTCGGCGCCGTACAGGCCGTCGACGGAGTCGACCTGTCCGTCGGGGTCGGCGAGAGCGTCGGCCTGGTCGGCGAGTCGGGCTGTGGCAAGTCGACCACGGGCCGGCTCATCACCCGGCTCCTGGAGCCGACCGACGGCAAGATCACGTACGCGGACCAGGACATCACGCACGCCTCGCGCAAGCAGCTCGCCCCCGTACGCTCCGAGATCCAGATGATCTTCCAGGACCCGTACTCCTCGCTGAACCCGCGGCAAACCGTCGGCACCATCATCAGGTCGCCGATGGAGGTCAACGACATCAACCCGGAGGGCGGCCGCGAGAAGCGCGTACGCGAACTCCTGGAGCTCGTCGGACTCAACCCCGAGCACTACAACCGCTTCCCGCACGAGTTCTCCGGCGGTCAGCGCCAGCGCATCGGCGTGGCCCGGGCCCTGGCTCTCCAGCCGAAGCTGATCGTCGCGGACGAACCGGTGTCGGCCCTGGACGTGTCGATCCAGGCGCAGGTCGTCAACCTGCTGCAGAAGGTCCAGCAGGAGATGGGCATCGCCTTCCTCTTCATCGCCCACGACCTCGCCATCGTGCGCCACTTCTCGCAGCGCGTCGCGGTCATGTACCTCGGCAAGATCGTGGAGGTCGGCGACCGGGACTCGATCTACAACCGGCCCCGGCACCCCTACACCCACGCCCTGCTCTCGGCGGTCCCCGAGGTCGCCACCGAGGACTCCGAGGACCGCGAGCGCATCCGGCTCGCCGGTGACGTGCCCTCGCCGATCCACCCGCCGTCCGGCTGCCGTTTCCGTACACGCTGCTGGAAGGCGCAGGACAAGTGCGCCAGCGAGGAGCCCCCGCTGATCCAGCTCTCCGGCAACCGCGGCGGCCACCTGACGGCATGCCACTTCCCGGAGGAACCGACCACGGAGGCGCGGGACGAGGACGTGGTGATGGACCCGGCGCTGAAGGCGCTGGAGCAGGGCGCGACTGAGGTGGACGCGAAGGTCACGAAGGCCTGACCCAGGCATCCGCGAAGATGTGACAGTTCCGGGGAAACTGTCACATCTGCACGCCCTGCCGTCCGGTGTGCGAGCCGTTCGCACACCGCTCGACGGGCGAATCGTCAGTCAGGCCGGTTCTCCGTCTTGCCGTAGCGGCGAAAGGCGGCGGTCTCCACCGTCCAGGGGCCGAAGGGTACGGCGTCTCCGAAGATGTACGGGTCCTTGTCCTGGTAGCGGTTCTTGCAAGGGCCCGTGTGCACCTCGATGGTGCCGGTGCGAGGGTCGACGATCATGTAGTGGGCGATGCCCATGGCGGGGTATTCAGTGAGCTTCTCGCCGTAGTCGTTGTTCGGGTTGGACGGCGAGACGATCTCGACGACCGCCAGCACCTGCGTTGCGTCGACGGCCAGGCCCTCCTCGTCGAGTACGTCCTCGGGGATGACCACGGCGTCCGGGCACCGCATGCGGCCGATTGCCGGGTGCTCGATCTCGGGGCCGTTCTCGCAGACGTAGCCGGGGTGGGTGTCCGGGAGCTGATCGTTGAGCTGGTTGCGGATGCGGCGCACCGTGCCCTCATGGCGCTTCGAGGGGCTCATCATCGTGAGGAAGGGGCCAGAGGGGCCGATTTCCACGTTCCAGGATCCCTCAAGGTGCTCGGCGTACGCCGTGAGCTCCTCCGCGATAGCGCGCATCTTCGCGTAGTCCATGTCCTGAGAGTAGCGAGCAGGTGCTCGCGGCGTCTCATCGGCGGGTTCGAGGGCCGAGGGCTGGGCCGGGGCATCGTCGAGCTGGGCGGCAGGTCAGGCAAGGGATGGTGGACGGAGTACCGGGACCGCGTACGTCCCTCGCTGTTGGATCTGGCCGAACTGGAGGACGGCGCCGCGGACATCGTCTGCTACGAGCCGTTCTTCGTCCCGGGGTTGTTCCAGACTGAGACGTACGCGTCGGTGATTCATCGCCAGTGCTATGCGAGGGCGGAGGATGTCGAGCATGACAGGGCCGTCGAGTTCCGGGTTGCGCGGCAGCGGATCTTGCGAGGTGAGAACCCTCCCCGCGTTCGCGCCATCGTTCACGAGGCCGCGTTGCTCCCGTCGTACGGAGACCGGCATGTCATGCGTGACCAGTTGGTGCGCCTGATCGAACTCTCGCGCTTGCCTCACGTCACGATTCAGGTGCTGCCCTTCGACGGTCCCGTTCCCTTCGTCTCCACCAGGTCGCCGACGTCATCAAAACCTATGCCGGCAGCATCCGCGCCTTCACGGACCCCGAGTTCGACGAGGCGCTACAGGAGGGGCTCGACCTCATTGCCGAGATCAAGAAAGGCAATCAGGAATGAGCCGAGCCACCGCCGCTCCGTCCGCCCTCGCGGCGCTGCTTGTCGGGATCAAGCCTGGCGTGATTCCCCGGAGTTGATCCCTGCGACCAACCGCTCGAACTGTCGCCCACCAGTCCGCCGTAGCGTCAGAGCAGCGTGGGTTTGCCGTCCGGAGGTCCCGCAAGGAGTCGACCGGCGTAGCTGCCCCGGGTGCCGAAGCCGCCGTCGATGGCAGCCAGGTAGGCATCCATGGCGGCGTCGTCCTCGGGGGCTACGGCGGGCGAGACGTCGTCGGGCGTGCTCTCCTCGGCAGCGCGGCTGACCGCGTCCACCTCCGAGAACCGGTCCCGGACGCGCCAGTACCGCGTCACCTCGGCGAGTGGCGCGGTGCGCAGGAATGCGGAGAGATCCAGACCGTAGTCGGTCGCGGCTTTGCGGATCGCGGCGTCCTCGCCAGGATCGAGGGTGAGGGTGATGCGGTTCTTCGCCATGCTTCTCCGTAGGACGCTCCCGGTCACGTATGACGCCGTCGGGCAGGACCGTTCCGCGCAGGTGAAGGGGCACGGTCCATTTAATCGTTCGACACGGGAGCAGCGACCGGGGAATGTTCCCCGCGACCACAACCACCCCTGTGAAGGAGTAAGTTGAACATAGACAAGATCACCTTCGACTGCACCGGAGACCCCTACGACCTGGGCCTCTTCTGGAGCCGCCTCCTGGAACGTCCTCTGGCCGATGACGACAAGCCCGGCGACCCGGAGGCCCTCATCGCGGACCCCGCCGGCGGTCCCGCGCTGCTCTTCGTGCGGGTCGAGGAGGGCAAGACGGCCAAGAACCGGCTTCACCTGGATATGAAGCCGAAGGAGCGTACCCGTGCCCAGGAAGTCGAGCGGGCGCTCGCGCTCGGAGCGCGGCTGCTCAACGACCACACCCGGCCCGACGGCGGGGGGTGGGTCACTCTGGCCGATCCAGAGGGCAACGAATTCTGTGTGGAGCGCGGAGTGTCCACGGCGGAGTCGGCATAGTGGCACAAATGCACATCAACTGCGTTAACACGTAGGCAACTTCGCCGACCCGATACCGATATACGGACGCGTCAAGCTCGACAGCGTACGGCCGTGCGGGTGCCGTAGACCGGCCGGGGCGCGCCATGTCTCCCCGGCCGGTCGCCGTTTTTTGCGCCTAAACCGGCGCCGCTCTCGCGGACCTGGCTGGTGCTTCGTCGTGGTTTCTCAATTGATGGTTGCGGTGCTCTGCGGATTTCTTGCAGCTCAGCCCAGATTCAGAGCGCGTCGTAGGAAGTCCACCTGGAGCAGCAGCAAGTTCTCGGCCACCTGTTCCTGCGGAGTCATGTGCGTGACTCCGGAGAGGGGCAGGACCTCGTGGGGGCGGCCTGCGGCCAGTAGGGCTGACGACAGGCGCAGGCTGTGGGCGACCACTACGTTGTCGTCGGCCAGGCCGTGGATGATCATCATCGGGCGGGCCGGCTCGGCGGCGCCGACAAGGCCGTTGTCGTCGATCAGGGAGTTCGCGGCGTAGACCTCGGGCTGCCGGTTCGGGTCGCCCAGGTAGCGCTCCGTGTAGTGGGTGTCGTACAGGCGCTGGTCGGTGACCGGGGCGCCCACGACGGCCGTGTGGAAGACGTCGGGGCGGCGCAGCACCGCCAGGCCCGCCAGATAGCCGCCGAACGACCAGCCGCGGATGGCGACACGGTTCAGGTCCAGTGGGAAGCGCTCGGCGAGCGCCTGGAGCGCGTGGATCTGGTCGTCCACGACGATCGCGGCCATGTCGTCCTTGATCGCCTTCTCCCAAGCGGGCGAGCGGCCCGGCATGCCGCGCCCGTCCGCGACGATCACCGCGAAGCCCTGGTCGGCGAACCACTGTGAGGTGAGGTACGGGTTGTGCGCGGCCAGCACCCGCTGTCCGTGCGGGCCGCCGTACGGGTCCATCAGGACCGGCAGCGGACCGTCGCCGTCGGTGTGGCCCGTGGGGAGCACGACGGCGCACGGCACGCGGCGCTCGCCCGCCTCCGTGAGTCTCACGCGCGGGCTCAGTCCGGGGTCTTCGGCGTACGAGGCCACAGTCGCCGTCGCCTTGCCCTCGCGCAGCACCCGCACCTGGGCGCCCGGCCGGTCGGGGACGGCCGAGACGAGCACCGTCACGGGGCCGGAGCGCACCGCAGAGTGCACCCCGGGCTCCTGCGAAAGCCGTTCCACGCCAAGGTCGTTGACTCGGTAGACGTGGACCTCACCGGTCTCGGGAGTGGCCGCCGCCTCGCCCGCCGACGCGGCCACCAGCACGTCGTCGTCCGAGACGTCGAGCATCGCGCGTACGTGCAACTGCGGTCCCGTCAGCGGGCGTTCCCCGACCGCGAGCACCCGCGCCCCGCCCTCGTCGGCAATTCGCACGAGCTGTCCGCCGGGGCTCCAGCACGGCACGCCGGGGAACAGATCCAGCCATTGTGGATCTTCGTCCGCGTGCACCATCCGGGTCGCCCCGGTGTCGGGATCCACGGCCAGATAGAGCTGGCTCCTCTGGTCCCGCGCCTGTACGAGCAGGAGCGGTGCCCCGGCCGCCGACCAGTGCACGCGTGCCAGATAGGGGTAGCGCGCCCGGTCCCACACGACCTCCGTACGCGCCCCGTCGAGCCCGAACACGAAGAGGCGTACGTCCGCGTTGTCGGTTCCGGCCGCCGGATACGCGACCTGCTGCGGAGCCCGATCGGGCCGCGCGGGGTCGGCGATCCACCAGCGGCGTACGGGCGCGTCGTCGGCCCGCGCGACCAGCAGCCGGTCGGAGTTGGGCGACCACCAGAAGCCGCGCGAACGGCCCATCTCTTCCGCCGCGATGAACTCGGCCAGGCCGTACGTCACCGTCTCCGATTCGGGTTCCGCGAGCGCCCGGTCACCTTCGCCCTCTGCGCCGGTCACCCGCAGGGCGCCCCCGGTGACGTACGCCACAAGCCGTCCGTCGGGGGATGGACGCGGGTCCAGCACGGGGCCTGGAACGGGCAGTTCACGTGCCGTACCGGCCCGCAGCTCGGCTGTGAAAAGCCGCCCGGACAGCGCGAAGGTCGCCAGCTCCACCGCCCTGTCGGTGGCATAGCCGACGATGCCCGCGCCGCCCTCCCGGCTGCGCTCCCGGCGCGCTCTCTCCTCGGCCGACAGCCGCTCGACGGCGCCGCCGAGCAGCGCCTGCGGGTCGGCGGCCACCCTCTCCCGGCCTCCGGACTCACCGCCCTCCGTGCCGTCCGGGACATCGAGGACCCACAGCAGATTCGCCCGGTCCGTGCCCGAGCGGGACCGCAGGAACACGACCCGGGAACCGTCGGGCGCCACGGTGAAGGCGCGGGGCGCGCCGAGCGTGAAGCGCAGGGTGCGTGCCTGCCGGCGCGGAAAGGAGAGAGGCTCGGTGGTCATGCCCCCGACCATATTGGCCATGCGCCCCCTTGTGCGGCTGTGCGCCGATCGATGCGCACGGATGGATAGTTATGATCAATGGCGCTGCCTGGGTATGAACCTGCTGGCTGCCGTACTGACCAAACGCGTCCCCGGGAATCTTGGAGGTGAACCGCCGTGGCACTCTCGATTTCGGCGGTGGTGCTGCTGGCGATCATCGTCTTCCTGCTGGTCAAGAAATCAGGGCTGAAGGCCGGGCACGCGGTCGTCTGCGTCCTGTTCGGCTTCTATCTGGCCAGTTCGACGATCGCGCCCACGATCAGCGAGGTGACGTCGAACATCGCGGGCATGATCGGGGACATCAAGTTCTGAGGCGTGCCTCATGAGCCGCGCTTCATAGGCATGCGCCGCGGTCCGGGGGGGCAGGGCCGGGGGAGGCCCGTACGGACTGACGCCCGGGGAGCCTCGTACGGACGGGGCTCAGGGAGCCGCGTACCGCCGGGGCTCATAGGGTGGGCCCATGACGGAACTGCCCGGCCGCCGACTACTCCTGGTGCACGCGCACCCGGACGACGAGTCGATCAACAACGGCGCGACCATGGCCCGGTACGCGGCCGAGGGTGCCCACGTCACCCTGGTGACCTGCACGCTGGGCGAGCGGGGCGAGGTCATCCCGCCCGAGCTCGCCCATCTGACGGGCGAGGCCCTCGGCAGCCACCGCCGCACGGAACTCGCGGCGGCGATGGCCGTACTCGGCGTGCACGACTTCCGCTCCCTCGGCGGCCCCGGCCGCCACCAGGACTCCGGGATGATGGGCCTGGCCGACAACGACGACCCGCGCTGCTTCTGGCAGGCGGACCTCGACGAGGCCGCCGCGGAACTCGTCGGCGTGATCCGCGAGGTACGCCCCCAGGTGCTGGTCACCTACGACCCTGACGGCGGTTACGGCCACCCCGACCACATCCAGGCCCACCGGGTCGCGATGCGCGCCGCGGACCTGGCCGCCGAGCGGGACTTCCGCCCGGACCTCGGCACACCGTGGACGATCACGAAGATCTACTGGAACCGCGTACCGCGCTCCGTGGCCGAAGAGGCCTTCGCGCGCCTGAAGGACGTACTGGACGAACTGCCCTTCCCGGCCTCCGCCGCCGTCGACGACGTGCCGGGCGTGGTGGACGACAACCTGATCACGACGGAGATCGACGGCACGGCACACGCCGCCGCCAAGGCCGCGGCGATGCGGGCGCACGCCACGCAGATCGAGGTCGTCGAGCCGTGGTTCGCGCTGTCGAACCAGCTCGCGCAGCCGATTTTCCTCGTGGAGTACTACGAGTTGGTGCGAGGTGAACGGGGTGGGGCGCGTACCGGGGAGCCGGAGACGGACCTGTTTGCGGGAATTCCGGGAATTCCGGGGACTTCGGGTATTTCAGGGACTTCTGAGGTGAATGCGTGATGAGTACGGCGAACAGATCAAGTGCGCGCAGCGCCGGTACGGGGAGCATGCTCGCCCAGCCGTTGGCGCCGCCCTCGGGTGCACGGATCGCCGCGTATCTGGGGCTGTTTGTGCTGGGTGCCGTGGTCGGGGCGGCCGGGGGACTGGTTCAATCCGGCTGGTTCCCGGGCGGGTTGCTGCTCGCGCTCGCCGGTGCGGCCGGGCTCTTCCTGGGCGGGGCGCGGGCGCTCGGCAGCCGGGCTGGGGCGGTGGCGCCCGCGGCCGGGTGGATGGTCGCCGTCGTCCTGCTCACCGCCAGCCGTCCGGAAGGCGACTTCCTCTTCGCCGCGGGAGCCGGGTCCTACCTCTTCCTGCTCGGTGGGATGGCTGTGGCTGTGATGTGCGCCACCCTTGGTGCGGGGCGGCAACCACCTGGCTCCGCCGCCCGACTTGGCAAGTGACGTACTACTTCGCCGCAGAACGCGCGTGGGGGTCCGGTGTGGGTTTCCTCAGCGGTCGCCGGATAAGCACCAGAGGCGGCCAGTATGGTGGTGCGCGCCGCCGAGCCGCCCGAAACGAGGTTGAGGTCGAGTACACGGGCGGCGGAGCCAACCGGGAGAACCTGCCTTGAGTCGTGAAACTGACAGTTCGTCCTCCGGGCCCAACGGGCGCGGCGGAACCGCCTACCCGTCGGGTACGCCGCCGTACGGGACCCCCATGGGTTCCGAAGACGGTGCTGACGCGGGGCGTTCCGCTGGTGAACGGCCGGAGGAAATCAAGACCGAGACCACGCTGACGACGCGGATCCGGATCAACATCCCTGGATCGAGGCCCATTCCGCCGGTCGTCGTGCGGACGCCCGTCGGGGACTCGGAGAGTTCCGGCAGCGGTTCGAAGAGTGCGACGGGTGCCAACGGGTCGGCCGGCTCGCCCAGATCGGCGTCTGCCGCGGCCGAGCCGGGGCCGAGCGCTTCCGCGGGTGCGCCCAAGCCCCCGGATCCCGCGCCCTCTCCAGGCTCCGGCGCCGCCGCCGAGGAGAAGACGAGCGACTGGTTCGCTCCTCGTAAGTCCGGTGCGCCCAAGGGCGGTCAGGGCGGTGGCTCGACCAACGGGGCCGGTGCCTCCGGCGGTTCGGCTGGTACGGGCTCGGGTGTCTCCGGTGGGTCGGGCGCTGCCGGCGCTCGTCCCGGGAGTACGGGTGTGCGTCCTGGTGGAGCGCCTCGGCCCGGTTCCGGTGGTGCGAGCTCGAACGGTACGAACGGTGCGGGGCTGCCCGGTGCGGGCGGCACCAGTGCTGTGGCGCCCGGGCATGGCGGCGGTACCGGGTCCTTCGACGTTTCCGGTGTGCTGGCGGCGGGGCCGCTGGGGGCCGGTAGCGGGGGTGGTCCCGGGAACGCGAACGGAGCCAACGGCGGCGGTGCCGGTGACGATGCGTCGCGGCGCGATGATCTGCCGTTCTTCTCCGAAGGGGGCCGGGGTGCCCACGGCGGTCCTGGTGGTCCGGGCGGCCCCTCGAGGCCGACCGGTGGACCGGTCACGGGCGACGGGCCGATGGCGGCGCCTGGCGGCGCCGGGCGGCCGGGAGGCCAGGGCGGCCCCGACAGTTTCGGGGGCCCTGGTGGGGTCGGTGGGCCGGGAGGTCTGGGCGTCCATGGTGCTTCCGGCGGACCGGGTGCTCCTGGCGGGCCTGGCGGATCCGGCGCTCCGGTCGGTGGCCCCGGAGGCCCGGGTGGCCCCGGTTCCCTGAGTGGTCCGAACGGTGCGGGTGGCCCGAATGCTCCGGGCCGTCCCGGCGGATCCGGCGCCCCGGCAGCTGATCCCGGTCGTCCCGGGGGTCCGAATGGTCCTGGAGGCGCCGGTGGGTCCGGCGCCCCGGCCGGTGGCCCTGGTCGTCCCGGAGGCCCGGGTGGCCCGGGTTCCCTGAGTGGTCCGAACGGGCCCGGCGGATCCGGCGCTCCGGCCGGTGGCCCCGGCGGCCCAGGTCGTCCCGGCGGTGGGATGAGTGACGACACCGCGATCCTCACCCCGCAGAAGCCGGCGCCCGAACCGCCCGGTTACGGCGGCGGGCCCGGGGAGAACGTCTCCGGGCACACCCTGACCAGCGGCATTCCCGTCGTACCGTCGCACCAGAACCCGTTCGGGCCCGGTGCGCGCTCCGACGGCCCGATGCCGCACCAGCCCCCGAAGCTGCCCGAGCCGGTCTCGCCGACCGTGCCCGCGGCCTCGAAGCCGAAGAAGAAGGGGCGCAACAAGCTGGTGCTCCTTGGGGCCGGCGTGGTGGGCGTTGCCGGTATCGCGTACGGCGCCGGGCTGCTCATGAACCACTCCGACGTGCCCAAGAACACCACCGTGTTCGGCGTCGACATCGGCGGCGGCACCCGCGACGAGGCCGTCAACAAGCTCGACGACGCCTTCGGGAAACGTATGGACGCACCGTTGAAGCTGTCCGTCGACGGCGAGACGGTGTCGCTCCAGCCGGGCCAGGCGGGCCTTCAGTTCGACACCCAGTCCACGGTGCGTGCCGCTGCGGGCAGCGACTACAACCCCGTGTCGGTGATCGGCTCGCTGTTCGGCGGCGAGCGCGTCGTCGAACCGGAGATGCCCGTCGACGAGGAGAAGCTGCGGGCCGCCCTGGAGCGCGCCGCGGGCGGCGCCGGAACGGCGACCGAGGGCACGATCAAGTTCGAGTCGGGCAAGGCCGTCCCCGTGTACGGCAAGCCGGGCAAGTCCATCGCCATCGGCCAGTCGACGAAGGCCGTCGAGGAGGCGTACCGCAGGCAGGTGGCGACCGGCGATCCGGGCGCCGTTCAGGTTCCGACCACGACGAAGGAGCCGACGGTCACGAAGGCCGAAGTCGACCGGAAGATGAAGGAGTTCGCGGAGCCGGCGATGTCCGAGCTCGCCACCGTTCAGACCGACGCGGCACACAGCATCCAGTTCGGACCCGTTTCACTGCCGAAGATCCTCGGGTTCAAGGCCGTCAAGGGCAAGCTCGTGGAGACGTACGACCTCGAGGCGCTCAAGGAGGCGTACGGCACCACCTTCGACGACGTGCAGATCGAGGGCGCGAGTGGGAAGCGTGACGTCCTGCCGCAGGACGTCGTCTCCGCACTGGGCAAGGCTCTGCGCGGCAAGACGCCCGAGGAGCGCATCGGGGTCATCGAGACCAACCCGAGCTGACCGCTTCAGTTGAGCATCGCGCGGGCCGCGCGCGCCTGTTGGCGTACGCGGTCCGCTGCGGGTTCGTCGACAGGGGCCACGATGTCGGCGTACGCGTCGAGTTCTGTGGCGCCTGCCAGGAAGTCGCCGTGCTGGACGAGGAGTTGGGCGCGGTCGTAGCGGAGGCGGGCGGGGTGGGACGGGAGCAGTAGGGAGAGGTCCACGGCCCACAGGGCGACGTCGCCGCGTTCGGGGCGGGCGGCGGCCCAGGCGCGGATGTTGTTGAGGATGCGCAGGACGACGTCGAGCGGGTCGGCGGGCGTGAGCATCGACGGGTCGAGGGGCGCACCGGTGGCGCCCGCCACGAGCAGCTCCGCGTCGGGGCCGGTCATTACGCGGCCGCCATCGAAGGGGTCGGCCAGGATCTGCTCCTCGAATTCAGCACTGAGCGAAGCTCCTTGAGGGGCAGTGGGCGGGCCGAAGCCCACCACGAAGTGGCCTGGGAGGGCGACCCCGTACACGTGCGCCCCCGCCCTGCGCGCGACCTCCATCCACACGACCGAGAGCAGGATCGGCAGCCCGCGTCGCCGCCGCAGCACCTCGTGCAGGAGCGAGGACTCCAGCCGCTGGTAGTCACCTGCGCTGCCGCGGAACCCGCAGCGCCCGCCGAGATGTTCGGCCAGCGCCGTGGCCCAGGCCTGGGGCCCGCCCGGCCGGAACGGCACCTCCCCGGCCAGCCGGTCCAGTTCGATCTGCGCGGCGTCCATCCCCGCCTCGTCGAGCGCTCCGTCCGCCTCGGCCCCGATGAGCAGGCACAGCGTCGCAAGATCGGGTCGCTCGGCCCGCGCCTCATCAGCGAACCACCGCCGCCATGCGGCGCTCCGCTCCGGCCCGGGAGGATGAGGTGGACCCATAACTGCCTCGTGCCCTTTCACACCGATTGCTACCGCCGCGCGGCTCCAACCACCAGTCTCACCGCACCACCGACCTCCGTCGCGCTACGGCTCCCGGTAGTGGTGGTACACGTGGTGCGCCGCGAACCCCATCCCCCCGTACAGCGCCCGCGCCCCTTCGTTGTCGGTCTCCACCTGCAACCAAGCTGCCGAGGCGCCCTCCGACAGGGCCTGGCGGGCCAGTGCGCCCATCACCATCGTGGCCAGACCCTGACGGCGAAGGGACGGATCCACCTCGAGTGCGGCGAAACCGGCCCAGCGGCCGTCCACCACACAGCGGCCGATCGCCGCCGGGGAACCCGGATCGGCGCCGGGCACTGTCGCGAACCACACCGAAGGCCCGCGGTCCAGTACCTTGAGCGCCACCTCGCTCAAGCCCTTGCGCTGGTAGCGGCCGAGCCACGCCTCGTCCGCCGTACGGGAGAGGAGCACCGGACGCGCGGGCTCCGGAAGATCGCCGAGCGGCGCGAGCGCGCCCGTCCACAGCTCGGCGCTCACCTCACGCGTCCACTCCCGCCCCTCCAGCTCCGCACACAGCAACTCCTGCGTGCCCTCGGCGCCGGTCGCGGTCTGGACGTACGCGGGCAGACCACGGGCCGCGTACCAGTCCCGTACGAACGCCAGCGCCTCGTCGAGCGGCAGTCCGGGATCGCCCAGCGGCAGCACCGAGTTCGCCCGCCGGGTAAAGCCCGCCCGTCGCCCGACCACCGCCCCCCATCGACGCGCTTCGCGCGGCACCTTCTGGACTGCGGCCCGCAGCTCCCAGCCGCCGAGAAGCTCCCGCTCCACCGGCTGCCAGCCCCGCGCGGCGACCCGCGCCAGCTCCTCGTACGACGCCGAAGGGCCCCGGCGGCGGGCCGGCGCCGACGGTACGACCTTCCCCGCGACAAGCGACGCTTCCGGGATGCGGACACGCTCCCCGGACCGTCGTGTGATCAGCAGCACACCGTCGTCCCATGATGTGAGAACACCAACCGTGTCGGTGAACCTCTCACCCTTCGGAGCGTCTTCGTCCAGCTGCCGTACCGAGACACGTTTGCCCACGTCAGCAGGGGTGACACGGACTTCGAGCCGTATATGCGAGGAGAAATCCACAGCTCAGTACAACCCTCCTGTTCGGATCACGCCCGGGAACGGAGATACTAGGTGCGGGCATCGACGACGCCGCGCTCCCGCGCGCCAGGCGGCGGAGCCTGAGGAGGCCCGCCAGCGCCCTACCGAGGAGGAACGACAGCGTGACTTACGTCATCGCGCAGCCTTGTGTCGACGTCAAGGACAAGGCGTGCATCGAGGAGTGCCCGGTCGACTGCATCTACGAGGGCTCAAGGTCCTTGTACATCCACCCGGACGAATGCGTCGACTGCGGAGCCTGTGAGCCGGTATGTCCGGTCGAGGCGATCTTCTATGAGGACGACACTCCGGAAGAGTGGAAGGACTACTACAAGGCGAACGTCGAGTTCTTCGACGAGCTCGGGTCGCCCGGCGGCGCCAGCAAGCTCGGCCTGATCGAGCGCGATCACCCCTTCATCGCAGCGCTGCCGCCGCAGAACCAGTAAGCGGCGCCCGCTTCCGCGTCGCCTCGGTCCCGTACGCCCTGATCGCCTTGATCGCCGTACGGGACCGAGGCGTTTGCCCGAGCGGCCCGGCGCCCCGCCGCCCAAGCAGAAAGTGAACCCCGTGTCCGCAGTCTCCGACCGGCTTCCCGCCTTTCCCTGGGACAAGCTGGAGCCATTCAAGGCGACGGCCCGCGCTCATCCGGAGGGCATCGTCGACCTGTCCGTCGGTACCCCGGTCGACCCGGTTCCCGAGCTGATCCAGAAAGCTCTGGTGGCCGCGGCCGACTCGCCCGGCTATCCCACGGTGTGGGGTACGCCGGAACTGCGGGACGCGCTCACGGGCTGGTGCGAGCGGAGACTGGGCGCGCGCGGCCTCACCCACCGCAATGTCCTGCCGGTCGTCGGCTCGAAGGAGCTGGTGGCCTGGCTGCCGACCCAGCTGGGCCTCGGCCCCGGCACTGCGACATCGAAAGACGTGGTCGCCTACCCGCGCCTCGCCTACCCGACGTACGAGGTCGGGGCCAGGCTGGCTCGCGCTGACCACGTCTCGTACGAGGACCCGACAGAGCTGGACCCGACCGATCTGAAGCTCCTGTGGCTCAACTCCCCGTCGAACCCCACCGGCCGCGTCCTGTCCAAGGACGAGCTGACCCGGATCGTCGTCTGGGCGCGCGAGCACGGCATCCTCGTCTTCTCCGACGAGTGCTACATCGAGCTCGGCTGGGAGGCCGACCCGGTCTCGGTGCTGCACCCGGACGTGTGCGGCGGCTCGTACGAGGGCCTCGTGTCGGTCCACTCGCTCTCGAAGCGGTCGAACCTCGCGGGCTACCGCGCCGCGTTCCTGGTGGGCGACGAGGCCGTCCTCGGTGACCTCCTCCAGATCCGCAAGCACGGCGGCATGATGACGCCCGCGCCGACCCAGGCCGCGATGATCGCCGCCCTCGGAGACGACACCCACGTACGCGAACAGCGCGAGCGTTACGCGGCCCGCCGTACGGCCCTGCGCGAGGCTCTGCTGCGGCACGGTTTCCGCATCGAGCACAGCGAGGCGAGCCTGTACCTCTGGGCGACCCGGGACGAGTCCTGCTGGGACACGGTGGCCCATCTGGCGGAGCTGGGTGTCCTGGCCGCACCGGGCGACTTCTACGGGCCGGCGGGCGAACGGTTCGTCCGCGTGGCACTGACGGCGACGGATGAGCGGGTACAGGCAGCCGTGGGGCGCCTGTAGGTCTCATACGTACGGCGAAGGGGTCCGGGTGGTGTGCACCTGGACCCCTTCGCCGTATGAGCGTGGTGTCAGCCGAGCGGCAGGGTCTTCGCCGGCAGCGTGTCCGTGCCGGGGAGGCCCCCCTTGGTGAGGCCGTCCGTCGACAGGGGCGCCTCGCCCGACTTGGCGGCGTCACCGGCCACGTCACTCGCGGAACCGGCGACATCCCCGGCGGAGCGCTGCGCGGCGGGCGCCGTCTGCTTGACGGCCTTGCCTGTGGTCTTGACGGTCTTGCCGCCCGTCTTGCCCGCGGCCGGTGCGGCCTGCTTGACGGCCTTGTTGCCGGCGTCGCTCGCGAGGTCGGTGGTGGTCTGCGTGGCACCGTCGACGCTGGTGCCCGCGTTGTCCAGCGCGGACATCCCGCCGAGGTCGGGTGTAGCGGGCAGCTGGGGCGCCGCGCTGGCGGAGCCGGCCGCACCGACCCCGGCAGCCGCTCCCGCTGCGACGAGCAGCGCGGTACGGGCGATCCGGCGGGTCAGGGGGAGGGACATGATGCTCCTTAGACGGGGAGAAAACGGTGAAGTGTGCGACCGGGACCGGGACCGGGAGTTGGCGGTGGCCGACTGGATGCCGGCCAACTGACTGCAGCTGATCGTTCCGGGCTCGGACGCAGTGACTACCGCTCGAAGTCCGCGAAGGTTGCGGTGGCCCGACGTAAAGAGTTGGCAATGCGTCGCATTATCTGCTGCGGAGGAAACCGGGCAAAGAACGCCCGGTGCGAAAGTCTGCTGAATCCTTACGGCCCTTGATTCCCAAGGGATTCAGTCGATTCGCGAGTGGCCGGACGAAATCCTGTGCGCGCCGTGGACATGGCGCGCACAGGGTCCCTCCAACGGGTGGGGAGCCGTACTACCGCCCCGTGACGATTCGGACTTCGCCTGTGGAGTTCCGGGACCCCGAGGCTTCCGCGCGCCACTCGCTGCGGGTGTTCCCGGCCGTCCAGGCCCAACCCGCGTACGAGACCCGCTTGATGCGCAGCGCGGAGGCGTTGGCCACCGCCCAGTGCGCAAGCCCCCAGCCCCGCTGCCGCTCGCCGCTCCTGGCGGCCGGGCCGTCGGGGACGGGGATGACCACGGTGCGGGGGCTTGCGGGACCACCCGCACCGGTGGACGCGTCCGACGGCGTGGCGCCCGCGCCCGGCTTCAACTTCCGCTCCGCACCCGCCCCTTGGAACATGTCCTGCCCGAAGTCCCGTACCAGCGCGGCGCGCACCGCGTCCGGTCCGCCGGGCCGCATGTCACCGGTCCGCATCTCCGGACGCCCCTCACAGGTGAGCGTGCCCGCCGCGCGCCCCGTCAGTGCCGCGGCCAGCAGGGTGGCGTCCGTTTCATGCTTCGCGTACGCGTCCGGGAAGCCGCTGCGCTGCACGCGCTGGGCGGCGACGGTGAGCGGCAGCTCCGAGTAGTCCGGCACCTTGGCGAGGTGCTTGTAGAACTCGCCCGCCGCGTATGCCGGGTCCATGACCTGCGTCTGTGTGCCCCACCCCTGCGAGGGCCGCTGCTGGAAGAGGCCCAGCGAGTCGCGGTCGCCATGGTCGATGTTGCGCAGACCGGACTCCTGGAGCGCCGTCGCGAGGGCGATCGTGACGGCCCGCTCGGGCATGCCGCGGTTGGTGCCGACCACCGAGATCGTCGCCGCGTTCACCGCCTGTTCCGCCGTGAACTCGTACTCGTGTGGCGCGCTGTCGCCCCTGTCCGAGACGACCGTGCACCGCGGAGCACCCGTGCCCCCGGAGACGTACTGGAAGGTGAGATACGCCGCGAGGGCGAGCAGCATCGCGAGGGCCGTTCCGAAACGGGGGAGGCGGCGGCGACGGCGGTTACTGATGGGTTCACGCACGCCCATCAAGGTAGCGAAGGGCAAGGGGTCGGATGACGGGACTATGGACATTTGGTCAACAAGCCGTGGGGGATGTCTCAAAGCAGTCGCGTGAGGGTGGTGCGTGCCGTCGCGCTAGGGTCGACCGTATGGCTGACACCCCGCTTGACCTCACCGTTGACGCCGCCCGGCTCACCGCGGAGCTCGTCGACTTTCCCTCGGAGAGCGGCAGCGAGAAGCCTCTCGCGGACGCCATCGAGACCGCGTTGCGTGCCCTGCCGCATCTGAGGGTCGACCGGTACGGCAACAACGTCGTCGCCCGTACGCAGCTGGGGCGGGCGGAGCGCGTGATCCTCGCCGGGCACATCGACACGGTGCCGATCGCCGGCAACGTGCCCTCGCGCCTGGACGAGGACGGCGTGCTGTGGGGCTGCGGTACCTGCGACATGAAGGCGGGTGTCGCCGTGCAGTTGCGCATCGCGGCCACCGTGCCCGAGCCCAATCGAGACCTCACATTCGTCTTCTACGACAACGAAGAGGTGGCCGCTCACCTCAACGGTCTGAAGCATGTGGCCGAGGCCCGTCCCGACTGGCTGGAGGGCGACTTCGCGGTTCTGCTGGAACCCTCGGACGGGCAGGTGGAGGGCGGCTGCCAGGGGACGCTCCGGGTGCTGCTGAAGACGCGCGGTGAGCGCGCCCACTCGGCGCGGAGCTGGATGGGCTCGAACGCGATCCATGCCGCTGCCCCGATCCTCGCCCGCCTGGCCTCGTACGAGCCGCGCTATCCGGTCATCGACGGGCTGGAGTACCGCGAGGGCCTCAATGCCGTCCGGATCGAGGGCGGAGTGGCGGGCAACGTCATCCCCGACGAGTGCGTGGTGGCCGTCAACTTCCGTTATGCGCCCGACCGTAGCGAGGCGGAGGCGCTGGCCCATGTGCACGAGGTGTTCGCGGACTGCGGGGTCGAGGAGTTCGTGGTCGACGACCACAGCGGGGCCGCGCTGCCCGGTCTGTCCCACCCGGCGGCCGTCGCGTTCATCGAGGCCGTCGGTGGCACTCCGCAGCCCAAGTACGGCTGGACGGACGTCTCCCGCTTCAGTGCGCTAGGCATCCCCGCCGTCAACTACGGACCCGGGAACCCCCACTTGGCGCACAAGCGGGATGAACGGGTCGAAACGGGGAAGATCCTGGCGGGGGAGGAACGCCTGCGGGCCTGGCTGACGTCCTGACCCGTACGTGAGGTCCTGCCCCGTACCTGAGGGCGGTTCATGGCGGACATGCCGGCGTCCTCCCTCCGTAACCCGCGTAGACCTACGCTGGGGTGGAACGACCTGCAAGCGGAGGGAGCAGACATGGCTACTGGCGACCCGGAGGGCAAGAAGCGGCCACCGGACGAGCAGCAGCTCGGCCCCGTGCTGCGCAGGCGCGGCCAGGTGCAGGCGAGCACGACGGACCAGCGGCTGCTGGACGCGGGAGGGCCCTCGGACTGGGTGCACACCGACCCCTGGCGGGTGCTGCGCATCCAGTCGGAGTTCATCGAGGGCTTCGGCACGCTGGCCGAACTCCCGCCCGCGATCAGCGTGTTCGGCTCGGCCCGTACGCCGGCCGGGTCGCTGGAGTACGAGGCCGGGGTCGCGCTCGGCCGGGGGCTTGTGGAGGCCGGGTTCGCGGTCATCACGGGTGGTGGGCCGGGTGCCATGGAGGCTGCCAACAAGGGCGCGTGCGAGGCGAAGGGCATCTCGGTCGGACTCGGCATCGAGCTGCCCTTCGAGCAGGGGCTGAACCCCTACGTCGACATCGGGCTGAACTTCCGCTACTTCTTCGTGCGCAAGATGATGTTCGTCAAGTACGCGCAGGGGTTCGTGGTCCTGCCCGGTGGCCTCGGCACGCTGGACGAGCTGTTCGAGGCGCTGACTCTGGTTCAGACCCAGAAGGTCACGCGCTTCCCCATCGTTCTCTTCGGTACGGAGTACTGGGGCGGCCTGGTCGACTGGCTCAAGAACACCCTCATCGCCCAGGGCAAGGCGTCGGAACAGGACCTGCTGTTGTTCCACCTGACGGATGACGTGGATGAGGCGGTGGCGTTGGTGTCCAAGGAGGCGGGGAGGTAGGGCGAGGGTTGTTTCGCCCCCTCCGCCCCTACCCGTCCCATCCCGGGGCCCCCGCCAGGGGCTCCGCCCCTGGACCTGCTGGGCTGCGCCCCAGACCCCCGTTCGGGGCTCCGCCCCAGACCCCGATCGGCCTGCGGCCTTGTCCTCAATCGCCGGACGGGCTGGTTGGTGCGGACCTGCGCTGACAAAGTTCGGAGGCAAAAAATCAGCCCCTGGGGGGTCCCCAGCGGTAGCTGGGGGAGTTTGAGGAGCGGGGGGCCGGGGGCTTGGCCCCCGAAACGGGGTCCGAGCGGGCGCCAGGGGTCCCGAAACGGGGTCTGGGGCGGAGCCCCGAGCGGGGGTCGGGGGCGCAGCCCCCAGCGGGTTCCGGGGCCGGCCCCGGGATGGGACGGGTAAGGGCGGGGGGGGCGAAGAGCCCTCCCGGCGGCACCCCGGCAGGACTACGCCAGCCCTCGACGGGCAACCGCCGGCGGCCTATGGCCGGCGATCGACGCCACCATGTCCAGGATCTGGCGGGTCTCCGCGACTTCGTGGACGCGGTACACCCGCGCCCCCAGCCACGCCGAGACGGCCGTCGTGGCAAGGGTCCCGAGGACCCGTTCCTTGACCGGCTTGTCCAAGGTCTCGCCGACGAAGTCCTTGTTGGAGAGGGAGACCAGCACGGGCCACCCCGTCGAAACCATCTCGCCCAGCCGACGCGTGGCCTCCAGACTGTGCCGCGTGTTCTTGCCGAAGTCGTGCCCGGGATCGATGAGCACGGACTCCCGCGGCACCCCGAGAGAGACCGCGCGCTCGGCCAGCCCGAGGGTGACCCGCAAGATGTCGGCCATGACATCGTCGTAGGCGACCCGATGCGGCCGCGTACGAGGCCGCGCACCGCCCGCGTGCGTACACACCAGCCCCACCCCGAACCGCCCGGCGACCTCCGCGAGCCGCGGATCGACGCCGCCCCACGCGTCGTTGAGCAGATCCGCGCCCGCCTCGCAGACCGCCTCACCGACCTCGTGCCGCCAGGTGTCGACGCTGATGATCACGTCGGGGAACCGACGCCGCACCTCGGCGACGAAATCCACCGTGCGTCGCGCCTCCTCCTCGGCCGTCACCTCCTCGCCGGGACCGGCCTTGACCCCACCGATGTCGATGATGGCAGCACCCTCTGACACCGCCTCCGCCACGCGTGCGAGCGCCGGCTCGTCGCGGAAGGTGGCCCCCTGGTCGTAGAAGGAGTCGGGGGTCCGGTTCACGATCGCCATGATCACCGGCTCATGCGCGTCGAACTCGCGCCTGCCCAGCCTGAGCATCCCCTGTGACCTCTCCCAGTTGTTCGCAGTGGTCGCCGTTCCGCCGCCTGGACCGGCCGCCTGCGACCCTAACTGTCAGCGTCGCATGGCACGATCGGAGCCTGACACTTTCCGCGTCGGCGCGTACCGCGTCGGCAACAGCCGGCGGCAGCCGGCGGCAGAGCGTGGGGGACCGCAGCGATGTTCATGTTCTTGTTCCTGGTCGTCGCCCTCGTCGTGGTCGTCGGCGCGGTGACCCTCTCCGTGCTGGGCGGCGGCGACAGCACCGCCCTCCCCGAGGCCCCGCCCGAGCGCTTCGTGGACCCCCTGCCACTGGACCGCCCGGTGCACCGCGGCGACCTGGAGCTGCTGCGCTTCCCGGTGACCGTCCGCGGCTACCGCATGGCTGACGTCGACGATGCCCTGGGCCGCCTCGCCGCCGAACTGGCCGAGCGCGACGCACGGATCGCCGACCTGGAGGTCGCGCTGGCCGGAGCGAGGGCGGACCGGGACGTCTCCCTGGACGAGCACACGGAGGACGACCACCAGTGAGCGAGGCACTGAAGGGACCCGACGGAGCGCTGCGCTGCCCCTGGGCCCTGTCGACCGAGGACTACGTGACGTACCACGACCAGGAGTGGGGCCGCCCGGTCCACGGCGACGACGCGCTGTACGAGCGGTTGTGCCTGGAGGCCTTCCAGTCGGGCCTGTCCTGGATCACGATCCTGCGCCGCCGCGAGGGCTTCCGCGCGGCCTTCGCCGACTTCAAGATCGCCGAGGTCGCCACCTTCACGGACGCCGACAAGCAGCGGCTCCTCGGCGACCCCGGGATCATCCGCAACAGGGCCAAGATCGAGGCGACGGTAGCCAATGCGCGTGCGCTGGCGAACTGGGCACCGGGCGAGCTGGACGAGCTGATCTGGTCGTACGCGCCGGACCCGACAACCCGCCCCGCCCCGAAGACCCTCGCCGACGTCCTGGCGGTGACCGACGAGTCCACGGCCCTCTCCAAGGCTCTGAAGAAGCGCGGCATCCGCTTCGTGGGCCCGACGACGGCGTACGCGCTGATGCAGGCGTGCGGCCTGGTGGACGACCACTTGGTGGATTGCGTGGCCAGAAGCGCCCCATAGGGGCCCGGTGCTGTTTCGATATGCGGCTTGGGAGAGTGATCAGCGACAGCCGGTCCGCGGTCTCCATCAGAGCCTCATCGACCCAGATACTTCGGCTTCTCCTTGTTGATGAACGCCTGCACCGCGATCACGTGATCCTCCGACGCCCCCGCCCGCGTCTGCAGCTCGTCCTCCTTCTCCAGGGCCTCGTCCAGGGAGTGGGACAGGGCGTAGGAGAGGGACTCCTTGAGCGCGGCGTACGCGAGCGTCGGCCCCTCGGCCAGAGTGCGGGCCACCTTCACGGCCTCGGCGGCCAGCTCGGCTGAGGGGACGAGGCGGTTGGCGATGCCGAGTTCGTACGCCTCCTGGGCCGTGATGCTGCGCGGGAAGAGCAGCAGATCCGCGGCCCGGCCTGGGCCGACGATGCGTGGCAGCGTCCAGGAGAGGCCAGAGTCGGCAGTCAGTGCGACCCCGGCGAACGAGGTGTTGAAGGAGGCCGTGTCGGCGACGATGCGATAGTCCGCGGCGAGCGCGAAGCCGAAACCCGCCCCGGCAGCGACACCGTTGACGGCTGCCACCACGGGCTTCGCCGCCCCCGTCAGGGCCCGCAGGGTCGGGTTGTAGTGCTCCCGCACCGTGCTCATGACGCTCCCGCCGTCCTGCTGGGCGCCCGACTCGCGCAGCGCGAGCAGCCCGCCGACGTGCTCTTTCAGGTCCTGGCCCACGCAGAAGGCCCGGTCACCGGCGGCGGTGAGCAGCACGGCCCGTACGGAGTCGTCCGCCGCTGCCGCCTGCGCCGCGTCCCGGAAGGCGACCTTGGTCTCGGTGTTCATCGCGTTCATCGCCTCGGGGCGGTTCAGCGTGATCGTCGCGAGTCCGTCGCTCACCTCGTAGAGCACGGTGTCGGCCATGGTGGGTCCCCTCCGGTGTCACGGCTTCGTCGTCGTCTTCGTCGTCGTTTTCGTGGTCGTTTTCGTGGTCGTCCGAGGACAGCATGGCGTAGATCACGAGGAGTGGCTGTGTTCAGACATGTGACCTGCGTCAAAGAATTCCGGCCCCCGAAAGTCGATGCGGCGGCGCAGTATCGCAGTCACATCGCCGAATTGAGTGGTTTTGCTCAAGCGCGTTGCGCAAGCGATGCCGACTGATGTTGGTCATCGGGTCCTGAGATGCGGGATAATGGCTTGGAAGCAATGTGTTCGATGCCGGTGACGCGTGTCCTCCAAGAGGACGTGTGCCCTCGAAGGGGCCGTCGGCGACGATGAGCTGGTTTCAGGAAGGGGAACGAGCATGGCGGCCATGAAGCCGCGGACGGGTGATGGCCCGCTCGAGGTGACCAAGGAGGGGCGGGGCATCGTCATGCGCGTTCCGCTCGAAGGCGGCGGTCGACTCGTCGTCGAGCTGACCCCTGACGAGGCCGACGCGCTCGGCGACGCCCTCAAGAAGGTCGTCGGCTGACGCGGGAGCGACGAAAAGGTTTTTGAGTCGCCCCGGCACCGCGGTTGGTGCCGGGGCGCTGTCGTTCCAGGGTTACGTGACTGACGTACGCCTGGGGTGTTCGTGCCGGTCAGCTTGGTGAAGGCGGGAAAGCGGCGCGACGGCTCAGCGTTTGACCGCACACAGCAGGCCGTCGCCGACGGGCAGCAGCGAAGGCACCAGGTCCTGGTTCTCGCGGACCGTGCGGAGCAGCTCGCGCTGGCGCAGTACCTCAGTCGGCTGCGGGCCCGAGTCCACTGTCCGGCCGTTGGAGAAGACGCCTTCGAAACAGACAAGGCCGCCGGGGCGGAGCAGGCGCAACGATTCAGCGAGATAGTCCAGATATTCCAGGCGGTCGCCGTCGCAGAAGACGAGGTCGTATCCGGAGTCTGCCAGCCGTGGCAGAACATCCAGGGCGCGGCCCGGAATGATGCGCGCGCGATTACTGGCGAAGCCGGCGGCTCGGAAGGCCTGCCGGGCGAACTGCTGGCGCTCCGGCTCCGTGTCTACGGTGGTCAGTACACCGTCCGGCCGCATGCCGTGCAGCAAGTGAATTCCGGAGACTCCGGTTCCGGTTCCGATCTCCGCCACCGCCTTCGCACCCACGGTGGCGGCGAGCAACCGCAGCGCGGCGCCGGTGCCGGGGGACACCGAGCGCAGCCCTGCCTCCCGGGCCCGGTCCCGGGCCCAGCGCAGCGCGTCCTCCTCGGCGACAAAGGCGTCGGCGAACGCCCAGCTCGTCTGCCGGTTGCCGCTAATGGCCCTCTCCCGTCCCCGTGGTTGCCTGGGCGTGACTGTATCCGTTGCCGTCGGGAACCCGCAGATGGGACCGGGCGTTTAGAGGGGTGTGGAACGACGCGGGGGGTAGCTGGTGGACAAGGACACCGAGCAAGTGCTGACGCAATCGCGGAAGCGCGTGTCAATTTCTCGTAAAACCGCTTATCCGGAGCTAACGGGCGAGGTGGCTATGGTAGGGGCTCCACTGGACACCACCAGAGCCGACAGGGGAGGTGCGGCTGCGCCTGGGGATCGAGGAGGGGTGCTGAAGCGCCTGCTCAGATCGGCGGGTGAGCCGAAATCCGTGACCGACACCGCTGACAAGTACCGCGCAGCCGATTCCGCTCAGACCGCGACCTTCACGTCCGACGCGGACTCGCAGGCGTGGACTCCGCCCACCTGGGAGGAGATCGTCAGCATGCACAGTGGCCGGGTCTACCGGCTCGCATACCGCCTGACGGGCAACCAGCACGATGCCGAGGACCTGACGCAGGAAGTCTTCGTCCGGGTGTTCCGCTCCCTGTCGACCTACACGCCCGGCACCTTCGAGGGCTGGCTGCACCGCATCACCACCAACCTCTTCCTGGACATGGTGCGCCGCAAGCAGCGCATCCGGTTCGACGCGCTCGGCGACGACGCGGCCGAGCGGCTGCCCAGCCGTGAGCCATCACCACAGCAGGTCTTCAACGACACGCATTTCGACGCGGACGTCCAGCAGGCGCTCGACACCCTCGCGCCCGAATTCCGTGCCGCGGTCGTCCTGTGTGACATCGAGGGGCTTTCGTACGAGGAGATCGCCGCGACCCTGGGCGTCAAGCTCGGCACGGTCCGCAGCCGGATCCACCGCGGCCGCTCGCAGCTGCGCAAGGCCCTTGCCCACCGGTCGCCCGAGGCCCGCGCCGAGCGCCGTGGCCTGGTCGTCACCGGGGTGCCCGCTCTGGGAGGAGGGGGCGCGACCGCGTGAGTGGATCACGTCCTACGCCGGCAGAGCAGCACCTGGGAGACCGACTCTCCGCCCTGGTGGACGGAGAGCTCGGTCATGAGGCGCGTGAGCGCGTCCTGGCCCACCTCGCGACCTGTGCGAAGTGCAAGGCCGAAGCCGATGAGCAACGACGACTGAAGAACGTGTTCGCGGAAGCGGCTCCACCCCCGCCCTCCGAGAGCTTCCTGGCCCGCCTCCAGGGGCTGCCCGGGGGAAGTGACGGGGACGGGGGCGGCTCCCGGCTGAGCGGAGGAGGCTTCGGCTCGTCCGGTGCCTTCGGCGTGAAGCAGGACCCGGGCTTCGGTGTGCCGCACGATCCGTTCGAGTATGTGCCGAGCGGCCCGCATGCCGCCGTGCTGCCCTCGGAACAGCGTGGGTTCCGTATCCATGACATCAGCAGACGTGAAGCCGAACGCTCGGCCTCACGCGGGCTGCGCTTCGCGTTCGTGGCGGCCGGGGCCGTATCGCTGGCCGCGGTCGCGCTCGGCGGGGTGTCGACCGGTGTGCCCGACAGCGTGGACGCACGGGGCGGGTCCGGCTCGGGCAGCAATGTGACCCCGGCGCGTACGCAGGGCACGGGAGCGTCGACGACGCCTGAGCAGCGCCGCCGTGGCTTTGCGCCGCTGCTCGCACAAGGACAGCGTTCCTTCACCGCGGAGCAGGTCGCGCCGACCGAGGTGTCCGCGCCGCTGCTGCCCGGAATGGCCGCGCCGGCTGGGCAGCACGACTCGCGTCCGCCTCATGCGCTGACCGCGCCTGTGATGGCCGGCGCCGCCGCGATGTCCCCGCTCATACGTCCCCTCGACACGCCCCCGCCTGTCACGCTGACCTCATGGTCGACGGCGTCTCAGTTCGCGACGCCCGGCCTGTCGGCCGTCGTGCCGCTGCCCGAGTCGTCCGCCTCGCCCTCGCCTCCCTCCGCCCGCTGAACCCGCCCTCTGCGCGGCGGCTGGTGAACCTGGTTGAATCCAGGGATGGGCCGCGCCCGCCGGAGGGACTCGGGGCGCGGAGTCGACAATCTGCGGCGCCCGCCGACGTGCCGGGCCGCGGACCAGGTGTGGGGAGAGCATGGACGAGGGGAAGCACTCCGCTTCCGCGGGAGACGGGACGAATCCATCCACGCCTGATGGCGCCCCGACCCCGATCGGGCACACGGAGAACGCCGCGAGCGGGCTCCGCCGTGAGAACAACGAGGGCGACTTCGAACTGGAGCGGCCTGCGAGCGCCGCGCCGGTCCCGTCGTCGGACGAGTTCCGCGGCGGCGTAAGCACGCCTGCCGGCCGTGTGCCCGTTGAGCGCACGCCTGCTGACCATGTGCCCGCGAACCGTGCGCCCGGTGAGCGGGCCAAGCCTCTGCACGATCCGGATCCGTACAGCACGCCTCCTTACGGAGGGCCCGGGCCCTACGCGCCCGCACCGCCGGTGCAGCATCCGGGGACGACTCCCGCGCAGGGTACGGCCGTTCCGGCGGCGACACCGGGGCACGGTAGCGACACGCACCGGGCGACCGCCGGCCATGGTGTGCCCGGACAGGCGGCGACTCCGCCGCCTCCGAACGGTTCCGCCGGAGCCGCGGTTCCGACGCACGACGCTGCCGCAGCCGGAGCGGGCTCGACTGCCCACGGCACCGGCTTGCCTGCAGCGGACCCTGCCCACGGCAGCGGCTTGCCTGCAGCGGACCCTGCCCACGGCAGCGGCTTGCCTGGAGCCGACCCTGCCCACGGCACCGCCGCGCCCGGAGTCGGCCTCGCCCACGGCACCCACATACCCGCCCCCGCAGCGCCCGTCCTGCCCGGCCCTCACTCGGGCCAGGTCCACGGTCACCACCCGAGCCCGGCCCCGGATCCCCAAGCCCAAGTCCAGCACCCTCAAGCCCAGGCCCAAGTCCCGCAGTTCCCTCAAGACTCCCAAGCCCCTCAAGCCCTGCAACCTCCCGTTCCCTGGCAGCACTACGACCCCTGGGCCGCCGCCCCCCTCCAGCAGAACGGGGCCGTCGTCGACAGCAAGAGCAGCCGGCGTAAACGGCTCAGGCGTTCGCTGGTTCTCGGAGCCGTGCTCATCGCTCTGGTGTCCGGAGGCCTCGGCGGCGCCGTGGGGGCGTATCTCGAGCGGAACGGCGGGATCGAGGACATAGAGCTGCCGCAGGCCGGGACGGAGGCCAAGGGGCGGGCGCCGGACAGCGTGGCGGGGATCGCGGCCAGTGCGCTGCCCAGCGTGGTGACCCTGCATGTGAGCGGGTCCGAGGCGCAGGGCACGGGCACCGGCTTCGTGCTCGACGAGCGCGGACACATCCTCACCAACCACCACGTCGTGGAGCCCGCCGGAGCGGGCGGCGACATCTCCGTGACCTTCAGCGGAGGCGAGAGCGCCAAGGCCAAGCTGGTCGGGGGCGACACCGGTTACGACCTCGCCGTGGTGAAGGTCAGCGGGGTCAGCGGCCTCAAGCCCCTGCCGCTCGGCAACTCCGACAACGTCCAGGTCGGCGACCCGGTGGTGGCCATAGGCGCACCGTTCGACCTCGAGAACACCGTGACCTCCGGGATCATCAGCGCCAAGGAGCGGCCGATCACCGCGGGCGGCGAGGCGGGCGACGGCAGCGACGTCTCGTATGTCGACGCCCTGCAGACCGACGCCCCGATCAACCCCGGCAACTCGGGCGGTCCCCTCGTGGATTCCAAGGCCCGCGTCATCGGCATCAACAGCGCCATCCGCTCCGCCGAAAGCGGCTCAGACCTGGAGGGTGGCCAGGCCGGGTCGATCGGACTTGGGTTCGCCATCCCCATCAATCAGGGCAAGCGCGTGGCCGAGGAGCTGATCAACACCGGCAAGGCCACGCACCCGGTGATCGGTGTCAGGCTCGACATGGAGTACACGGGCGACGGCGCCCGCGTCGGCACCAAGGGCGGCGACGCCCCCGTCACCAAGGGCGGCCCCGGCGACCGGGCCGGCATCAAGGCGGGCGACGTCATCACCGAGGTCGACGGCCGGCCCGTCCGCTCCGGTGAGGAGCTCATCGTCAAGACCCGCGCCCACCGCCCCGGCGACCGTCTGGAGCTGACCGTGGAGCGCGACGGCGAGGAGCGGAAGGTCACCCTCGTCCTCGGCTCCGCCGACGGCGACTGACAGGCACCGAGGGGACAACAAGCGACGGGAACAACAGGAACCCATCACGAACTGACAGGAATGGCACGAGTAAGACGCCGGGACAGTACCGGACAGACAGGAACGCCGGGTACCGTGGATCCGGCCCGGACCACGGAAGAATCCCGCCGAGGCCGAGGACATCCCGAGGAGCTGCAAGGTGTTCAATGACATAGGACCGCTCGAGCTGGTGGCGCTCGTTGTCCTTGCCGTGCTCGTCTTCGGCCCGGAGAAGCTCCCGAAGATGATCCAGGACGTCACGCGCACCATTCGCAAGATCCGCGAGTTCTCGGAGAGCGCCAAGGCGGACATCCGTGACGAACTGGGCCCCGAGTTCAAGGACTTCGAGTTCGAGGACCTCAACCCCAAGACGTTCATCCGCAAGCAGCTGGACAACGACGATCTGGGGCTCAAGGAGATCCGTAGCGGCTTCGACCTGAAGAAGGAGATGGCCGAGGTCACGGACGCGGTGCACGGCCGTGAGGCGGAGTCCGCCTCCTCCTCCACGACCTCCTCGGCCTCCGGCGGCACCGTCGACATGACGAAGAAGCGCGAGCAGCTCGAGCCGGCCGAGCGCCCCCCGTTCGACGCGGACGCGACCTGAGGCATACGTCGACCTGAGGCATACGCCGACCGGAAGCGTACGCCCCCCGAGCCGTTTGCCTCCGAGCTGCAAGGGCCCCGCGCCACCGAGTTCTGCCTGCTCACAGCGGTGCAAGCTGACGCGTACCCGACCCACCCGCCGACCGGTTTCACAGCTGGCTCTCGACGTGTGGCTATCCTGCCTAGTTGTTGTGCGGACCGGAGGGACGCCCGATGGGGGGCGGGCCGTTTCGGTCCGACGAGAGCGAGGAGGCGTCCGGGCAATGGAGACGACACGTCGGGTAGGCGCGCAGGCGCCGGACGCGGAGGGCGGACAACCTGTCCCCTCCGCCCGGGGCACGGTCGACGGCTACCTGCTGGCGCCCTTCCCGTGGTACGGCCTCGACGAGGCCTTCACGGGACCGCGCTGGCTGATGCAGGTCGGCACCGCGGCCGATGGTGCCGTCGAGCACGGCTCGATCGGGCACGGCGACGAGCCGTCCGTACGCAGTGAGTCGACGACGGACGACAAGGAGCGCTTCGCGGTCGTGGTGACCGTCGCGGCCAACCCCGTGCGGCGCAGCGCCGACGGCACCGGGCTCCTGGAGGCCACCTCGGTGTCCTCCGCGGCCTGGCTCGCGGGGGTGGGACTGCTGAACTGCACCTGGCCCGGCCAGATGGACCACACCCTGCGCGACGACTGGCTGGACCAGCAGACCGAGACGGCGTGGGTACTCGCAGATGACCTGACGGGTCCGGACTGGTCCCGGCTCTCGCTCCCCGTGGACGGGACTCCGGCGTCCTTCCACTACCGCGAGTCCGAGTTCGGCTGGGTCCTCGCGGGCTCCACGCAGCAGGGCGTGCACCTGGGCGCGTACGGGCGGGGGATGAGCGCGTACGGCTTGGGTTTCTCAGTGGTCAAGGACATCACCGCGTACGTCTAGCGGATACGCGGTTCGATCAGCCGGTACGAGGGTGGGGGCGCCGTTTCGCGAAACGGCGCCCCCACCCTCGTACCGGCCTCAGAACTTGTTCCTCGGTGTGATCCCCAGCGACATGCCCGACAGTCCCCGCTGTCGGCCGCCCAGCTTGCCCGCGATCGAGCGCAGGGCCGAGCCCGCAGGGGAGTCGGGATCGGTCAGGACGACGGGCTTGCCCTCGTCGCCGCCCTCGCGGAGGCGGACGTCGATCGGGATGCTCCCCAGGACCGGGACCGTCGCGCCGGTCGTCCGCGTCAGGCCGTCGGCGACCGTCTGGCCGCCGCCCGTGCCGAAGACGTCGACCATCTCGCCGCAGTGCGGGCAGGGCAGACCGGACATGTTCTCCACCACGCCCACGATCTTCTGATGGGTCTGGACGGCGATGGAACCGGCCCGCTCGGCGACCTCCGCGGCGGCCTGCTGTGGCGTCGTCACAATCAGGATCTCGGCGTTCGGCACCAGCTGCGCGACCGAGATCGCGATGTCGCCCGTGCCCGGAGGGAGGTCCATCAGGAGGATGTCCAGGTCACCCCAGTACACGTCTGCCAGGAACTGCTGAAGCGCGCGGTGGAGCATCGGGCCGCGCCAGACGACCGGTGCGTTGCCCGGGGTGAACATGCCGATCGAGATGACCTTCACGCCGTTCGCGGAGGGCGGCATGATCATGTTCTCGACCTGGGTCGGATGGCCGTCGGCGCCCAGCATGCGGGGCACGGAGTGGCCGTAGATGTCGGCGTCCACGACACCGACCTTCAGTCCGTCCGCCGCCATCGCCGCCGCCAGGTTCACGGTGACGGACGACTTGCCGACGCCGCCCTTGCCGGAGGCGACCGCGTACACGCGCGTGAGCGAGCCGGGCTTGGCGAAGGGGACCTCGCGTTCGGCCTGCCCGCCGCGCAGCGCGGACGCCAGCTCGCGGCGCTGCTCGTCGCTCATCACGTCCAGCGTGACGTCGACGCGCGTGACACCGTCGACCGCCTCGACCGCCTCCGTCACGTTCTCTGTGATCGTCTGGCGCATGGGGCAGCCGGAAACCGTCAGGTACACGGTGACCGCGACCGCGCCATCCGCCCCGATCTCCACCGATTTCACCATGCCCAGCTCGGTGATGGGTCGCTGGATCTCGGGGTCGTTCACCGTCGCCAGTGCTTCGCGCACCGCGTCTTCCGTAGCCATAAGGACGATGGTACGGCGCTTCCACCCACCCTCGGTAAGCCCGTCAGCGGTCGCCTACGTCACGTCCGCGCGGGTGTTCCGCCGGGAATACGACACGTCCGTCCGGTGGCCGCCCATCCAGTTCCCTGACCAGGCCCTCGAGCTCGGAGCGGATCCAGTCGCGGGTGGCCACTTCGCCGAGGCCGGTTCGGAGGGCGGCGATCTCGCGGGTCAGGTACTCGGTGTCCGCGATCGACCGTTCGTTCTGCTTGCGGTCCTGTTCGAGGTTGACCCGGTCGCGGTCGGCCTGACGGTTCTGTGCGAGCAGGATCAGGGGAGCGGCGTACGAGGCCTGGAGCGAGAGCATCAGGGTCAGGAAGATGAACGGGAACTCGTCGAAGCGCAGGCCGCTTGGCGCGGCGACGTTCCACAGCACCCACAGGATGATGACGGCCGTCATCCAGACGATGAACCGCCCGGTTCCCAGGAGCCGCGCGATCCGCTCCGACAGCCGTCCGAAGGCCTCCGGGTCCCACTCGGGCACCAGCCTGCGGCGCGGCGGCAGCGGCTGGTCGAGCCGGATGCGCGGGCGCCCGGTGACGCCCACGGGGACCCGCTCGCGGGTGTCGCGCTCAGGAACCATGAGCGGTCCCCTCGGTCTCCGCGTCCAGATGGAACTCCGTCTCGCGCCAGTCCTCGGGCAGCATGTGGTCGAGTACGTCGTCCACGGTCACCGCGCCGAGCAGCGACCCGCTCTCGTCGACCACGGGCGCCGCGACCATGTCGTACGCGGCGAAGAAGCCGGCCACCACCGGCAGCGGGGCCCCCGGTTCGAGCGGCTGGAGAACGTCGTCGAGGAGCGCGCTGACCAGCGTGTACGGGGGGTCGCGCAGAAGCCGCTGGAAGTGCACAGTGCCGAGGTACTTGCCGGTCGGCGTCTCGTCGGGCGGACGGCACACGTACACCTGGGCGGCCAGCGCGGGGGAGAGGTCGGGGTTGCGGACCCGGGCCAGCGCGTCGGCGACCGTCGCGTCCGGCTGCAGCACGATCGGTTCGGTGGTCATCAGTCCACCGGCGGTCCGCTCCTCGTACGCCATCAGCCGTCGTACGTCCGCCGCGTCGTCCGGGCGCATCAGCGTGAGCAGACGCTCCTTGTCCTCCTCCGGCAGCTCGGCCAGCAGGTCGGCCGCGTCGTCGGGGTCCATCGCCTCCAGGACGTCGGCGGCGCGCTCCTCCTTGAGCTTGCCGAGGATCTCGATCTGGTCGTCCTCGGGCAGCTCTTCGAGGACGTCGGCGAGCCGGTCGTCGTCCAGGGCCGCGGCCACCTCCGCGCGCCGCTTGGGCGAGAGGTGATGCAGTACGTTCGCGAGGTCGGCCGGGCGCAACTGCTCGAAGGTCGCGAGAAGACTCTCGGCGCCCTGCCCCTGCTCCTCGAGCGAGAACCCGGTGACGGCGGACCACTCGACGGTCAGCGTCTCCCCCTTGGACCGCCGGAAGGTGCCGCCCTTCCTCTTGCGTACGAAGACCCGGTCGATCTCCCAGTCGCGGCGGGCGGGCAACTGCTGGACCGACACATCCAGTACCGTCACCTCCTCGCCGGTCTCGACGAGTTGTACGCGCCGGTCGAGCAGTTCGCCGATGACGAGCCGTTCGGTGGGCCGCTGCTCGAAGCGCCGTACGTTCAGGACGCCGGTGGTGATGACCTGGCCCGACTCGATGCCGGTCACCCGCGTCATGGGCAGGAAGATGCGGCGGCGCGTGGACAGCTCGACGACGAGGCCGAGCAGCCGGGGCGGGCGCCTTCCCACCCGCAGCATGGCGACGAGATCGCGCACCCGGCCCACCTGGTCGCCGTTCGGGTCGAAGACGGCGACGCCGGTCAGGTGCGAGACGAAGATCCGGGGAGCGCCTGCGGCCATGCCGCACACCTCCTCCCTCCTTACGGATCTCTTGGCGATATATCCGCTTTTGCGGGCTTCAGGCTAGCCCGTCCCGACAGGACACGCCCCGGCGGTGAGTCCGGACGGACTGCCTCCGGAGTGCGGAGACGGCACAGGTACGCTGCCGTACGCCGTTGAGGACTCCCGAACGAGAGGCACCCACACCCGTGACCGCAATTCCCCAGGGCCGTACCCACCGGGCCGCACTCATCAGCGCGATGTGCGCACTGGTCGTGACGGGGACAGGACTGACGGGGTGCGGCGGCGAGGACCCGAACGCGGGCACCAACGGAGTCGGCAAACTCTCCGCCGAAGAGATCCAGGCCAGGACGAACCGTGCGGCCCAGGGTGCGGACGCGGTCCGTCTCTCCGGCTCGGTCGTCAGCAACGGGCGTACGTACAAGCTCGACATGCGCCTCAAGGCCGACGGCGGTACCGGTTCCGTCACCACACAGGACACGACCTTCCGGCTGCTGCGAGTCGGCGAGCACCTGTTCCTGAAGGCCGACACGGACTTCTGGGCCGACGACAAGGACGGCAAGGGCGACGCGGACATCCAGGCCGCCGAAAAGCTCGACGGCCTGTACGTGAAGGTCCCGCAGGGCGATCCCGCCTACCAGCGCTTCAGCGGCTTCACCGACAAGGACGTACTCCTGGACGGCCTCCTCACCCTCCACGGCACCCTGGCCAGGGACGGCCACCACGAACGCTCCGGCATCCGCACGATCCGCATCACCGGAGACAAGGGCTCCGGCGGCACCCTGGACGTCTCTCTGGAGGGCAAGCCCTACCCCCTGCTCCTGGCCCGAGCAGGCGGCGCGGGAACGATCCGCTTCACCGACTGGGGCGAGGACTTCCCCCTGGAAGAACCGGCAAAGAACGAGATGGTGGACTACGGGCAGCAGCTGCCGGAGTCGTAAGGGCTGAGCGGGGACTCGGGGCACCTCTTGAAGTCCGCTGCGGGATCTCGCCCTTCAGGGGGCGCGGGGCTGCGTCAATTTGCGGCTCCGCCGCGCGGGCGCGACCAGCGCCCCTGTAGGAGCGCGGGGAACTGCGTGACCAGCCACGACGAACCCGCAGCTTAGAACCGCCCTGCCAGCGCAGCTACCGCCGCTTCCGGCCACGGAACAGCAGCCGATGCACCCCCGCCGGGACCGGCTGACGCGTAGTCGCGGGAGTCGCCCGCGGCACAGCCGCAAGCGACCCGTCCGGCAGCGGCGCCGTACCCCCCGTCGGCTCCAGCCGAAGCACTCGACACTCCCGAGCCCACCGCTCCGGCATGGCCTCGCCATCCGGAGCGTTCAACCGCTTGCCCTTCAGCTCGGCGACCGCGGCGTCCCACTCGGGGGACCGGGGAGCCAGCTCCACGACCTTCGCCGCCCAGGACACGAGCCGCCCGCCCTTGTCCTTGCTGCGTACGGTGACCACCGCCTCGCCCCCGTCCACCAGCCCCGGCAACGGCTGCTCACCGGGCCCGTCGCCGACCAGGCACACGGCACCCTCGAACCACACATGCCACATCGCGCGGTCCGGCACCGGTGCGCCACCACCCCGTACCCACACGAGCGCGGACTTCTTGGTGGCCTCCTCGACGAGGGCCTGGTCGAGCAGCTCATCCGTCATGGCAGCAAGGGTATCCAGCCCACTCACAGCGACCCGTGCCCGCTCACCGTAGTCCGGGCCGGCTCACAGCCACCCGTTGCGCTTCAGCGTGCGGTGGATCGCGAAGCAGATCCCCACCGTGACGCTCAGCACCAGCGGGTACCCGAACTTCCAGCCCAGCTCCGGCATGTAGTCGAAATTCATGCCGTAGACGCCACACACCATCGTCGGCACGGCGATGATCGCTGCCCAGGACGTGATCTTGCGCATGTCCTCGTTCTGTGCGACGGAGGCCTGCGCGAGGTTGGCCTGGAGGATCGAGTTGAGCAGCTCGTCGAACCCGAGGACCTGCTCCTGGACCCGGGCAAGGTGGTCGGCGACATCGCGGAAGTACTTCTGGATGTCGGGGTCCACGAGCCGCATCGGCCGCTCGCTCAGCAGCTGCATGGGTCGCATCAGCGGGGACACCGCCCGCTTGAACTCCAGGACCTCACGCTTGAGCTGGTAGATCCGCGCCGAGTCGACACCGCGCGAGGTACCTCCCTTGCGCCCCGGCGAGAACACCGCCGTCTCGACCTCGTCGATGTCGTCCTGCACGGCGTCCGCGACCGCGATGTACCCGTCGACGACATGGTCGGCGATCGCGTGCAGCACGGCCGACGGCCCCTTGGCAAGCAACTCGGGGTCGTCCTGCAGCCGGTGCCGCAGCGCCCGCAGCGAGCCCTGCCCGCCGTGCCGAACGGTGATGAAGAAGTCCCGTCCGGTGAAGCACATCACCTCGCCGGTCTCCACGATCTCGCTGGTGGCGGTGAGTTCGTCGTGCTCGACGTAGTGGATGGTCTTGAAGACGGTGAACAGCGTCTCGTCGTAGCGCTCCAGCTTGGGCCGCTGGTGGGCGTGCACCGCGTCCTCGACGGCGAGCGGGTGCAGCCCGAACTCGCTGGCGATGACGGCGAATTCGTCCTCCGTCGGCTCATGCAGCCCGATCCAGGCGAAGCCGCCGTCACGGCGCACCTGGAGCATCGCCTCATGGGGCGTGAGGGTGGCGGGGAAGGCGACGCGGGCGCCGTCGCGGTAGATGGCGCAGTCCACGACAGCCGAGTTCGTTCCGGCCTCGCGGGTGCTGTCGTACGGGCCGCCGTCCTTGCGCAGCGAGGGGCGGACCGCTGCGCGCAGGTCTCGGATCATCGACATGGCAGGCTCCTTCGCGTACGAGCCGCCCGGCAACGGTTGGAACTGCCCGGAATGGGGACGTCCTGACTGAGGATGTTTGGCACGTCCGCAAAGCGGGGAGCACCGCACCGTCGCGGTGGCAGCTTCGCTACTGATACAGATCAGACAGATCAGGCAAAAACGAAGTGCTCTTCCGTCGTGCACCGACACGCATGACGCGAGTACGGGAGGCGGCAGCCAGTAGAGCTCGGATTGTGAGGAACTCAGCAGCCGGAAGAGCGGGTAGTACTACACGGTCGACTTCGATCCATGGAGCCCCACCTCCTCCGGCCGGTCCCCCGTAGGGGAGGTCCATCCCCCGTAGGGGAGTGTCGCGCGTCGGGACTCGAGAGCGACGCTTCTGCGTGCTGCCCCGACCAGCGGCCAAGACTATCAGCCGACTGGCCTGTCAAGCCGCCGCTTTGGCCTTGCCGCTCCCGGGAACCGGGCAGAACCCCCCGAAAAGACGCAGCATATGCTCGCCGTATGGCTGATGTTCTTCCTTTGGTGGAGGCCCGGTTGCGTAGCGCGCTGGGCGAACCGGACGCGCGCGCCGCGGTCACCTTCCTCGGCACGGACCGCATCGAGGTGCTCCGCTTCAGCGGCGGAGCCGCCGGGGAAGAGATCGTCCGCTACGCCACGCTCGGCATGTCCGCGCAGCCGATGGCCGACCCCACGGCGGCCCTCGCCGACCCGGTCAAGGGCCCGCGCGCCGAACTGGTCCTCTCCGTACGGGCGGGCGTCGCCGACACCGACAAGGTGCTTCGCCCGCTCGCCGTACTGGCCGCGTCTCCGCAGGTCGAGGGCCTGGTCGTGGCCCCCGGAGCATCGCTCGACGTCGGCGAACCCCTGTGGCCGGGCGCCCCGTTCACCTCCGTACTGGTCGCCGAGCCGGGCGGTCTCGTCGAGGACCTGGACCTGGACGAGCCCCTCGATCCCGTACGTTTCCTGCCGCTGCTCCCGATGACGCCGAACGAGGCGGCGTGGAAGCGGGTGCACGGCGCGCAGGCTCTCCAGGAACGCTGGCTCACCGGCGGAACGGACCTGCGCGATCCTGCGCGCAAGTCCGTATCTCTCGACTGAACCCAACCGTTCGCTGGATTCGGCCAGTTGGGAATGTCACACTCGTGTCGTCGGCGGCGACGTGGCTCGCCGGACGGGTGATCGTCCTTGACGCGGCGACAGCCGGGGAGGACCGTTGGGGCCTATGAGGGGCGAACCCAGTTGCCCGAAGTGTGGTGGCCGGGTCAGGGCTCCCGGACTCTTTGCCGACTCCTGGCAGTGTGATGTGCACGGCCCTGTGCATCCGCTGCAGCCCGTGATCCCGCCCAGCGTCGAGGCCCTCAGCGTCGTGGTGCACCGTGCGCGCGTGCCGGTGTGGATGCCCTGGCCGCTGCCCGTCGGCTGGCTCTTCACGGGTGCGGCCTTCGCGGGCGACGACCGCAGCGGCGGCCGTGCCACCGTCGTGGCCTGCTCGGGCCCGGGCCCGCTCGGCGGTGTAGGAGAGCTGGTGCTCGTTGCCGAGGAGCTCGGCGTGGGCCTCGGTGCGCGGTACGCGGGAATCGACGGCCCGGACCCGGGCCCGTACATGAACGTCGAGAAGCCGGCCCAGGCGAAGGTCCTCGCGGCGGGCCGCCCGACTCCCCTCTGGCTGGTCTCCGGCACCCCCGACGACCGTGCCGTCTTCGCCGGAGAGGCGCGCGGCCTGTGGCTGTGGGCGGTCGTCTGGCCCGAGCAGTCGGGCCTGCTGATGTACGACGAGCTGGTACTGACCGACCTGCGGGACGCGGGCGCGGAGGTGGACCTGCTGCCGTGCGGGGCGCTGTCACCGCGGATCCTGGAGCCCTAGGGGGCTCAGGGGCGGGGCCGTGTGCGGCTCCCGTTACCCTGGAGTGTCCCCTTCCGCCCGGTCAGAGCCTGGAGTCCTCGTACGTGCGCATCGATCTGCACACCCACTCCACCGCTTCCGACGGTACGGACACACCCGCCGAGCTGGTGCGCAACGCTGTCGCGGCCGGTCTGGACGTCGTCGCGCTGACCGACCACGACACCACCCGGGGATACGCCGAGGCCATCGCCGCGGTTCCGGAAGGCCTCACTCTCGTCACCGGAGCCGAGCTCTCCTGCCGTCTCGACGGCGTGGGCCTGCACATGCTGGCGTACCTCTTCGATCCCGAGGAGCCCGACCTGCTGCGCGAGCGCGAGCTCGTACGCGACGACCGGGTGCCGCGGGCCCACGGCATGATCCGTAAGCTCCAGGAGCTGGGCGTGCCGGTGACCTGGGAACAGGTGGCGCGGATCGCGGGAGACGGGTCCGTGGGGCGGCCGCACATCGCGACCGCGCTGGTCGAGCTGGGCGTCGTGCCCAGCGTCTCCGACGCCTTCACGCCCGACTGGCTCGCCGACGGCGGACGGGCCTATGTCGAGAAGCACGAGTCGGACCCCTTCGAGGCGATCCGGCTGGTCAAGGCCGCGGGCGGCGTGACCGTCTTCGCGCATCCCGCCGCGGCCAAGCGGGGCCAGGTCGTGCCGGAGTCCGCGATCGCCGAGCTCGCGGCGGCCGGACTCGACGGGATCGAGGTCGACCACATGGACCACGACCCGGCGACCCAGGCCCGACTCCGCGGCCTGGCAGCCGAGTTGGGGCTGCTGGCGACCGGGTCCAGCGACTATCACGGCAGCCGCAAGACGTGCGTGCTCGGGGAGTTCACCACGGACCCCGAGATCTACGGGGAGATCACGCGGCGGGCCGCGGGGGCGTTCCCGGTGCCGGGTGCGGGCGGGGCCGCAGGAGTCTGACCCTCTCCTGTCCCGGGGGCTCTGCCCCTCCCTGTCGCACCCCGTCCCACACCAAGGCTCACCGTGTTCGACCTCGCCGTCTTCGGCTCACTCTTCCTCACCCTCTTCGTCATCATGGATCCCCCGGGGATCACCCCGATCTTTCTCGCTCTGACGTCCGGACGGCCGGCGCGGGTGCAGAAGCGGATGGCGTTCCAGGCCGTCTGCGTGGCCGGCGCTGTGATCACCGTGTTCGGGCTGCTCGGGCACCAGATCCTGAACTACCTGCATGTGTCCGTGCCCGCGCTGATGATCGCCGGCGGCCTGCTGCTCCTGCTGATCGCCCTCGATCTGCTCACCGGGAAGACAGATGAGCCCAAGCAGACCAAGGACGTCAACGTCGCCCTCGTACCCCTGGGCATGCCGCTGCTCGCGGGACCGGGCGCCATCGTGTCCGTCATCCTCGCGGTGCAGAAGGCCGACGGCGTCGCGCCACAGGTGGCGGTGTGGACCGCGATCCTCGCCATCCACGTCGTGCTGTGGCTGGTGATGCGGTACTCGCTGCTGATCATCCGTGTCATCAAGGACGGCGGGGTCGTCCTGGTGACCCGGCTCGCCGGCATGATGCTCTCCGCGATCGCCGTGCAGCAGATCATCAACGGGGTCACGCAGGTGATCCAGTCGAGCTGAACAGCTGAACAGCTGAACAGAGCTGAACAGATTCTGAGCAGAGCCGAACACGCAGAACCCCGTACGGCATCGATGCCGTACGGGGTTCTGAAGTGTGCTGTCGGGCGTCCGCGCGTTATGAGGCCGGGGATTCGGCCGGGCGGATCAGGATGCGCTGGCCGATGGCGGCGGCCTGCTGCACGATCCGGTTGACGGAGGCGGCGTCCACGACGGTCGTGTCCACGGCGGTGCCGTCGACGTCGTCGAGGCGCATGATTTCGAAGCGCATATGGCTTCTCCCTTCGTCTGGTCATCCTCCTGAAGGAGAACTACTGGTACGTGGAACATGGGGCGTCTGTGCCCTGGGTTCCCCAACGAGTCAACGGGATGCCGGTTACAAACATTCCCTACGCTAAATAAATTTTTCGAACACCTAACTACCTGCTGGTAATGGACCGCTTGTGTTCACACAGTGACGTCCTGCGACAATGAGGCGCATATGAATGACGACTTCGCGGGAAGCGACGCACTGGCCGCCCTCGGTGCGCGTATGGACCGCACGAACGAGCTGCTCCAGCGCATGCTCGCCGAGGTGGCGAAGACGCCGTCGACCCATGCGATCTTCGTCGACGCAGGCTACCTGTACGCGGCCGCGGGGCGGCTCGTCGCCGGTACGGAGGACCGCCGGGCCTTCGATCTGGATGCCGAGGGCCTCATCGAGGCGCTCATCGACAGGGCGCGCACGATCTTCGCGGACAGCAGGCTGCTGCGCGTCTACTGGTACGACGGGGCGCGCCGCCGCATCCACACGGCGGAGCAGCAGTCCATCGCCGAGCTGCCCGACGTCAAGGTCCGGCTGGGCAACCTCAACGCCAACAACCAGCAGAAGGGCGTCGACTCCCTGATCCGAAGCGACCTGGAGTCACTCGCCAGGCACCGCGCCATCAGCGACGCCGCACTCATCGGCGGCGACGAGGACCTGGTCTCCGCGGTCGAGGCGGCGCAAGGGTACGGGGCCCGGGTCCACCTCTGGGGCATCGAGGCGCCGGAGGGGCGCAACCAGGCGGAGCCGCTGCTCTGGGAGGTCGACAGTCAGCGGACCTTCGACCTGGAGTTCTTCAAGCCGTACGTCTCCCGTCGGACCGCCGCCTCGTACGAAGCCGCTGCGGGGGCGCGGCCCACGCGGGAGGACGTGCGGTTCGTGGGAGCGCAGATCGCCGCACAGTGGCTGGGGGCGCGAGGGCGGGAGGCGCTGGCGGAGCTGCTGCCCGGGCATCCGTATCTGCCCGGGCCTGTCGACCAGGATCTGCTGGTGGAGGCGGAGGGCTTGCTGCAGTACTCGCTACGGGGACAGGCGGATCTGCGGCGGGCGTTGCGGGACGGGTTCTGGGGGCACTTGCAGGCTCAGTACTGAGCCCTACTCGGTCTGGGCCCTCATCGGTCTGGGCCTTTACTCGCTCTGGTCGGTCTGGTTCCAGAAGGCGGCCAGGGCTTCGGCCGTTTCCAGGGGGCGGTCCGTGTTGGGGGAGTGCTCGGCTCCGCGTACGACCGTGCGGTGGGCCTTGAGGCGTACGGCCATGTCGTCGAGGAGCGGTACCGGCCAGGTGCCGTCCTCTTCGCCTGACAGGACGTGCAAGGGGATCCGTACGGCGGCCAGTTCGGCGACTCGGTCGGGTTCCGTACACAACTGGCGGCCCGCGGCGATGAGTTGAGCGGGGCTGTTGCCGAGCCAGCGTTGCCTGAGCACTTCGAGGTCGTCGAGTCCGGCGTCCAGGTCCTGCTGGTCGGCCGCGTCCTCGGGAGGCTCCAGTGCCTGGATCGCGTCCCACACCTGCGCCATGTTCATCACGGCCAGCGCGTCCCGCAGAAGCTTGACGCGCAACTGTTGTGAGGCGGAGATCTCGGCCGGCCCTGAGGCGATGAGGCTGAGCGAACGGAAGCGGGAGGAGTCCAGCAGCACGGCGGCCCGGGCGACCTGTCCGCCGAACGAGTGGCCGACGAGGTGGACCCGTTCCTGCTGTGTGCCGGTGAGCGTGTCGACCTGGGCAAGTACGTCCCGCGCCAACTCGCCCTGCGCATACGGGGCTTCGTCGTCTCTCGGGCCAGGAGTCTCGTACTGGCCCCGTCCGTCCACGGCGACGGTCCGGTATCCGGCCGCGGCCAGGGGTTCGTGCAGGGAGATGAAGTCCTCCTTGCTGCCGGTGAACCCTGGCAGCAGGAGCGCGGTTCCCTTCGCTTCGACGCCGGTTGCCACGGGGGCGTCGATCACGGCGAACTCACCGCGCGCGGTGCCGAGCCGGTACGCACGGGCGCCGGGCGGCGGGACAAAGGTGGCGGGCCTGCTCATGAGGAGGAGGCTATCTGGGGAACCTGTCGGGTGGGTTGCGGGGCGGGTGGCCTTTCCGCGCTGCGGCAACGGCCCGGCCCCAAGTGTTGGGGCCGGGCCGTCGGAGAGAGGCTCAGCTCTCGGTTGCCTCGGTGGCTGCCGCCTTCTTGCGCGTGCGACGGCGGGGTGTCGCCTCCGGCGCTTCCGTGTCGGCGGGCGTGGCCGCCGCCTTGCGGGTACGCCGGGGCTTGGCCGGGGCCTCGTCCGTGACAGGCTCCGCCGCCTGAGCCGGGATGGTGGCTTCCGCCGCCTTACGGGTGCGGCGGCGCGGCTTGGCCTCGGTGGCCTCGGCGGTGTCCACGGCGACCTCAGCAGCGGCCGCAGTCTTGCGGGTCCGGCGCGGCTTGGTCTCCGCCACCTCGACCGCCGTGCCTTCGGCCGTGTCGAGCGCGGCCTGTGCTGCCTTACGCGTACGGCGGCGCGGCGTGGTCGCGGGCTCCTCCGTCGCGGTCGCCTGGGCCGGGATGTCGGCCCCGGCGGCTTCGGCAACCTTGCGCGTACGGCGACGGGGCTTGGCCTCGGTCGCCTCGGCTGTGTCCACCACTGCCTCGGCCGTTGCCTTGCGGGTCCGGCGCGGCTTGGTCTCCACCACCTCGGCCACGGTGCCGTCCGTCGTCTCCGCAGCCGTTTCGGCGGCCTTGCGAGTACGACGGCGGGGCTTGGTCGCGGTCGGCTCGGCCACCTCGGTCGCCGCCTTCGTGCCGTCCGCCGTGTCCACGGCCGTTTCGGCAGCCTTGCGAGTACGGCGGCGCGGCCTCGGCTCGGCGGGGGCAGCCACCTCGGCCATCTCCGTCGCTTCCTCGACGACGGTGGCCGCCGACTCGGCGACCTCCGCGGTCTTGCGCGTACGACGCCGGCGTGGCGTCGGCTCGGCCGACTCCACAAGCTCAGCCGACTCCACAAGCTCAGCCGTCGGCCCGGTGGTCTCCGGCGTGGTGCCCTCGGCCGTGGCGACGGCCGTCTCGGCCGACTCCCCGGCACGCGTCCGGCGACGGCGACGTGGGGTGCGCGACTCGGCTGCCGGGGTCTCAGCGGTGGCCGCCGGGTCCGTGGCATCGAGCGGCGCACCGTTGCGCATACGGCGGCGTCGACGCGGCGTACGCGCCGGGCGCTCGGGCTCGCGGTCACGCTCCGGGGCCGAGGAACGGCCACCGCGACCGCGCACACCACGCCCGCCGGTCTCACCGAGGTCCTCGACCTCCTCGGCCGCGAGCCCGGCGCGGGTGCGCTCGGCGCGCGGCAGGACGCCCTTCGTGCCCGCCGGAATGCCCAGCTCCTCGAAGAGATGCGGGGACGTGGAGTACGTCTCCGGCGGATCGTTGAAGCCAAGCGCCAGCGCCTTGTTGATGAGCTGCCAGCGCGGGATGTCGTCCCAGTCGACGAGCGTGATCGCGATGCCCTTGGCGCCCGCGCGGCCCGTACGGCCGATGCGGTGCAGGTACGTTTTCTCGTCCTCGGGGGACTGGTAGTTGATGACGTGCGTCACGCCTTCGACGTCGATGCCGCGCGCGGCCACGTCGGTGCAGACAAGCACGTCCACCTTGCCGTTGCGGAACGCCCGCAGCGCCTGCTCACGCGCGCCCTGGCCGAGGTCGCCGTGGACCGCGCCGGAGGCGAAGCCGCGCTGCTGCAGCTGGTCGGCGAGGTCCGCAGCCGTCCGCTTCGTACGGCAGAAGACCATCGCGAGCCCGCGGCCGTCGGCCTGGAGTATGCGCGAGACCATCTCGGGCTTGTCCATGTTGTGCGCGCGGTAGACGAACTGCGCGGTGTTCCTGACCGTCTGGCCCTCGTCGTCCGGCGCCGTGGCGCGGATGTGCGTGGGCTGCGACATGTAGCGGCGCGCGAGACCGATGACGGCGCCCGGCATGGTCGCCGAGAACAGCATCGTCTGGCGGCGGGCCGGCAGCATGTTGATGATCTTCTCGACATCGGGCAGGAAGCCCAGGTCGAGCATCTCGTCGGCCTCGTCGAGGACGAGCGCGCGCACATGCTTGAGGTTGAGCTTCTTCTGGCCCGCGAGGTCAAGGAGACGGCCCGGGGTGCCGACGACCACGTCGACGCCCTTCTTGAGGGCCTCGACCTGCGGCTCGTACGCCCGGCCGCCGTAGATGGCGAGAACGCGTACGTTACGGACCTTGCCCGCGGTGAGCAGGTCATTCGTCACCTGCGTGCACAGTTCGCGCGTGGGGACCACGACGAGTGCCTGCGGGGCGTCGGTGAGCTGCTCGGGCTGGGCGCGGCCCGCCTCGACGTCCGCGGGGACGGTGACGCGCTCGAGGAGCGGGAGGCCGAAGCCCAGCGTCTTGCCGGTGCCGGTCTTGGCCTGGCCGATGACGTCGCTGCCCGAAAGGGCGACGGGGAGCGTCATCTCCTGGATGGGAAAGGGATTGATGATGCCGACGGCTTCGAGGGCCTCGGCTGTCTCGGTAAGAATCCCGAGATCTCGGAAGGTTGTAGTCAGGGTGCTGCCTCTTCTGTGTATGCGACACGAGGCGAGCGCGGGGGTCGTTGAACCGTGCCGGGGACGTCGGCCGCCGAGAAGGCGGGCCTTAGTGGCACGGGACCACTGCCGACGCTCGAGCGCTCTTGCCGCTGAGGGTCTCTCCGGACTCCGTACGCACTGTGCCTTACGGACGAGGAGAGCTGTCGGGTCGGAGCCGATCGGGCCACCGACCGGGCATCCTCATTCATATGGCCCGTTGAGATACGTAGATCAGCTCAGCGGGCTCATTACCACCATACCCCGGAATCGCGCATATGCGATGGTCGATTTGGTCACGTAGTGGTCGTCACACTGGCTGACCAGGGGCTTACGCCTTGCTGTGAGCGGGCTATTGTGCGCTTCATGACGACGCCCGACAACAACGCCGACACTGCCGCCGACACCTCAGCCGAAGACACCGGAGTCGCCGCCCAGGACTGGACGAAGGCCTCCGTCGATCCCCACTACCGCGCCGCGGTCGTCGACCTGCTCGGAGCGCTCGCGTACGGGGAGTTGGCGGCGTTCGAGCGGCTCGCGGAGGACGCCAAGCTGGCGCCGACTCTCGCCGACAAGGCGGAGCTCGCGAAGATGGCCTCGGCGGAGTTCCACCACTTCGAGCAGTTGCGGGACCGGCTCGCGGCGATCGGGGCGGAGCCGACGGAGGCGATGGAGCCGTTCGTCGCGGCGCTCGACGGCTTCCACCGGCAGACGGCGCCGTCGGACTGGCTGGAGGGCCTCGTCAAGGCGTACGTCGGCGACTCGATCGCCAGCGACTTCTACCGCGAGGTCGCGGCGCGGCTCGACTCCGATACGCGGGCTCTGGTGCTCTCCGTACTCGACGACACGGGGCACGCGAGCTTCGCCGTCGAGAAGGTGCGCGCCGCGATCGACGCGGACCCGCGCGTGGGCGGACGGCTCGCGCTGTGGGCGCGACGGCTGATGGGCGAGGCGCTTTCCCAGTCCCAGCGCGTGGTCGCCGACCGGGACGCGCTGTCGACGATGCTCGTCGGCGGGGTCGCGGACGGATTCGACCTCGCGGAGGTCGGCCGGATGTTCTCCCGCATCACGGAGGCGCACACGAAGCGGATGGCTGCGCTTGGCCTCGCGGCCTGAGCCAATGTGACCGACGGTGGGTTCGCTGTCTGTGGGTCCGTTATGGCTGGTCGCGCAGTTCCTCGCGCCTCTTACAGGGCGCCCCGGTGCGGGGCGCTCTTCCCGGTGCGGGGCGCTTCAGGGCTCCTCGTCGGGATCCTTGCTCACACCGTCGCCGAGTGGCGGCGGAGTCTTCCCGCCGGGCGGAGGAGCAAGGACACGGACGCCGTGGCGACGGCCACCGCGCCGATGAGGATCAGCAGCAGGTTTCCGCCCAGTGCGCTGTGCGTGAGGAACGCGCCGAACAGGCCTCCGGCTGCGCCCGTCGACAGGACCAGGCGGTGGGCGGGGAGACGGTGCGACAGGCGGTGCGTCGCCAGCCAGGCCACTGCCAGACCGAGGATCGCGGAGCCGAGCGCTTCCAAGAACATGGGTGGGGTCCCTCCCGCACGGCCGTGTGCATTTCGGTCGTAGCCCGTCTTACCCGTGGCCTGCGGAACGCAATCATCCCCTGTGGGCGGTCTGTGCTCCGTCTGTGGGGATCGCGCGGGCAAGAAAGCGAGGGGATCCGCAGTGGTCGGCATGACAGAACGACATGACGAGGGCCCGTGGCTACAAGCCACGGGCCCTCGTCGCGACGTAACTACAGCGCGCCGAAGCCCACCTTGCGCGGGGCCGGCTCGCCGATCTCCACGTACGCCAGACGGTCGGCCGGGACCAGGACCTTGCGGCCGTGGTCGTCCACGAGGCTCAGCAGCTGCGACTTGCCGGCCAGCGCTTCGGACACCGCCCGCTCGACCTCCTCGGCGGTCTGACCGCTCTCCAGAACGATCTCGCGAGGCGCGTGCTGCACGCCGATCTTGACCTCCACGGCTATGTCCCTCCGACGGTCACTGATGTGCGCGTTCGTCCGCGCCGTACGCAGCACACATTAGCCCGGTGAGGGGACGTACACGGTGCGTCCAAGAACGCCAGGAGCGAACAGTGGACGGGAACAAGGACACGGTCAGTGGTGCTCGCTGCCGTGCAGCGGGAAGCCGGCGATACCGCGCCAGGCCAGTGAGGCCAGCAACTGCACCGCCTGGTCGCGCGGCACGCTGCGGTCGCTGTGCAGCCAGGAACGCGCCACCACTTGCGCGAGCCCGCCCAGACCCGAGGCGAGCAGCATCGACTCGGCCTTGGACAGGCCGGTGTCCTCCGCGATGACCTCGGAGATCGCCTCCGCGCACTCGAATGTGACCTTGTCCACGCGCTCACGCACCGCGGGCTCGTTCGTCAGATCCGACTCGAAGACGAGCCGGAATGCGCCGCCGTCGTCCTCGACGTAGACGAAGTACGCGTCCATCGTGGCCCGTACGCGCTGCTTGTTGTCGGTCGTCGAGGCCAGCGCGCCCCGGACTGCCTGGAGCAGGGACTCGCAGTGCTGGTCCAGCAGGGCCAGGTAGAGATCGAGCTTGCCCGGAAAGTGCTGGTAGAGCACCGGCTTGCTGACTCCCGCGCGCTCGGCGATGTCGTCCATCGCGGCCGCGTGATATCCCTGCGCGACGAACACTTCCTGGGCTGCGCCGAGGAGCTGGTTGCGTCGGGCACGGCGCGGCAGGCGTGTGCCCCGCGGGCGTGCCGCCTCTGTCTGCTCGATGGCTGTCACGCCGCCTCCCAAAATCGTCCACGTGCGGTGTGCGCCGCGCCGCCATCGTACTTTTCGGTAACCGTGCTGTGCGCGGTGCGAGCGCAGAATTTCACGGACCGGACGCCGGTGAAAACCGCACAGAACGAATCAAACAGGAGCATGCCGGGCAGGCCGTCCCTCGGATGCGCGGCTCGAAGCGATCACCGGTAGTCGTCCTCGTCGAGCTCGACGATCCTTGCCTGCTCCGCGCGGTCCGCCTCGTTCGCGTTGTCCAGATTGGCCCGCTCGGAGCCGCTCACAGGCTCGTCCTGGTGGGGTGCGAGCTCCGCGTGCTGCTCGGCGGCGTCGGCCTCGGGGGCCTCCACGTCGAATTCGGTGGAGGTTGAATCAGCTTCGACGAGAGTCTCGGGGTCGGTGGGGTCGACGGTCATGGAGTCCTCTTCCCGAGTAGTGCGAGTGCCTGCTTGCACAAGTACGAGTGCCCTCGTTCACGAAGCGTATGAGAGTGCGGACCGAGTCGCTATGCGATCCCGTGGCGATCCGACGCCGATTTCGGCGGGGCTGCGGCGGAGGCCTGTGACGGTGGTCCGGACGGGCTCGTCGCCGTCCCTTGTCACGGAATTCGATGGGGACTTGTGATGGCGAACACACGATCCACCACGTGATCGTCTCGTAACATTGCTGCATGTCTTCGACCGATCTGCCGTCTGTCCTGGCCACCTCTGTCGCGCCGAAAGTCGGTGCCGTCAGGGTGGCGGCGGGGGAGCGGCTGCGCACGGTCGGGCTGCCCGGGATCACGCTGACGATCCGGTCGAGACCGCCGGCCCGCGAGGGGCTGCCGCCCGCGTTGTATGTGCATGGGCTGGGCGGTTCCTCGCAGAACTGGTCGGCGCTCATGCCCCTGCTGGACGGCCTCGTGGATAGCGAGGCCGTTGATCTGCCGGGCTTCGGCGACTCACCGCCGCCGGACGACGGCGACTATTCGGTGACCGGGCACGCGCGCGCGGTCATCCGCTATCTCGACTCGGCCGACCGCGGTCCGGTGCACCTCATCGGGAACTCGATGGGCGGCGCGGTCACGACGCGCGTCGCGGCCGTACGTCCCGATCTCGTGCGGACGCTCACGCTGGTGTCGCCCGCGCTGCCGGAGGTCCTGGTACAGCGCTCGGCGGTGCCGACGGCGCTGCTGGCGCTGCCCGGGGTCGCGAGCGCCTTCACCCGCTTCACCAAAGACTGGTCCGCCGAGCAGCGCGTACGAGGCGTCATGGCGCTCTGCTACGGGGATCCGACCATCGTCACCCCCGAAGCGTTCCGCAACGCGGTCGAGGAGATGGAGCGGCGGCTCGCCCTCCCGTACTTCTGGGACGCCATGGCGCGCTCGGCCCGCGGCATCGTGAACGCGTACACGCTCGGCGGCCAGCACCGGCTGTGGCGTCAGGCCGAGCGGGTGCTCGCCCCGACGTTGCTCATCTACGGTGGCCGTGACCAGCTCGTCTCGTACCGCATGGCCCAGCGAGCGGCCCGGGCCTTCCGTGATTCCCGGCTGCTCACGCTTCCGGACGCGGGGCATGTGGCGATGATGGAGTACCCCGAGACGGTGGCCACCTCTGTCCGTGAACTTCTCGCGGACGCGGGCGAGTTGGCCGACGCCGGCACAACGAACAGGGCGGGGAGCTGAGGCGGCGCGTGGGACGTCACAGCCGACGTGGGCCGGCCCGTAAGGGCGACACCGCCGACAACCCCGTGGTTCCCGGAGGCCGTCCGGAGCCGAGCACCGGACGACGCCGGGTTCCCTCCGGACCGCAACCCCAGCCGCAGCCGCCACCGATGGGCGGTGGCCCCGGCACACCGGCGGGTGGGGTACCGCGGCTGCCCGAGGGGTGGGTACCGCGTCCGGATGCGCAGGGGGTTCCGAGGTTCCCCGACGGGACGCCCGCGGGCGGGGTTCCGCGGTACGCCGACGGCACTCCGGCTCATGGGGTTCCGCGACTGCCGGACGGCACGCCCGCGCATGGGGTCCCGCGGGTTTCTGACGGTACGCCTGCACACGGCGTCCCGCGGCTCCCTGACGGCACGCCCGCTCATGGCGTCCCGCGTTTCCCCGACGGCACGCCTGCACACGGCGTCCCCCAGGCCCGTGGTGCGCATCCCGAGCAGCGGGAGCCCGGCGGTGGCTGGGGGGTGTTCAGCGGGGCGCCCGGACATGGCGCGCCTCAGGGGCCGTACGCGGGGAGTCCCGGTGTATCGCAGGCTGCCGGGCCTGGGTCCGCCATACCGCAGCAGCGGCAATCTCCACCGCGTCCGAGGGGTCCCCGTCAGGCCTATGTCGACGCCTTCGACGAGGGCGACGACGTCTTCGCGCGGCGCTCCGCCGACCAGGCACTTCACTCGGGCCCGTACGACTCCGCCACCGAAGCCACCGACCGGTACCTCGACCCCGCGGAAACCGAGCACAAAGCGCCCCCGGGGCACGACCAGCTGGAGAAGGGCAAGGGCGGCAAGAGCTGGACCTTCACCGGGATCGCGGCCGCCGCCGTCACCACCGTGCTCGCCGTCGTCGTGGCCGGGCAGGTCATCGACGGGCGCGAGGACACCTCCGCGCGCCCGCCGGCCTCGGGCGGCGCGGACCGGGAAGCCAAGGACTCCGCGGCGCGCGGCAACACCAGGCCGACGCCTCCGTCCGAAGTCGAGGGCGCGACTGCGCCGACGTACGGGCAGTTGATGGCGAAGAAGTACCCGCTGGACGCGAAGCTCAAGGGCGGCGGGGAATTCGAGGCGGTCCGCGGATTCGACCAGGCACCCGGCACGGGACAGAAGTTCACCTATCGCGTCGACGTCGAGAAGGGGCTCGGGCTCGACGGCGGACTCTTCGCGCAGGCCGTGCAGAAGACCCTGAACGACGAACGGAGTTGGGCCCACGACGGTGCCCGTACCTTCGAGCGGGTCTCCACCGGGCAGCCCGACTTCGTCATCACGCTGGCCAGCCCCGGCACGACCGCGTTCTGGTGCGCCAAGTCGGGCCTGGACACCACCGTGGACAACGTCTCCTGTGACTCCGCGGCCACCGACCGCGTGATGATCAACGCGTATCGCTGGTCACAGGGCGCCCAGACGTACGGCGACAAGATGTACGCGTACCGGCAGATGCTGATCAACCACGAGATCGGCCACCGGCTCGGCTACGGCCATGTGACCTGCGACAAGGACGGCGAACTCGCGCCCGTCATGCAACAGCAGAGCAAGTTCCTCGAACACGACGGAATCCGGTGCCGGGCCAACCCCTGGCCGTTTCCCGCCGCTTGAGAAGCTTGCGATATGTAGTCGATTGATCTCTTAGCGCGACGAAACGCGGTCCGCACGGGAAAGTTACGACCGTTCACCCCTTTTGGTGGCGCGATGGACAACCGTCCATCGCGCCACCGTCATGTCCGCGTACGTTCGTTCCGCTGTGAGTCGCCGGGAACGGCGGCTCCCCATACGGAAGATCAGGGGTGCACTCGTGCGCATCGGACTGCTTACGGAGGGTGGCTATCCATATGTGAGCGGTGACGCCAGGCTCTGGTGCGACCGGCTCGTACGCGGGCTCGGGCAGCACGACTTCGACGTCTACGCGCTCAGTAGGAGCGAACGACAGCAGGGCGAGGGCTTCATCGAGCTCCCGCCCCAGGTCGGCCGCGTACGCACGGCGCCGTTATGGGCCGCGGGCGAGGACGGCGTCGCGTTCGGGCGCCGGGCGCGGCGGCGGTTCGCGGAGTGCTACGGGGAGTTGGCGGCGGCTGTTTGTGCGGGGGATGCCGTTGCGGGGGACGCCGCCGGGGCGGTCTCCGGGGATGGCGAATCGGGTGTGGCGGACCGTTTTGGCGGCGCGTTGTACGGGCTTGCTGAACTCGTCCGGGAGGAGGGCAGCGGCCTGGCCGGAGCCCTGCGTTCCGAAAGCGCCGTGCGCGCCCTGGAGAGCGCCTGCCGCGCGCCCGGCGCACTGCCCGCTGCGCGCGGGGCGCGTGTCCCGGATCTGCTCACCGTCGCCGACCGGATCGAGCGCACCCTGCGGCCGCTGTCGCTCGACTGGTACGACGAGGAGGACGGACTCGGCTCCGTCGACCTGTGCCACGCCACCTCTGGGGGCGCCGCGGCCCTGCCCGGGCTGCTCGCACGGCACTTCTGGGGCGTGCCGCTGCTGGTCACGGAGTACGGCGTGCGGTTGCGGGCGCACTACTTGGGCTCGCACGAGGAGTCCGGCCCGGCGCGGGCGCTGCTCGCGGCGTTCCAGGGCCGGCTCGCGGCCGAGATGTACGGGCAGGCCGCGCTCATCACGCCCGGCAACACGCACGCCCGCCGCTGGCAGGAGCGCTGCGGCGCCGACCGCGCCAAGCTCCGTACGGTCTATCCGGGCATGGAGGCGTCGCGCTTCTGGGAGGTGGGCGAGCGAGCGGAGTGCGCCGATCCGGACACGCTGGTCTGGGTCGGGCGGATCGAGCCGGGCAAGGACCTCGTCTCGCTGCTGCACGCCTTCGCCCAGGTCCGCAAGGCGCGGCCGAAGACCCGGTTGCGGATCGTGGGCACGCCTGCCGAGGGGCCGGTTGGGGCCGCGTATCTGTCCGACTGCAAGGCGCTGGCCGCGCGGCTCTTCCCCGATGGGGCGGAAGGCGTACGTAGGATCGGTGGCCGCCCGGTGTCGTTCGAGAAGATCGGCGCGCCGGACCTGTCGAGCCTCGCGGAGGCGTACGCGGCCGGGGCTGTGGTCGTTCTGTCCAGCGTCGTCGAGGGCTTCCCGATCAACCTCGTCGAGGCGATGTTCTGCGGGCGCGCCACGGTGTCCACGGACGTCGGCGCGGTGGTGGAGGTCATCGGCGGTACGGGTCTGGTGGTGCCGCCGCACAATCCGCGGGCGCTCGCCGAGGCGTGCGTCGCTCTGCTGCGCGACCCCGAGCGCCGTGCACTCCTCGGTGCGGCGGCACGCGCGCGTGCCCTCGAACTGTTCACCGTCGAGCAGAACATCGCGGCATTTCACGGCATTTACCTGGAGATCGTCTCGCACTGCCCGGTCCGCCGAGCCGACGCCACCGGCGAACCGCTGCCCTTCGCCGTACCGGCCGAGGCCCATGTGCGGGGTACCTGGGCCGAGTCCGCAACCCGGTCCGCGTCGGCGAGCGGCCCGCGGTGGGCTGCGGGGGCTCCGGCGGGGTCCGGGGCGGCAGGTGCCGGGGCGGCGGGCGCCCTTTCCGACTCGGCTCAGGAGCGGGTGCCGGCCGGGGAGGGGGCGCGATGAGCGGGTGGCAGCGCGACGTGGACCTGCCGAAGGCGCCGGGCGGTGTCGCGGCGTGGGATGCGGCCGCCTCCGACGAGGAGTGGCTGGTGACTGCTGGAGCGCCGGGTGCCATGGACGCTCCAGGGGTGCCCGGTTCGTCGGACGAGTCCAGCAGCCGGGGCGCCGTGGACCCCGTAAAAGCCCTGATGCACCGTCACCGTGAGCTGTGCGAGCGGGCCGTGGATCCGTTGGAGATCGCGGCGGGGCTGGAGGCGCACGGGGTGACCGACCGGACCGTGGCCCGCTTCCGGCACCGTGACGTGTTCTCGCTGGCCGAGGAGATCTACGCGCGCGTGCCCCGCGACGACGAGACGGGCCCAGGGGCGGCTGCGGTCAGTCTTCCAAAGGTGCGCGCCGATTGGGCCCTGCTCGCCCTGCTGCCGGGCGCCGTGTGTGCGGCGACGGTGACCGGGCTGCGCCTCACCGAGACCCGGCCGCGCCTCGCTGTCACGGTCGCCGTCCTGGGCGTACTCGCCATCGCCCTGTGCCTGCGCCTGGCTCTTGGCCGCGGTCCCCTGCACACCCCGCGCGCGTGGCGCACGACAAAGGGCACGCGCGCGTGGACCTGCTGGCTCCTCGCATACGCCCTCCTCGGCAACGGCCTGCTCGGCGCCGCCCTCGCGGGTGGCCCGGACAGCTGGCCGAACGGAGACCTCCACAGTCCTTGGCCAGTGCCTCTCGCGTCGGTGACGGCCCTGGTCATGGCCCTTGTCCCGGCGGCCGGGTGCGCCCACCTCTTCGCGGCACGTGCTCGGCGCAGGCTGGCCGCCAGCCGAGCTCTGGAGGAATTCGCCACCTCCGTACGGCCGCTGCTCCTGGGCGCGTTCGGGCTGTTCCTCTGCGTCCAGGGCGGACTGTTCGCGCTGTGCGGGACGCTGCTGGACGAGCCCGCCGGCCCCGCCGCGTACGCCGGGACCGGCGCCCTCGGCGCACTCCTCCTGCTCGCCCGGCTGCTCACCGTGCACGGCTTCACGCACGCCCCGGCCGTCGTACTGGCAGCCGCGGGCGCGACCGAGGCGACGGCTGTGGCGAGCGTCTTCGCGGGCCGCCTGCCCGCCTGCTCCTTCCTCGCCGTTCCCGTCGAAACCGTGGTCGACGCATGGGGCCCCGGTGCCGTGCCGGCCCTCGTGTGCGGGGCCGCGGCGCTCGTACTCCTGGTCCACGCGACCAGGACCCTCACCCGGGCCTCGGCCCACGCGGACCACGCTGACCACGGCGGGACGCCGTGAACCGCATCCCGAGCCCGGCACCCGGCCCCCGGCCCCCGTGCCGAGCGCAACCCTCCCGCGGGGCCGACACCGCGGGCCTCCCCGACCAACCATGGCAACACCCTCTAAGGAGACAAGAAATGATCACCCTCCGTATCGGAGAATCCACCCCGGGAGCCGCCCGATGAGGGTGCTGCTGATCGGAGCCAACGGATTTCTGGGCCGGTACGTCGCCGACCGACTCCTCGCCGACCCGGCCGTGCAGCTCACCGCGCTCGGCCGGGGCGACGACGCGGATGTACGGTTCGACCTCTCCAGCGGCAGCCCGGGCGCACTGACCCGCTTCCTGGACGCGGTGCACCCCGGCGTCGTCATCAACTGCGCGGGCGCCACCCGCGGCGGCGCCCGCGAACTGACCCGGCACAACACCGTCGCCGTCGCCACCGTCTGCGAGGCCCTGCGCCGCAGCGGCTGCGGGGCACGCCTCGTGCAGATCGGCTGCGGCGCGGAGTACGGCCCCAGCCAGCCCGGTTCCTGCACGGCCGAGGACGCCACGCCGCGCCCCGGCGGCCCGTACGGCGTCAGCAAGCTTGCCGGCACAGAACTCGTCCTGGGCTCCGGCCTGGACGCCGTCGTCCTGCGGGTCTTCTCGCCCGCCGGACCCGGCACCCCCGCCGGCTCGCCCCTCGGCCGCCTCGCCGAGGCCATGCGCCGGGCCATGCAGTCCGGCGACGGCGAACTGAAGGTGGGCGGACTCGGCATCCAGCGCGACTTCATCGACGTACGCGATGTCGCGCGCGCCGTCCATGCCGCCTCCCTCTCCGCCGCACAGGGCGTCATCAACATCGGCTCCGGACGTGCCGTACGCCTCCGGGACGCCGCCGCCGTCCTCGCGCGCGTGGCCGGCTACGGCGGCGCACTGCACGAACTCGACGCCCCGCCCGGAATCGTGAGGCCATCCATCGGTCACCCCCGCTCCGAAGCCGAGCACACGGCTCCGGCCGCGCACCCCTATCCCGACGGCTGCGGCAGCTGGCAGCAGGCCGATGTGCGCACCGCACGCGACCGGCTCGGCTGGCGGCCCCGCATCCACCTCGAAGAGTCCCTCGCCGATATCTGGATGGAGGCGGCATGCCGCATCTGACCAGCACCGCGGTGGGCACCGCGAGCACCGACATACGCTTCGGCTTCGGCGTCCCCGGCTATGCACACCCCCTCGTCGCGCCTCTCGAATGGGGCGAACTCACCCGCCCCGGCACCCCCTTGCACTGGGTCGTCCTCAACGTCGCCGACGGTCCCGGCATCCGGCCCGACCCGCACTGCCTCGCCGCGGCGGGGCGGCTGCGCAACGCGGGCGTCTGGGTCCTGGGGCACCTGGATGTGAGATACGGCGCACGCACTTTCGGTGAGCTGACCTCGGATGCGCACCGGTATCTCGACTGGTACCGGGTCGACGGCTTCTATCTGGACCGCTGTCCCACGGATCGGACAGGGCTCCCCGAGGTGAGCCGTACGGCCACGACCCTGCGCGCGTTCCTCGGCGAGGGCCATATCGTCCTCGGACACGGCTCCCACCCGCACCCCGGATATGCCGCAACCGCCGACCAGTTGGTGACTTTCTGTGGCCCCTGGAGTGAATACCGCTGGTCGCAGGTGGCGGAGTGGACCGCCGACCACCCGCCCGAACGCTTCTGCCACTTCGTGCACAGCGTGCCCCGCGGTCATCTCGAGGAGGCGCTTCGCATAGCCCGCTGGCAGGGCGCCTCGACGATCTACTTCACCGACCGCACGGACCGAGGCGGTCGCGTCGTCCCCTGGGAGACCATGCCCGGCTACTGGGACGAAATCGTCTCGCGGGTCGGAACGGGTGTCTCGGAATGAAGATGGGCGTGGCAGTGTTACGGCAAGAACAACTGTAGTGATTGACCGACCAACGGAGTCCCCGTGTCGCTGCCACCCCTGGTCGAGCCGGCTTCCGAGCTCACCGTAGACGAGGTCCGCAGGTACTCCCGCCACCTGATCATCCCCGACGTGGGGATGGACGGGCAGAAGCGGCTGAAGAACGCCAAGGTGCTCTGTGTGGGCGCCGGCGGCCTGGGCTCGCCGGCCCTCATGTACCTGGCCGCGGCGGGCGTCGGCACGCTCGGCATCGTGGAGTTCGACGAGGTCGACGAGTCGAACCTGCAGCGCCAGATCATCCACAGCCAGGCGGACATCGGCCGCTCCAAGGCCGAGTCGGCCCGCGACAGCGTGCTCGGCATCAACCCGTACGTGAACGTGATCCTTCACGAAGAGCGGCTCGAGGCCGAGAACGTGATGGACATCTTCAGCCAGTACGACCTGATCGTCGACGGCACCGACAACTTCGCGACCCGCTACCTGGTCAACGACGCGGCCGTGCTCCTCAACAAGCCGTACGTCTGGGGCTCGATCTACCGCTTCGACGGACAGGCCTCCGTCTTCTGGTCCGAGCACGGCCCCTGCTACCGCTGCCTCTACCCGGAGCCCCCGCCGCCGGGCATGGTCCCCTCCTGCGCCGAGGGTGGCGTCCTCGGCGTGCTGTGCGCGTCCATCGGCTCCATTCAGGTCACTGAGGCGATCAAGGTCCTCACGGGCACCGGCGAACCGCTGGTCGGCCGCCTGATGATCTACGACGCTCTGGAGATGCAGTATCGCCAGGTCAAGGTCCGCAAGGACCCGAACTGCGCGGTCTGCGGCGAGAACCCCACCGTCACCGAGCTCATCGACTACGAGGCCTTCTGCGGCGTCGTCTCCGAGGAGGCCCAGGAAGCGGCCGCCGGCTCGACGATCACTCCCAAGCAGCTCAAGGAGTGGATCGACAATGACGAGAAGATCGAGATCATCGACGTACGCGAGATCAACGAGTACGAGATCGTCTCGATCCCCGGCGCCAAGCTGATCCCCAAGAACGAGTTCCTCATGGGCACCGCCCTGGAGACCCTCCCGCAGGACAAGAAGATCGTCCTGCACTGCAAGACGGGTGTCCGCAGTGCGGAAGTCCTCGCCGTGCTCAAGTCCGCTGGTTTCGCGGACGCGGTGCACGTCGGTGGCGGCGTGATCGGCTGGGTCAACCAGATCGAGCCCGAGAAGCCGGTGTACTAGACGCAGGCTCAGGCTTTGCGGAGTGGGGTCCGGCACCGGGTGTGCCGGGCCCCTTCCTGTTGTGCGAGCTCCTGTTGCCCAGCGGGCTACGACTCGCAGACCTTCCCGTCCTCCGGCACCTTCCCGTCCAGCAGATACGCGTTCACCGTGTCGTCCACGCAGGAACTGCTCCCGTAAGCCCCATGTCCCTCGCCCTTCCAGGTGAGCTCGACACCGACGTCCTTGCCCAGCTCGTCCGCCATCTTGCGAGCACCCTCGTACGGTGTCGCCGGATCGCCGGTGTTGCCCACGACCAGGACGGGATCCGCTCCGGGCGCGCTGACCTCCGGGGTCTCGTGCTGACCGGCCACCGGCCAGTTGTGGCACCAGCCGGCCGTGTCCCAGCCCATGAACTCGCCGAAGACGGGCGAGATCTTCCGGAACTGAGGGAGCAGCTTCTTCGTCTCCTCGATCGTCGGCCGCTCCTTGTCGTCCAAGCACGATATGACCCGTTGTGAATGCGTCGTCGTGCCGTAACGACCCGTTGCGTCACGCTCGTTGTAATTGTCGGCGAGGGCCAGCAGCTCCGAACCGTCGCCCTGCTCCGCCGCATCCAGCGCGCTGGTCAGGCCGGCCCAGGTCTGCTCGCTGTAGAGCGGCAGGACGATGCCGGTGAGCGCCAGCGTCTGTGTGAGCTTGCGGCCGCTCGATGTCGGCAGCGGCTCGGCGTCGATCTTCTTCAGCAGGTCCGCGATCTTCTGAGAGCCCTCTTTCGGGTTCTCCCCGGTGGACTTGAGGTAGTTGTCCAGGGCGCGCTGGAAGCCGCGCGTCTGGTTCTTGGCATGGCCGACGGTGCCGGCGCTCGGGTCGACGACCGCGTCCAGCACCAGCCGGCCCACGTTCTGGGGGAACAAGTGGGCGTAGACGCCGCCCAGTTCGGTGCCGTACGAGATACCGAAGTAGTGCAGCTTCTGGTCGCCGAGCACATGGCGCATCAGGTCCATGTCGCGGGCTGTGTCGGTCGTCGAGACGTGTGCCATGAGCGAGCCCGCTGACTCCTGGCAGCCCTTGCCGAAGTCGGCGGAGTCCTTGAGGTAGGAGGTCTCCTCGGCCGCTGTGTCCGGCGTGGAGTCGACCGACTCGGCGGCCTGGATATCCTTGTCGCTGCGACAGCGCACGCCCTCGCTGGCCGCGACTCCGCGCGGGTCGAAGCTCACCAGGTCATACCGCTCCTGCAGTTGGGACGTCAGCGCTGCGTACGACGGCATCATCGAGATGCCCGAGCCGCCCGGGCCGCCGAAGTTGAACAGCAGCGAGCCGATGCGTGAGTCCTCGTCGGTGGCCTTGCCTCGGATCAGGGCTATGCCGATCGTCTTGCCTGTCGGCTTCTCCCAGTCCAGCGGGACTTTGAGCGTCGCGCACTGCCAGTCGTCGCCCGGCGCGGGTCCGTCCGAGGTGGCCCCGCAGCGGCCCCAGTCGAGCTTCTGTGAGGTGAGCGAGGCCGGAAGCTTCGCCGTCGGACCGGAGGGCGCCGCGGTCGGCTGGGCGCTGGCCTTTCCGTCGTCGTTGCCCTCGTCGGACGAGCCGCCACCGCAACCCGCCGCAAGCCCGGTGACCAGCACCGCGGCCGCGGCCAGCGCCGTGGATCGTACGAAACGCACCATGTGCCCCTTACCCCCTCGCAAGTCATCCGCACGAGCCGCGAATGACGGTCAGGCCATGGTAAGCAGAGCGCGAGTGAAGCCGTGCCAGCCTGTGGATAACCCTGTGACCTGCGCTTTTATGAGCAAACTTGGCCCGTCGACGGCACCCTGCCGTCCAGCAGATAGCCGTCCACCGCGTCACGCACGCACTTGTTTCCGCTGTCGTACGCGCCATGTCCCTCGCCCTTCCAGGTGAGCTCGACACCGACGTCCTTGCCCAGCTCGTCCGCCATCTTGCGGGCGCCCTCGTACGGCGTGGCCGGGTCACCGGTGTTGCCGATCACCAGGATCGGTGCCGCCCCGGGGGCGCTCACGTCTGGGTCGTCGGCGGCTCCCGGCACGGGCCAGTCCGTGCAGCCGAGCAGACCCCACGCCACATAGTCGCCGAACAGGGGAGAGGCCGTGCGGAATTTCGGAAGCTTTGCCTCCACATCGGCGGTGGTGTAACGCGCCTTGTTGTCCGCGCAGTTGATTGAGACGTTGGCGGCGACGCTGTTGCTGTATTCGCCGTTCTCGCTCCGTCCGTTCATCGCGTCGGACAGCAGCATCAGAACCGTGCCGTCGCCGGCGTACGCCTGCTGGAGTCCCGCGGTGAGGTACTCCCAGTAATCCTGGGAGTAGAGCGCCTGCAGGATGCCGCCGGCGGCGATGCTCTGGGTCAGCTCGCGCGGGAAGACGCCCGGGACCGGCCGACTGTCGAGGTCCTTGAGCAGTCGGGCGATCCGGTCCTTGATGTTCTGCGCGGTGTCGCCGAGCGGGCATGCGTCCTGCTTCGAGGCGCAGTCCTCGGCGAAGTTGTCGAGCGCGAGCTGGAAGCCCTTGGCCTGCCCGAGCGAACCCTGCTCCGGATTCCGCGTCGGGTCCACAACGGCGTCGAAGACGGCCCGCCCCACCTTCTTGGGGAACAAATGGGTGTACACACCGCCTAGTTCGGTGCCGTACGAGATGCCGAAGTAATGCAGCCTGTCGTCGTCGAGGACCTGCCGCATCAGGTCCAGGTCGCGGGCCGCGTCGGTGGTGCGCACGTGCGGGAGGAACTTCCCGGAGTTCTTCTCGCAGGCCGAGTTGAACGCTTTCGTGTCCTCCAGGAGCGTTCTCCGCTCTGCGGCGTTGTCGGGGGTGGCGTCCTGCTGGAAGTACTCGTCGAGCTGTTCATCACTCTGGCACTCCACGCCCGCGCTGCGGCCGACCCCGCGCGGGTCGAAGCTGACCAGGTCGTAGCGGGTGCGCAGGTGCGCGAACTCCTCGGCGAACGCGGGCAGTGTGGCCACTCCCGAGGACCCCGGGCCGCCGAAGTTGAAGATCAGTGAGCCGATCCGCCTCTCCTCGGCGCCGCTCGCTTCCGCCCGGATCACCGCGAGCCCGATCATGTCTCCCTTGGGTTCGTCCCAGTCGAGGGGCACCCTCAGTGTCGCGCACTGCCACTTGTCGCCATTCGGCAGAGCCGACGGGGCCTCTCCGCCTCCCTGGGCCTCGGACGGTGGCGGGCAGTCCTCCCAGCTCAGCTCTTGCGCCGCCAGGTCCTCGTCCTTGACGCCGGCGTCACTGTCGCACCCGGCGACGGTCACGGACAGCACGAGGGCGGCGGCCAGGGCAGCGGCGCGCAGCCGGGAAGGATTCGGCATGGTCCCATCCTGAGGTCGCGGGGGACGGGACGCTCGGGGCGCGGGCTGTGCGGGTGAGGGACAGATGTGTTGCCGGGGACGTCGGTGACCGGCGTACGCCTAGAGCGCTCCCTTACGTGTCAGATGGTTGAAGAACAGCCAGCCGGGCAGCACCGGCAGCCACAGCGTGAGCAGCCGGTAGAGCAGCACCGCGGGCGCCGCCACCTCCTTGGGCAGACCCACGGCGATCAGACCGACCGTGAGGGTCGCCTCGACCGCGCCCACGCCACCGGGGGTAGGCGCGGCCGAGCCCAGCGCGTTGCCGGCGAGGAAGACGACGGCGACGCTGGCGAGGCTGAGTGTGGGCATGTCGTCGCCGCCGAACGCCCTGATCGACGCGTCCAGGCACATCACGAAGCAGGCCGTCAGCAACACCATGCCGCCGATACCGGTGATGAGCTTCTGCGGTCGCTGGAGCACGTCGAGCATGCGGGGCACGACGCCCGCGAAAAGTGACCGCACGCGCGTGACGACGAATTTCCGCAGGAACGGAATCGAGGTCATCACCAGCACCAGCACCGCGACCGTCAGCAGACCCGCGATCACCGTGCGGGACGGCGACAGCGACGGCGTCTTCTCCGTTCCGGTCAGGTAACCGAAGGCGAGCAGCAGCAGGATGTGGCTGCCCAGACCGAACAGCTGCGAGGCACCGACGCTCGCGACCGCCAGTCCCGGCCGCACTCCAGCGCGCTGGAGGAAGCGCGTGTTGAGGGCGACACCGCCCACCGCCGCGGGGGCCACGATCTTCACGAAGGACCCGGCGACCTGAGCCGCCACGGCCCGCAGGAACGGCACTCGCTCGGGCACGAAGCCCAGCAGGCTCATGGCTGCCGCGAAGTAGCTGAGCGCCGAGAAGAGTACGGCCGCGGCGACCCAGCCCCACTCGGCGTTGTCGAAGAGCGTGCCGAACTCGATGTGCGTGAGCTGCGACAGCAGGAAGTACGCGCCGATGGCACCGGCGATGAAGCTGATCAGCGTGCGCGGCCGGATGCGCTCGAGTCGGGCCGGCTCGACCGGCGCCTGCGGCCTGATGAGCAGCACCTGGTGGCGGATCTGGGTGAGCAGATCCTCCTCGCGTGCCTCCTCCAGGGCCTCGTCGATCGCCCGCTTCTCAGAGCGCTTCTCGGCCCGTACGGCCTTCTTGTCGGGCTTTTGGAGTACGACGCGCCCGGTGGCAGCCACGGCCTCCTCGTCGGCGCGCGCCGGCCTGGCATGCCGAGAGGCCTCCAGCACGGCCTCACGCTCCCGCTGCGCACGCTCCCGGGCCAGTTTTCGCAGCGTCGCGCGCGTGGCGCGCGTCAGCGCGATGGGCTGCAGCATCGGCAGGCAGTCGGCGACCGTGTCGGGGCCGAGCACCTCGACCGCCGAGGCCACCGCACGCTCCGCGCCGACCCGCAGGGCCAGCGTGGTCACCAACTGGGCGATGTCCATACGCAGCAGCAGCTCACCGGCCGCGATCTCACCGCCGCGCAGATCGGTGAGGATCACCGTGCCGGAACGATCCACCAGAATCGCGTCGCCGGCCAGCCTGCGGTGCGCGATGCGCCGCGACTGCAACGCCTGCACCTGATGCCAGGTGTCGCGCAGCAGTTCGTCGGTGATCTCCTCGTCCGGCAGGGAGTCCAGGGTGTGCCCGCCGGTGTGCTCGTAGACGAGCATCACTGCGTCCGGGCCCAGTTCGGAGGTGGCGATCAGCTTGGGCGCGTTGGCTCCGGCCGCGATGGCCGCGTACGCGAGAAGCGCCTCCTGCTCCAGCGCCTGGCGCAGCGACTGGAGGCTGCGGCGCGTGGTGATGCCCCGCAGCGTCAGGCGCCGCCACACGCGGTAGAAGAAGCCCTGTGCCTGCTGCTCACGGTCGACCACCGTGACGTCCAGCGGCCGGCCGTCCTCCAGCGTCACGAAATACCGGCGCCCGCGGTCGCCGCCCTCAGTGGATTCCGGTGTCTCCTCACGGGAGGCGCTCACCGGATGGAAACCGACATGCCGCAGGCCCGCCATCAGCGTCCGCCCCGTGGGCCGCACGTTCGGTGAGCCGACCGCGTACAGCGTCCCGTACGCCACGCTCCAGCCGATCAGCACCGTCAGGATGATCGAGAAGGGTGTCGTGTAGCCGGTGACCAGCATGGAGAAGGCGTCGAGCAGCAGCACCACCCACAGCACAGCACGCCATCGTGGCCGACGTGCCATGCCGACGGCCGTCATGTACGCGATGACCGGCGCGAGATAGCCGTGCACTGGGTCGGTGAGGGCGTGGATGTCTTGCGGCAAGGGCTGCGTGAGCGCCTTCTGGATCGAGTCCGGGGCGGCCTTGGCGACCCACAGATCGGTGGCGAGCGTCACTCCGTGCGCGAGGACGGCGGCCAGGACGCCGTCGGCGATACGCAGTCCGTCCCGCTTGATCAGCCGCTCGATGGCGAAGGCGACCGGCACCAGCAGGATCGCGATGCTCGACGCGAGCCCCGCGATCTCGCTCAGCAGGTCGGGCGCCTCGTCAGTGCCCTTGTTGATGTCCTGTGCTAGTCCCGACGTCGTGCCGTGCGCGAACGCGGCGATCCCCAGCAGCACCGCGACCGCGAGGATGCCCACCAGGAGGCGCATCAGATCGGAGGGACGGTGCACGCGCGCGGGGAGCAGCGGTTCGTCGCCCTCGACCGCTTCGGAGTGGACGTCGTCGGTTTCGGAGTCCTGGGCGTCGGCGGCCGGGACGCCCTTCTTCTTGTTCGCGTTGTTCGCGTCCGAGGTGGGTTCGCCCTTCTTGTGCGCGTCCGTGGTGCGCTCGTCCAAGTCGTCGCCGGTGTCCGGGCGCGACGAAACCTCAGAGGTGCCCTCCGCCTCTTCGGGGTGCACACCCTGCTGTTTCATCGTCTCTTCTTGATCTCGTATCACCAGTCACCGCCCGCATGATGGTGGCATGCCCCGCCGACACACAGAGGCATCAGGGGGCAATGCGGGAGCGCACAGTCTGCCCGAAGTGCCGCTCCCGGGAGAGGTATACGCCTGGTCACCGCCCCGTCACGTTGTCGGTGGGGTGGGGCAGGATGGGGCGGATGAGCGAGGAGAGCCTTCCGGCGGACGCCCTGCCGGAGTATGCGGAGCGAGTCCTTGAGGTCGCCGAGCTGATCCCGCCCGGCCGCGTCATGACGTACGGGGACGTCGCCGAGTGGCTTGGGGAAGGAGGGCCGCGTCAGGTCGGCCGTGTGATGGCTCTTTACGGCGGAGCCGTTCCGTGGTGGCGCGTCATACGCGCGGACGGCGTACTGCTCCCGGGCCAGGAACTGGAAGCCCTCGGCCACTACCAGGCGGAGGGCACGCCCCTGAAGGAGGCGAGCAGGGCCTCCGAGGGCCACCTGCCGCGCGTCGACATGAAGCGAGCGCGGTGGGACGGCGAGCAGCGCGCGGAACGTCACACTTGACAGCTTCCGCCATCGGAGGCCCGAAAGGGGGATCAAGGGCCCGTACGGGGGAATGTGGGCACGTCCGTGGTATGGCGTACGTTCGTGATGCGGGGGACACAAGCGTCCTGAGGGATGGGAGGGAAGAAGCGGAAGGCTCCCTTCCGTTGTCCTCGCGGGCGTAGCGTCAACGGCGCGCGTCCCCCTCACCCCGCGACCACCGCCGCCCACGCGCGGCAGTAAGCCAACCAGCACACCCACCAGGACCGGCGAACCACGTGAGCTCCTCTTCCTCCACCAGGCGCCTGTCGCACCACCAGGGGCGGCAGGGGAACCGTGGCGCTTACCGACTGGTGCGTACCCCACCGGTCCGGGTGGATCCCCCTTTCCTGGACGCAGCGCAGCGGGCGGTGGTTGACCACACGGAGGGCCCGCTGCTCGTTCTCGCAGGTCCGGGCACCGGCAAGACGACGACACTCGTGGAGTCGGTGGCGGCCCGGATCGGGCGCGGCACGGACCCCGAGCGGGTCCTGGTGCTGACGTTCAGCCGCAAGGCCGCCGTGGAGCTGCGCGACCGCATGGCGCTGCGCATAGGGGCGGCCCGCGCGCCCCAGGCGACCACGTTCCACTCCTTCTGCTACGCCCTGGTCCGCGCCCACCAGGACAGCAACCTGTTCGTGGAGCCGCTGCGGCTGCTCTCCGGCCCCGAACAGGACGTAGCCGTGCGTGAACTCCTCGCGGGCCAGCCCGACCTGGAGCGGCTCGGCCTCGCCCATGTGCGCTGGCCGGATGAGCTGCGCGCCTGCCTGACGACGCGCGGCTTCGCCGACGAGGTCCGCGCGGTGCTCGCCCGCAGCCGCGAACTGGGGCTCGGCCCAGACGCGTTGGACTCGTTCGCCTCCCGCATCGGCCGCCCCGACTGGCGCGCCGCGGCCACCTTCCTCGCCGAGTATCTCGACGTTCTCGATATGCAAGGAGTGCTCGATTACGCGGAACTGGTGCACCGCGCGGTGCTGCTCACCCACCGTCCCGAAGTCGCCGCACGGCTCGCCGCGCAGTACGACGCGGTCTTCGTCGACGAGTACCAGGACACCGATCCGGCGCAGGTACGGCTCCTGCACGGGATCGCGGGCGGCGGAAACAACCTTGTAGCCTTCGGCGACCCCGACCAGTCGATCTACGCGTTCCGGGGCGCCGACGTGAACGGAATCCTGGAGTTCCCTGAAGCCTTCCCGCGCCCGGACGGCACTCCGGCGCCGGCCGAGGTCCTGAGGACATCACGCCGTTCGGGCGCCGGGCTGCTGGCCGCAACCCGCCTCCTGACCCGGCGCATGCCGCTGACCCGTCTCCCGTCGGAGAAGGTCCGCGCCCACAGGGAGCTGACTCCTGTACGGGACGGTGGCCGCGTCGAGGTCTACACGTACCCGACCCCCGGCACGGAGCTGGACAACATCGCGGACATCCTTCGCCGCGCCCACCTGGAGGACGGCGTGCCCTGGGGCGAGATGGCCGTCCTGGTACGCGCCGGGCACCGCACCGTCCCGACCGTCCGCCGTACCCTCACCGCAGCAGGCGTCCCCCTCGACATAGACGGTGACGACCTTCCCCTGCGCCATGAACCAGCGGTGGCGCCCCTGTTGACGGCTCTCAACGCGGTCGCCGGGGCGGCACTCCGGGACGGAGCAGTGGCAGTCCGGCGGGCCGGAGCCACAGCCGAGGCGAGTGCCGACGGAGAGGGGGCGGCTGAGGGAAATGACACCCCCACGCGCGCGGACACCGTCACTGCCGCTCCCACCGACGATGCTTTCGAGCCCGAGCCCGAGCCCGACCCCCAGTCCCAGTCCCAGCCCCAGCTTGAGTCCGAGGCAGCCGTCGCTTCGGAAGCGCCCTGGCTCGACACCGAGACCGCGCTCGCCCTCCTCGCCTCCCCGCTGGCCGGCATGGACGCCGCCGATCTGCGCCGCCTGGGCCGTGCTCTGCGCGAGGAGGAGCGCGCCGGGGGCAATCTCGTCCCGCCGCCCTCGGACGAGTTGCTGGCACGGGCGCTGGCCGAGCCGGAGCGGCTGGTCGCACACGACCCCTCGTACGCGCGCGGAGCCCAGCGTCTGGGCGCGCTGCTGCGCAAGGCCCGTGAACGCCTCGCCGGGGGCGGCACGGCCGAGGACGCCCTCTGGGAGCTGTGGGACGGCACACCGTGGCCCCAGCGCCTGGAGCGGGCCGCCCGGCGTGGCGGCGCGGCCGGGCGCAACGCGGACCGCGACCTCGACGCGGTGTGCGCGCTGTTCGCGACGGCGGCCCGCGCCGAGGAACGCACAGGTGGCCGCGGCGCCCTCAACTTCCTGGAGGAGATCGAGGCCGAGGACATCGCCGCCGACACGCTCACTCGCAGGGCCGTACGCCCCGAGGCCGTACGCCTGATGACGGCACACCGCTCCAAGGGCCTCGAGTGGCGCCTGGTCGTCGTCGCGGGCGTGCAGGAGGGACTGTGGCCGGACCTGCGTCGCAGAGGCTCCCTCCTGGAGGCCGACCGCATCGGACGCGACGGCCTCGCCGAACCGCTCACCCCCGGTGCGCTGCTCTCCGAAGAACGCCGTCTGTTCTACGTGGCCGCCACGCGCGCGCGTGAACGTCTCGTCGTCACCGCCGTGAAGGCCCCCGCCGACGACGGAGACCAGCCGTCCCGCTTCCTCACCGAACTCGGCGTCGAACCCAAGGACGTCACCGGCCGCCCCCGCCGCCCCCTGTCCGTCGCCGCCCTCGTCGCCGAACTGCGCGCCACGATCGTCGACCCCCGTGTCTCGGACACCCTCAGGGAGGCTGCCGCCCGCCGCCTGGCCCGGCTCGCCGCGCTCGGCGACGAGGACGGCCGCCCTCTCGTGCCGTCCGCGCACCCCTACCGCTGGTGGGGCATGTACGAACCGACCGAGAGCAAGGTCCCGCTGCGCGACCGTGACCAGCCCGTCGTGCTCTCCGGGAGCGCCCTCGACCAACTCGCCAACACCTGTGCCCTCCAGTGGTTCCTCGGCCGCGAAGTGAAGGCCGACGCCCCCGCGACCGCCGCCCAGGGGTTCGGCAATGTGGTGCACGTCCTGGCCGACGAGGTTGCCTCCGGACGCAGCCCCGCCGACCTCGCCGTCCTCATGGAGCGCCTCGACTCCGTGTGGAACGCGCTCGCCTTCGACGCGCCCTGGAAGTCGGCGCAGGAGAAGGAGCACGCGCGCGTGGCGCTCGAACGCTTCCTGAAGTGGCATGTGCTGGACCGAGCGGGCCGTACGCCGGTGGCCAGCGAACACGACTTCGACGTCACCCTCGAAGCGGGCTCCTACGAAGTCCGCATCCGCGGCTCCATGGACCGCGTCGAGCGGGACACCGAAGGCCGCGCCTACGTAGTCGACTTCAAGACAGGCAAACAGGCACCGACCGCCGCCGACGTGGCCCACCACCCCCAACTCGCCGTCTACCAGCTCGCCGTACGCGAGGGAGCCGTCGACGAGGCCTTCGAAGGTGAGCGCCCCGAGCCTGGTGGCGCCGAACTCGTCCAGCTCCGACAGGGCGCCCCCAGGAGGGACGGCGGCGAGACCCTGCCGAAGGTGCAGGCCCAAGAGCCCCTCACCGGGGAGTGGATCGGCGACCTCCTCGCCACTGCCGCGGGCAAGGTCCTCGACGAGCGGTTCACACCGACCACAGGACAGCACTGCACACACTGCGCGTTCCGGGCGTCTTGCAGCGCACGCCCCGAGGGACGCCACGTGGTCGAGTAAGCCCGCCTCCGTGGGCGCCGCGGCGTCAAGCGATACCCGAAGTGACAAAGCGCACCACGCGTGCTGACCAGCGCATCCTCCGGCCCGACGGCCGATGCGCCCCCCGCTGTCAGTGACCGCGGCTAGCCTCTCTGAGATGCCCGCCCGTATCACCGATCCCGAACAGCTCAAGGAGCTCCTCGGCATCCCGTTCACCCCGGAGCAGACGGTCTGCATCACCGCACCGCCCGCCCCGCAGGTGATCGTGGCCGGAGCCGGCTCCGGCAAGACCACGGTGATGGCCGCGCGCGTGGTGTGGCTGGTCGGCACCGGGCAGGTAGCCCCTGAACAGGTCCTCGGTCTGACGTTCACCAACAAGGCGGCCGGCGAGCTCGCGGAGCGCGTACGGAAGGCCCTGATCAAGGCCGGCGTCACCGACCCCGATGTGATCGACCCGGACAACCCCCCCGGCGAGCCCGTCATCTCCACGTACCACGCCTTCGCGGGCCGCCTCTTGACCGATCACGGCCTGCGCATCGGGCTCGAACCCACCGCCCGCCTCCTGGCCGACGCCACCCGCTACCAGCTCGCCGCCCGCGTCCTGCGCGAGGCCCCAGGGCCCTATCCGGCGCTCACCCGCTCCTTCCCCGACCTGGTCAGCGACCTCCTCACGCTCGACTCCGAACTCTCCGAACACCTCGTACGGCCAGAGCAACTGCGCGCATACGACACCGCGTTGCTGCGCGACCTGGAGAACGCCAAACTCACCAACGCCGACCTGCGCAAGGTCCCGGAGACGGCCGCCGCGCGCCGTGAACTGGCCGAACTGGTGGGCCACTACAGGAGGGCCAAGCGTGAGCGCGACCTCCTCGACTTCGGAGACCAGATCGCCCTCTCCGCGACGCTCGCCCGCACCCGGCCCGAGGTCGGCGACATCCTGCGCCACGAGTTCCGGGTGGTCCTGCTCGACGAGTACCAGGACACGTCGGTCGCCCAACGCATCCTCCTGGCGGGCCTGTTCGGCGGCGGTACCGGCCACCCCGTGACCGCCGTCGGCGACCCCTGCCAGGCGATCTACGGCTGGCGCGGCGCCTCCGTCGCCAACCTCGACGACTTTCCCGAGCACTTCGCGCACACAGACGGCCGCCCAGCGACCCGCCAGGCGCTCAGCGAGAACCGCCGCAGCGGCGGCCGGCTCCTCGACCTCGCCAACGGCCTTGCGGAGCCTCTCCGCGCCCGGCACGCGGGCGCGGAGGCCCTGCGTCCCGCCCTCGGTGCCGAACGCGACGGCATGGTGCGCTGCGCGCTGCTGCGCACCCACGCCGAGGAGCTGGACTGGATCGCCGACTCCATCGCCCACCTCGTACGCACCGGAAAGGCGCCCGGCGAGATCGCCGTCCTGTGCCGTACCGCGACCGACTTCGCCGAAATCCAGGGCGCGCTCGTCGCCCGCGACATCCCCGTCGAAGTCGTCGGCCTCTCCGGGCTGCTGCACCTCCCCGAAGTCGCCGACCTCGTCGCCGTCTGCGAGGTCCTCCAGGACCCGGGCGCCAACGCCTCCCTGGTCCGCCTGCTCACCGGCCCGCGCTGGCGCATCGGCGCCCGCGACCTCGCCCTCCTGGGACGCCGCGCACGGCTCCTCGTGTCCCACGCGCGCGTGGGCGCCGACGACGACCCGGACCGCCGGCTCGCCGCGGCCGTCGAGGGGGTCGACCCGGCGGAGGTGATCTCGCTCGCGGACGCCCTCGACACCTTCCTGGAGACGCCGTTGGGAGGCGACGGGGACGACGACGGGCTGCCCTTCTCGCCGGACGCGCGCGTACGGTTCGCACGGCTCGCCACCGAACTGCGCGACCTTCGCCGTTCCCTCTCCGACCCACTGATGGACGTCTTGCACCGAGTCCTCGCCACGACCGGCCTGGAGGTGGAGCTCTCCGCGTCCCCGCACGCCCTGGCCGCCCGCCGCCGCGAGACCCTGTCCAACTTCCTCGACATCGCCGCGTCCTTCGCCGCCAACGACGGCGAGGCCACCCTCCTCGCCTTCCTGGGCTTCCTGCGCACGGCCGCCCAGTACGAGAAGGGACTCGACAACGCCTTGCCGGGCGGCGAGAACACCGTCAAGGTGCTCACCGCCCACAAGTCCAAGGGCCTGGAGTGGGACGTCGTCGCGGTCCCCGGACTGGTCACCGGCACGTTCCCCAGCACCCAGGGCCGCGAGAAGTGGACCGCCCAGGGCAAGGTCCTGCCCCACGAACTGCGCGGCGACGCCGACACACTGCCCGACATCGACGCCTGGGACTCCAGGAACATGAAGGCCTTCCACGAGGCCATGAAGGACCACCAGCACACCGAGGAACTTCGCCTCGGCTACGTCACGTTCACCCGCCCCCGTTCCCTCCTCCTCGGCTCCGGCCACTGGTGGGGCCCCTCCCAGAAGAAGCCACGCGGACCGTCCGACTTCTTGCAGGCCCTGTACGAGCACTGCGCGGCCGGACACGGCGAGATCGAAGCCTGGGCGGACAAACCCGAAGAGGGCGAGGAGAACCCGGCACTTCACGAGACCACCGGCGACCACGCGTGGCCCCTCCCGCTGGATGACGCGGCGCTGGCCCGTCGACGAGCAGCCGCGGCAACGGTGCTGGCCCACCTGGAGTCCGAGCACTCCCACGAGGCGGCCCACCCGTCGGCTCACGACGCCCAAGCCCCGTACGACGATCCGGACTGGCCCTCTCCGCCCGAGGAGGACGAACCCCCTTACGGAGACGGTGACTTCGCCGACGAAGCCCCGTATGCCGACGAAGCCCCGTATGCCGATGAAGCCGTGTACGCGGACGAGGCTCCATACGACAACGAAGCTCTCCATGAAGAGACCGAATTCGCGGACGGGCCCTACGGAGAAGCCGATTTCGCCGACGAGCACCCGCGCACCCCGAAGTCATGGCCCCCGAACCGGCCGAGGATCCCGCACCCCACTCCCGCCCCGGACGCCCGCCCGCATCCACCTGAGACCGCGCCCCTCACCCCCGAAGAAGCCCGAACCATCGCCTCCTGGGACCGCGACCTGGACGCCCTCACCGGAGAGCTCCTGCGCGCCCGCGAGAGCGTCACGGACGTGCCCCTGCCGATCTCCCTGACCGCATCCCAGATGCTGCGCCTGGCCGCCGCCCCGGACGCCTTCGCGCAAGAGCTCGCGCGCCCCATGCCACGCGCCCCGCAGCGCGCCGCACGCCGCGGCACCCGCTTCCACGCCTGGGTGGAATCCCGCTTCGAAGAGCTGCGGCTGCCCATGCTGGAGCCGGAGGAACTGCCCGGAAACGAAGCCGAGATCGCCGACGAACGCGACCTGGAGGCACTCAAGGACGCCTTCGAACGCACTCTGTACGCCCACCGCACGCCCTACCGCGTAGAAGCCCCCTTCCAACTCGAAATCGCCGGACGAGTCGTACGAGGCCGCATCGACGCCGTCTACAAGGAAGGCGACGGCGAAGAGACGACATACGAGATCATCGACTGGAAGACCAACCGCAGCCGCACCGCCGACCCCCTCCAGCTCGCCCTGTACCGGCTCGCCTGGGCCGAGCAGCACGGCGTGCCCCTGGAGTCCGTCAAGGCCGCCTTCCTCTACGTGCGCGGCGGCGAGATCGTACGGCCCGAGAATCTGCCGGACCGGGCAGCACTGGAGCGGCTGCTCCTGGAAGAGCCCTCCTCGGATGAACCGCCGGACCAGCATGTCAGTGCGGGCGGATAGGCTCGTGAACATGAGCAAGACTTCGGACAGCGCCGTCCGCCCGTACATCGAGAACCACCGCGCCGCCTTCCTCGACGCCCCCACCGAGTGGCCGCGCATCCCGTCCGTGCCGGCCCGGCCCGAGCGCACGACGGACATACGGCGCAGCGCCGACCAGCTTGCCGCGAAACCCCGGGAGACCGGCTTCCCGACCACCGAGGGCGGTGCGGGCCCCGCCGCGGACAGGGCGACCTAGCGGACAACGCGCGCGATGCACACTGAAAGAGCCCGCCGAACGCCGCCGAGTCCCGCCGCACGTCCCGCTGAAATACCCGTTCCACCGGGGGAGTTGGAAGCACCCGTGACCACCTGGACCGATCACACCGCCGACCGTCCCATCTCGCTCACCGCCCCGAGCGGCATCGACCGGGCCGCCCACCACCGGCTCGACGAGGCCTGGCTCGCCGCGGCGTGGAGCCACCCCACAACCCGCGTGTTCGTGGTCTCCGGCGGCCAGGTCCTCATCGACGAGACGGCGGACGGCACCACCGAACTCGTCATGACCCCCTCCTTCGAGGCCCCCCTCACCGAGGCACACCGCTACTTCCTGGGCACCGACGACGACGGCGTCAGCTACTTCGCACTCCAAAGGGACGCGCTCCCCGGCCGCATGGACCAGTCCGCACGCGCCGCGGGACTGCGCGAGGCAGGCCTGCTCCTGTCACCCCGCGACACGGGACTCATGGTGCACGCCGTCGCCCTGGAGAACTGGCAGCGCCTGCACCGCTTCTGCTCCCGCTGCGGGGAGCGCACCATGATCGCCGCGGCCGGCCACATCCGCCGCTGCCCCGCCTGCGGCGCCGAGCACTACCCGCGCACCGACCCGGCCGTGATCATGGCCGTCACGGACGACGACGACCGCATCCTGCTCGGCCGTCAAGTGCACTGGCCCGAGGGACGGTTCTCCACCCTCGCCGGCTTCGTCGAGCCCGGCGAGTCCATCGAGCAGTCGGTACGCCGCGAGGTCCTGGAGGAGGCCGGCGTCACCGTCGGCGAGGTCGAGTACATCGCCAGCCAGCCCTGGCCCTTCCCCTCCAGCCTCATGCTTGGCTTCATGGCCCGCGCCACCTCCTCGGACATCGACGTCGACGGCGACGAGATCCACGAAGCCCGCTGGTTCTCCCGTGAAGAACTACGGGCCGCCTTCGAGTCCGGGGAGGTGCTGCCTCCTTACGGCATCTCGATTGCGGCCCGCCTGATCGAGCTCTGGTACGGCAAGCCCCTGCCGAAGCCGGGCACGACCCTCTAGCGGGGGCTCAGCCCCCGATCTTCTGCTTGACCTGCGCCAGAGAAGGGTTCGTGAGGGTCGAACCGTCCGGGAAGAGGACGGTAGGCACCGTCTGATTACCGCCGTTCGCCTTCTCCACGAACGCCGCGGACGCCGGGTCCTGCTCGATGTTGATCTCCTCGTACGTGATGCCCTCGCGGTCCATCTGGCTCTTCAGCCGACGGCAGTAGCCGCACCACGTGGTGCTGTACATCGTCACAGTGCCCGGCATGTGTCTCGCGCTCCTTTGCTGCTGGGGGTGCGTGTTCGCAGTGAGTGGAACGTACGTGACGGGTCCACCATTCCCGTACGCCGGCGGTGTGGGGCCCGGAGACCGGGGCCGCGCCTGCCGCATTAGTACGACTGCGAGCGTCTGCCTGTGGACAACCGGCGCACCCGTCACCGCCGAACTGGCAGCATGGCGGGGTGACAGCAGCAACGCACTCCACCCTCTTCCCGCAGGGCTCCGGCAGCTCACAGTACGCGGCTCCGCCGGACGGGGCCGACGCGGTGCTCGAAGGCCTCGACCCCGAGCAGCGCGAGGTCGCCACTGCCCTGCACGGTCCCGTGTGCGTACTGGCAGGAGCCGGCACGGGCAAAACCCGGGCGATCACCCACCGCATCGCGTACGGAGTGCGCGCCGGGATTCTCCAGCCCGCCAGCGTGCTGGCCGTCACCTTCACCAACCGTGCCGCCGGTGAGATGCGCGGCCGGCTCCGCCAGCTCGGCGCCTCCGGAGTCCAGGCACGCACGTTCCACTCCGCCGCCCTGCGCCAGCTCCAGTACTTCTGGCCCAAGGCCGTCGGCGGGAGCCTGCCGCGGCTCGCCGACCGGAAGATCCAGCTCGTCGCCGACGCCGCGGCTGCCTGCGGCGTCCGCCTCGACCGGGGCGAACTGCGCGATGTCACAGCCGAGATCGAATGGTGCAAGGTCACCCGGACCGTCCCCGCCGACTATGCGGCGAAGGCCGCCAACACCGGCCGGGAAACCCCCCGCCACCCGGGCGAGATCGCCCAGCTCTACGCCGCATACGAGGACGTCAAACGCGACCGCGGTGTCATCGACTTCGAAGACGTCCTGCTACTGACCGTCGGCATCCTCCAGGACCGGCACGACATCGCCGACGAGGTCCGTGCCCAGTACCAGCACTTCGTGGTCGACGAGTACCAGGATGTCAGCCCCCTCCAGCAGCGCCTCCTGGAACTGTGGCTCGGAGAGCGCGACAGCCTCTGCGTCGTCGGTGACGCCAGCCAGACGATCTACTCGTTCACCGGTGCAACCCCAGACCACCTCCTCGACTTCCGCACCCGCCACCCCGGTGCCACGGTCGTCAAGCTGGTCCGCGACTACCGCTCCTCACCCCAGGTGGTCCACCTCGCCAACGGCCTGCTCGCCCAGGCCCGCGGCCGCGCCGCCGACCACCGACTGGAGCTGATCTCCCAGCGCGACCCGGGCCCCGAGCCGGTCTACACCGAGTACACCGACGAGCCCGCCGAGGCCGAGGGTGCCGCCCGCCGCATCCGCGACCACATCGCCTCAGGCGTCCCCGCGAGCGAGATCGCCATCCTCTTCCGTACGAACGCCCAGTCCGAGATCTATGAACAGGCCCTCGCCGACGCCGGGGTGCCCTACCAACTGCGCGGCGCCGAGCGGTTCTTCGACCGGCCGGAGGTGAAGAGGGCCATCCACGGCTTGCGTGCGGCAGGCCGCTTCGGGGGCAACGACGCCCTCCTGGACGACGCCGGGGACCTGCCAGGGCAGGTGCGAGCTGTGCTGTCGAGCGAGGGCTGGACCAGCGAGCCGCCCGCCGGATCTGGCGCTGTCCGCGAGCGCTGGGAGTCACTGGCCGCCCTGGTACACCTCGCCCAGGCCTTCGCTGCCGCCAAGCCCGCCGCCACGCTCGGCGACCTCGTAACGGAACTCGACGAGCGTGCCGCCGCCCAGCACGCTCCGACCGTCCAGGGCGTGACTCTTGCCTCCCTCCACTCCGCCAAGGGCCTGGAGTGGGACGTCGTCCTTCTCGTCGGTGTCGCCGAAGGCATGATGCCGATCTCCTACGCAAAGACCGAGGAACAGATCGAGGAGGAGCGCCGCCTTCTCTACGTCGGCGTCACCCGCGCCAGACAACACCTCTCCGTCTCCTGGGCACTGTCCCGTTCGCCCGGAAGCCGTCCCAACCGCCGCCCCAGCCACTTCCTCGACGGACTGCGCCCCGGCTCCTCCGCAGCCCTGACCCGAGGTGGCGCGGGCGGCTCCGGCGGCATCGAGCGCGGGGTCACGGGTGGCGTCGAGGGCGTAGTGCGGAGGGTGACTCGTCAGCCCGCCCGCTGCCGGGTCTGCGGTCGCACCCTCACCGACGCCGGTGAGATGAAACTGATGCGCTGCGACGACTGCCCCTCTGACATGGACGAGGGGCTGTACGAGCGGCTGCGCGACTGGCGAGCGGCCCAGGCGCAGCGCAGCGGACAACCGGACTTCTGCGTCTTCACGGACAAGACACTTATGGCCATCGCCGAAGCGGTACCGGCCACTCCGGCCGAACTGGCTCGCATCCCAGGGGTCCGCGCCCGCAAGCTCAACCGCTACGGAGCCGAGGTTCTTGCCATCTGCGCAGGTCAAGAGCTTGAGGAGGGCGACGATGGCGACTGACGCAAACTCGTCGAGAAAATAGTTTGCGCATGCCCCAGGAATCCCCATAGGTTCTTAAGCACGGAAGCGGCGGCCTTCTCCAAGGCCCTGGTTCCGTGCTGTACTTAACAACCGTTGGACCGGCTCACGCCGATCCCCTAAGACGCCGAGAGGAGGCGATTCCAGTGATCAGCATCAACACCAGCTCCATCAGCACCGTCAAAATGACCGATCGCTCGGTCGTCTCCACGTGCCTGCTCGGCGTCTCGAACCTGGGCACCGGTCTGTCCGGCATTCCTGCTGTCCGGCCGGCGTCCGCCGTGTCTCTCGCGGTCCTTCCCGTCCGTGAGCGCAATGAGCGACCGATGAAGGCACTGGAAGCAGTAGAGGCGCAGGCGCAGGCCTATGCCTTTGCGGCCGCCGGTGCCGGAGCTACCAAGCAGACGCACCACACGATGTGGGCCTTCCGTGGGCCTGAACCCTGGAGTGATCCAGCCTGATCGGCGATCAGGCCGGCGCCTTCAGGGCCGCGGAACCCCACCCGGGATCCGCGGCCCTTCTGTTTGTCCCCGACCAGGGACGACAGAGCGAAGGGGCCTCGGGACAAGAAAAAGAACCCGGTACCAGCCGCCAACCGGCCAACCCGGCCGGCACGACCAGACGAGGAAGACGAACCGTGCAACTCGAAGCGCACGCCCCGTCCGTACCGCCTTCCGAAACGATCCCCCCGCCCGGCCTCACGGAGGACTCCACCTTGACCCCGCTCACTGCGCTCACCGCGCTCGACGACGCCATCGAGAACCTCGGCGTGCCCGTCCCCTGCCGCTCCAACGACCCGGAGGTCTTCTTCGCTGAGTCGCCGGCAGATGTCGAGTACGCCAAGTCCCTCTGCCGCACCTGCCCGCTGATCGAGGCCTGCCTCGCCGGCGCCAAGGAGCGGCGTGAGCCCTGGGGCGTCTGGGGCGGCGAGCTCTTCGTCCAGGGTGTCGTTGTCGCCCGGAAGCGGCCGCGTGGCCGCCCGCGCAAGAACCCGGTCGCGGCATGACCATCACAGGAACGATCGATCGCCCCCTGACGCACGACCCCAAGGATCAGGCCCCGATGAAGCCGTCCAACAGCGAGCCCGCCGGCTCTGCGACTCCAGAGTTCACCACCACCGGCGCGAACGACTCGCGTCAGAACAGGACCCGTGAGATGCAACTCATCCAAGAAGCCCTGGCTCGTGCGCATATGCACGAGCGGCAGCGCGCCGCCGAGGCCGAGCGCCGGGCGATCCGCCTGGCGACGGCCCGCCGGATGCAGCGCCGCGCCGAGCGCGCGTCGCTGCGCGCTCGCCGCGCCCTGGCCATGGCGGTCATGCAGTAAGGCCGCGTTGACGCAACGGCCGCAAGTCGCAGCAGCCGCAATGGCTCTGGCGTCGGCAGCGGTAACGGCAGTGGAGCAAACCGCTGATCGCGGGGGCTGGTCCGAATGGGCCGGCCCCCGCTATGCGTTGTGCCCCCGGGGGCCCCGCCCGCCCCCCCGGCCATCCGTCGGACCCCGGCTCATACGCACGCACGCAAGCCCCCGCCCGACCCTCACGCCTCGGCCGCCGACTCCCCCTCCTCCAGGGCTGCTTCGTCCTCGGGCGCGAAGCCCGGCAGCCACTCCTCGAGTTCCTCTCGGAGCCGTACCGTGGCGCCCAGTTGGCACAGGACGCCGATGGTGCTCAAGGTCACACGGTGTATCAGCAGATACGCCGGCGGGAGGTTGAGCTGCTTGCCGAGTTGGTATGCGGGGGAGCGGGGGTCGCCGATTCGCGCCGCCTGGCTTCGCATCCAGCCTCGGGTGAAGGTGAACTCGTCGACCTTGGCCGGCTCGATGATGGGGAGCAGGTAGTCCAGGACGGCGTCCGGGTCGAGCTCTATCGACTCCTTGACGAAGCCCTCCTCGCAGAGCAGTTCGTAGACCGCTTCGGCCTCGCCGTCGAGGGTCATCCGCAGCGAGTCGCCGATGGTCGGCGGCAGGCCGCCGGGGAGGCGGTCCACCGTGCCGAAGTCCAGTACGCCCAGGCGCCAGCCATCCATGCCGTCCTTGCCGTCGGGGTCGCCGGACTCGTCGGGCAGGAGGCGGAAGTTGCCGGGGTGCGGGTCGGCGTGCAGCAGGCCGGTGCGGGCCGGGCCGGAGAAGAGGAAGCGGGCGAGGAGCTGTCCTGCCCGGTCCCGCTGTTCCTGCGTACCGTCGGTGATCACCTCTGACAGGGGGATCCCATCGATCCACTCGGTGACCAGCACCTGCTCGCACTGGTGGACCACAGCCGGCACGAGTACATCCGGGTCGTCGGCGAACTCCTGCGCATGGGCCTGCTGAGCCTGTGCCTCCAGACCGTAGTCGAGCTCCTCGGACACCCGGTCGCGCAGCTCTGCGATGAGCGGTTTGACGTCCATCCCCGGAATGAGCGGCCCCAGAAGCCGGGCGAAACGGCTGAGTTGGTTCAGGTCGGAGAGCAGCGCCTCGCCCGCCCCCGGGTACTGCACCTTGACTGCGACCTCCCGGCCGTCGTGCCACACCGCGCGGTGCACCTGTCCGATGGAGGCCGCCGCGGACGGCTTGTCCTCGAATTCCACGAACAGCTCGCGCCAGTCCTCGCCCAGCCGTTCCTCGAGCACGGTGTGCACCGTGCGGGTCGGCATCGGGGGTGCGGCCTCCTGAAGCTTTGTCAGTGCCGCGCGATACGGACCCGCGACCTCCTCGGGCAGCGCCGACTCGAAAACGGACAGCGCCTGCCCGAACTTCATCGCGCCGCCCTTCAGCTCGCCGAGCACCTTGAACAGCTGCTCTGCCGTGCGCTGTTGCAGCTCGCGGCCTACGATCTCCGCCGACTTCCCGCCGATCCGTTTGCCGATGCCCCATGTGGCCCGCCCGGCGAAGCCGAGCGGTAGGGCGGCGAGCTTGGCGGTCCGGGTGACCGCCTTCCGGGGAAGATCAGACATGCGCCCTCCAAGTACCGGACAGCCGAGCCGCTTGCGGCTGTTGCCCGGCCATTGTCTCGTGCGGCCTCTCGTCTTCCGAGGTCTGCTCCCCCTTAGCTTTCTCCGCAGTCCCGCACGAGCATGCGGGATGCGGCCACACGGGGTGTGTCTGCCAGTCGAAACCGGGCACCGACGCCTCCCAGCGAGCACCCGCGCTGGACGGCAACTCCCCGTCAAGGAAAGCGAGTGCGTGCCCCGCGGCCAGCCCGGCGACCGTGGCCGACAGTGTCAGATCGCACGCCTGCACCGGACGGGGCTGCCCAGAGCGCCACTGCGCGACCAGGCGCGGCCAGCTCGGGTCCCGGTCGGTGCGGTCCCGGTCCAGGCAGCCCGCGCAGGGCGTGTCGCCGGGCAGGACCAGCGGGCCGACGACTCCTGTGCCCTCCACGACCCCGGCGTACAGGTGCGGTGTCCCGGATGCGATCAGCGGCTCGGCGGTGGCCGGGTCGGGAACGTGGGCAGCCAGGCCGTCCCGTGGCGCGAGGATCACCAGGGAGAGTCCCGGCTCCTGTCCGTCGGGCGGCGACTGTGCGCCACCGCGCCGTGGTGGGCGGTTCGGTGCCGCCCGGCGCACCGCCCTCCGTGCCGCCTCTTCCCTGCGCTCGCCGATGGAGTCGACGGGCAGACCGCCCGGCGCGACGTCCCAGGGCTCGACGCAACCGCCGTCGCGTACATCGACCTGGCCCACGCCCGCGCCTGACAGCGCGCAGGCCAGGGTCACACCGACCCGGCCCGCGCCCCACACCTGAACGCGCAGGGAACGGCGGGCCGCCAGCCGGCGCATGCCCTCGCCCGGTCCGGGCGCGACCAGGGAAAGGGACGCGAGGTCGGCCCGCAGCCGGTCCAAGGCCGGTTTCTTCTCGCGCAGGGCGTCCGCGTCCGGGCCGCCGCCCGTCGCATCGTCCAGCAGTCCCGCTCGGGCCAGTCGCTCCACGAGCCCGTCGACATGGCCGTCGGGCAGCCCCATGCGGTGGCCTTCGTCGCGTAGGAGAGGAAGCCCGCGTGTTCCGTCGAGCAAGGTCAGAAAGCTGCTCGTCGCCGTGTCCATCGGGCCGAGCACCATCGCATGTGCCGGTGCCATCCCGAACTGCACGGTGTTCAGATCCCGCCAGGCGCGCCGAAGCGCGGGTTTCACCATCGGATGCATGACAGACCCCCGTACGTCCCCGTTGTGCCGGTGGTGCTCGTCCTGCTCCGCCGGTCGATTGCCAGCATGCACGCATCGGCCGGCGGAGGCCGAAAGTTATCCACAGGCTGGGGGTATTCGTCGTACAAATCAGGCGTACGGAGTAGGGACAAACCGGGCGCGCAGAGCGCGGATCGGCATCGAACCGTCCCGGAGGCGGGACTTCCACCATGCCCAACAGGTACCGTCGGGGCGTGTCCGCCGACCCACTGAACCGCGGAAAACCACAGCGCAGCACGACGAGTGAGCCGCCGACCGGCTCGGGGACGAGCGCGATCGAGGTCCGCCGGAGCACTCGCCGTCGCAGAACGGTCTCCGCGTACCGCGAGGGCGATCGTACCGTCGTGCTGATCCCCGCCCGGATGTCCGAGGCGGAGGAGCAGCGCTGGGTGGGCGTCATGCTCGACAAGCTCGCCGCCCAGGAGAACAAGCGGGTACTCGGCGACGCGGAGCTCTCCGAGCGTGCCGCACGGCTCTCGGACCTGTACTTCGACGGCCTCGCCCGGCCCTCCTCGGTCCGCTGGGTCACCAACCAGAACACCCGCTGGGGCTCATGCACTCCGGCAGAGGGAAGCATCCGCCTTTCGCACCGCTTGCAGGGCATGCCCGAGTACGTCGTCGACTACGTCCTCGTCCATGAACTCGCGCACCTGCTCGTGCCCGGCCATGGGCCCCGCTTCTGGCAACTCCTCGAGGCCTATCCGCGTACCGAGCGGGCCCGCGGCTACCTCGAAGGCGTGGTCGCCGCCGACCGGCTGCCCCATCTGCCCGCCGCGCGCGACGAGTGACAGGGGCCCGGCGCCTCTACTGCGCTGGTACGGGCCGGAAGCAGGGATTGTGTACCGGGTCTGTACCGGCTGCGTCCGCGGCCGGATTTTGCGGTTAGCCTGACGCGCGACGCACTCGTATCGGGATGGGGGACGGTCGTTACGCATGGCCAGGGAATTCCAACGCGGCCACAAGGCCAAGATCAGTGACCTCACCGCGGGCACCGATCTGTACGTAGGCGTGCAGATCACCGGCCCCGGACTGACCTTCGACATCAGCTGCTTCGGTTTGGACGCCGACGAACGGCTTTCGGACGACAGGTACTTCGTCTTCTTCAACCAGCCGAAGACTCCTGAGGAGTCCATTCAGCTCCTGGGAGCGCAGGCGGGCGACACGGAGTCCTTCCGCGTGACGCTCGACAAGATCCCGCCAGAGATCCAGAGGCTGTCGTTCACGGCGACGCTCGACGGCGCCGGGCAGTTGTCGCAGATCGCCCCCGGATATCTCCGTATCGTCGCTGGTGGCGAGGAGGTGGCCCGATACTCTTTCGACGGCGGCGAGTTCTCCACCGAACGAGCCGTGATGCTGGGCGACTTCTACCTCAAGGACGTATGGCGGTTCGCGGCGGTGGGGCAGGGCTTCGACGGCGGACTCGACGCGCTGCTGAAGAACTTCGGCGGCGAGGTTGCGGAGGAGGAGCCCGCCCCCGCATCCCAGCCGCAGGCGGATGCGCCGTCCTTCGCGCCGCCCGCCCAGGCCACCACGCCGCCCGCGTTCGGCGCCCCGTCAGGTCCCGCCACGCCGGCTCCGGCCCCCGCGCCGCAGCCCGCCCAGGGATTCGCGCCGCCGGCAGCCACCCCGCCGCAGGCACCCGCACCTCCGGAGCCAACGCCCCCGGTGCACGCCGCGCCGACCATCGCCGCGCCCATGACTCCGCCCGGCGGCGCTCCCGTACCGCCCCCGGCGCCCGCTCCCGCGCCCTACGGGCAGCCGCCGAACCAGCAGCAGCCTCCATACGGCCGGCCCCCAGCCCCGAGCGCCCCTCTGCCGCCCGGCTACGGACAGCCTCAGGCGCCTCAAGCCCCGGCACCGCCGCCCGGCTATGGTCAGCCGACCCCGCCTCCGGGGTACGGCCAGCAGCCGCCGTTCGGCCAGGTCCCGGGCCAGCCCGGTGCGCCGGGTGCTCCGGGTGCGCCTGCCGGGTACGCGGTACCGCAGGGTGCTCCCCAGGGCGGTGCCGGTGTCGCCGCGGCGCTCCAGCCCTACAAGGAGGCGCCCACCGGTCAGCGCTGGACCCAGCAGAACAAGAAGATGGTCCGGGTCGATCTCGGCATGGGCGGTGACCAGGCTGTGCTCGCCCGACAGGGCAGCATGGTGCTCTACCAGGGCAAGGTCGACTTCAGCTACAAGAGCGCCGGATTCTCCGGCCGGATCGTGGGCAACGCGACCGGCCAGGAGATGCAGCTGATGCGCTGTTCGGGCAAGGGCCAGGTGTTCCTCGCCGAGAAGTCCGCCATGCTGCACCCCATCGAACTGCAAGGGGACGCCATCTGCGTCTCCGCGGAGAACGTCCTCGCGTTCGACGAGACACTCCAGTACGAGGTCCGCCGCATCGAAGGACACGGCATCCCCGGAGGCGCGCTGTTCACGATGCAGTTCCAGGGGACCGGCACGATCATCGTAAAGACGCAGGGAGCGCCCGTGGTGCTGCCGGTCACGCCGACGACGTTCGCCGACTGCAACGCCGTCGTCGCCTGGTCCGCCGCGTCCCAGGTGATCGTCTCCAGCCAGGTGCGCCTGCGTCGCAACGCCTACCCGGGCGACACCGGAGAGAGCGTGAACCTTCAGTTCCGCGGCGCACCCGGCAATTTCATCGTCGTCCAGCCGTACGAGGTCTGAGGGAGCCCGTCATATGAACCAGCAGCTCGCGGGCTTCGCCCCGGCACCCGTTGCCGCACGCATGGAGAACCACGGCAACCACATGCTCAAGGTCGCCATGCAGAGCGGAAGCGACCTCCTCGCGCGCGCGGGGTCGATGGTCGCCTACGAAGGCTTCGTCCAGTACGAGCCCAATCCGCCGGCCGTGCGCCAGATCGCACGCGACTGGGCCACCGGCGAGGGCGCACCCCTCATGAAGTGCTCCGGGGACGGCCTGCTCTACCTCGCCGACTACGGAGCGAACGTGGTCGTCATCAACCTCAACGGCGACGGGATCTCCGTCAACGCCACCAACCTGCTCGCCTTCGACGCGCACCTCCAGTGGGGCGTCGAACGCGTCAAGGGACTGGCGAAATTCGCCGGACAGGGGCTGTGGAACACCAAGATCTCCGGGCAGGGCTGGGTCGCGCTGACCTCCCGGGGCAAGCCCATCGTCGTCGACTGCGGCGGCGGGGAGGACGAGACGTACGTCGACCCGGACGCCCTCGTCGCCTGGTCCCCGAACCTCAAGGTGAAGGGCAAGCGCACCTTCAAGGCAGGGTCGCTGATCGGGCGGGGCAGCGGAGAGGCGTTCCAGATGGCCTTCTCCGGACAGGGCATCGTCGTCGTCCAGCCCAGCGAGGACAGCACCGACCGCCTCCGACTCCGGGGCTGAGGGGGAGCCACACATCATGCAGAGCCCGCTTTTCGCCTACAACGAGCAGCAGTCCCAGGAGCGCTACAGCCTGCAGAACAAGCAGATGCTGCGCGTCGCCCTGGAGGGCCACGACGACGTGCTCGCCCGCAAGGGCACCATGGTCGCCTACCAGGGGCTGGTGGAGTTCGACGCCGAGTTCCAGAGTTCCGGTCAGCGGCGCTCCCGCGCACAGACGGGAGAGGGCCTCGACCTGATGCGCTGCCATGGACAGGGCACCGTCTACCTGGCCAACCTCGCCCAGCACATCCATGTGGTGGACGTGGACCAGGACGGCCTCACCGTGGACAGCAGCTACGTCCTTGCCATGGACTCCTCGCTGCACCACGAGGTGATCGCCGTGGACAGCCAGTACGGCATCTCCGGCTCCGGCAAGTACCAGCTCAACATCTCCGGGCGGGGCAAGGCCGCCCTGATGACTTCGGGAATGCCGCTGATGATGCAGGTCACCCCCGACCGCTTCGTCAACTGCGACGCCGACGCGATCGTCGCCTGGTCGACGAGTCTGCGTGTACAGATGCAGGCCCAGACGCACTCCTCCGGAGTGTTCCGACGCCGCGGCAACACCGGTGAGGGCTGGGAGCTCAGCTTCATGGGCCAGGGCTACGTGCTCGTCCAGCCCAGCGAGCTGCTGCCGCCGCAGAACGCGACGATCGGCTCCGGCGTCGCCGCCCAGTACGGGGTGGGCCAGCAGGGGGCCCGGGGGCAGAACCAGGGCAACGTCTGGAGTTGAGCCTCCTAGGAGGCGTGTGTAAGGGGCGGCTGCCTTTGCGGCCGCCCCTTACCGGTTCAGAGTCTGGCCCGCGTGGCATCGAGCAGTCGCACCACGGAGTCGTCCGCCACGTCCGCCACCTCGTCATAGGCGAACCAGCGCAGGTCGAGGGACTCGTCGCTGATCTCCTGGACCGCGTCGACCGGCGCCAGCACTGCGTACTGCACGTCGAAGTGGCAGTGGCACGGCGGTGGGATCGGGTGACGGTCGAGCCGTACAGGCCCGCCCGGGAGCAGCGTCAGACCAGTGATGCCCGATTCCTCCGTGGCCTCACGTAGGGCCGCAGCCTCCACAGTGGCGTCCTGAGGCTCGCAATGGCCGCCCATCTGAAGCCACATGCGCAGCTTCTTGTGAAGCGTCAGCAGCACGCGGCCGTGCCCGGGGTCGATGACCAGGGCACTCGCCGTGATGTGCCCGGCCTCGCAGGCCTTCCACATGGCGTCCGGGTGCGCCTGGAGATGGTCCAGATACGCCTGGCGCAGCACTTCCTGCTCCTCGTAGCTCTTCAGTACGAGGACCGCGTCGTCGTGGAGGCTCACTCGGCGTTGTCGCCCTTGTCGTCGTCCTTCTTGTCCTCGTCCTTCGTGAGGTTCGGCTTCTCGGCGGAGCCGCCCGCGGCCTCCCCGAGCATCTTGTCCAGCTCGGAGAAGTCCATTTGCTCGCGGTGCACGAAGCCGTCCGGGTCGTCCAGGTCGGAGGCGGTCGGCAGCATGTCCGGGTGCGCCCACAGGGCGTCCCGGCCGTCGACACCGCGCGCGTCCGTGAGCGAGGCCCACAGCCGCGAGGCGTCCCGCAGCCGGCGCGGGCGCAGCTCCAGGCCGATCAGTGTGGCGAAGGTCTGCTCGGCGGGACCGCCCGACGCACGGCGGCGGCGCAGCGTCTCACGCAGCGCGTCCGCGGACGACAGACGCGGCTTCGCCGCCGCGTGCACGACCGCGTCCACCCAGCCCTCGACGAGCGCCAGCGCCGTTTCCAAGCGGGCCAGCGCAGCCTTCTGGGCAGGTGTGTCCTCCGGCTGGAACATGCCCTGCTGGAGTGCGTCCTGAAGCTGCTCCGGGTTCGACGGGTCGAGCTGGCCGACCACGTCCTCCAGCTTGGCCGTGTCGACCTTGATCCCGCGCGCGTAGCCCTCGACCGCCCCGAACAGGTGCGAGCGCAGCCACGGCACATGCGCGAACAGACGCTGGTGGGCGGCCTCACGCAGGGCGAGGTACAGCCGCACCTCCTCCTTCGGCACACCGAGGTCCTTGCCGAACGCCTCGATGTTCACGGGAAGCAGCGCGGCCCGGCCCGCCGGGCCGAGCGGCAGACCGATGTCCGTCGAGCCGAAGACCTCGCCCGCGAGCACGCCCACCGCCTGCCCGATCTGCGTACCGAACATGGCGCCGCCCATGGATCGCATCATCCCGATGAGCGGGCCCGCCATGGCCTGCATCTCCTCGGGAAGCACATCGCCCATGGCCGCGCCGACACGCTCGGCGACCGGGTCGACGAGCTCCTTCCACACCGGAAGGGTCGCCTCGACCCACTCCGCGCGGCTCCAGGCCACCGCGGAGCCGGCGCCGGAGGGCAGGGATGTCGCGTCGTCCAGCCACAGGTCGGCCAGGCGCACGGCCTCCTCGACCCCGGAGCGCTCGGCGGGGCCGACACTGGAGTCCTTGCTGCCGTCAGGGGCGCCCTGGGACACCGTCTGGCGGGCGATCTGCTTGGCCATGTCCCAGTTCACCGGGCCGCCCTCGTACGAGAGCATCTGGCCCAGCTGCTGGAACGCGGCCCCCAGATCGTTGGGGTTCATGGAACCGAACATCGCGGCGAGCGGGTTGTCGGCGCCGGGTCCGCCGGCTCCGGGGAACCCGAAACCGAACGGGTTGGCCGGTCCCTGGCCACCACCGCTCTGCTGGTCCTTCTTCTTGCCCTCGTCGCCGTCGTCCGGCTCCTCCGGCGGAAGGCCGAATCCGAATGGGGTGTCACTCACGGGATTCCTCGGCTGGTAAGGCCGCCGGTTCTCTCCGACGGCACGGCTGCCCGACAACACCACCCAGCGTAGACACCGCGGCCGGTTCCGGCCTCGATGCTTCGCCGACTCTTGGGCTGCGGCAGGATGGATGCCACCTGGTACGTACGCGTCACGCGCGTTCTTACTGAAGACAACCGCTGGAGACGCCCGGTGAGTTCCCCAGATCCACAGGTTCGCGCAGCGCGAAACCCTGCAACCAGTCCGACCGTACGCGGTCCCGTAGTCGCGGTCACCGGCGCCGCCGACGGCATCGGTGCGCTGCTCACCGAGCGGCTCGCCGCCAGCGACGAGATCAAGCAGGTCATCGCCATCGACGAGCGGCGCGGTGAGTGCGCGGACGCCCAGTGGCACATCCTCGACGTACGCGACCCGGTGATCGCCGAGAAGCTGCGGGGCGCCGACGTCGTGGTCCATCTGGCGCTCGACCTCGACCTGGAGACCGACCCGGCGGCGCGCACCGCCTACAACGTGCGCGGCACCCAGACCGTCCTCACCGCCGCGGCAGCCGCCGGGGTGCACCGGGTGGTGCTGTGCACCTCGGCGATGGTCTACGGAGCGCTGCCTGACAATGAACTGCCCCTCTCCGAAGACGCCGAACTGCGCGCCACCGCGGAGGCCACGGGCGTCGGCGATCTCCTGGAGGTCGAGCGGCTCGCGAAGCGGGCGCCCCGCGCGCATCCCGGGCTCAACGTCACCGTCGTACGGCCCGCCGTGCTCGTCGGAGGCACCGACACGGCCCTCACCCGCTACTTCGAGTCGCCCCGGCTGCTGGTCGTAGCCGGGTCCCGGCCCGCCTGGCAGTTCTGCCACGTCGAGGACCTGTGCAGTGCCCTGGAGTACGCCGTCCTGGAGAAGGTCGACGGGGAGCTGGCCGTGGGCTGCGACGGGTGGCTGGAACAGGAGGAGGTCGAGGAGCTCAGTGGGATCCGGCGGATGGAATTGCCCTCGGCCGTCGCTCTGGGGGCCGCGGCCCGGCTCCACCGGATCGGTCTCACGCCGTCGCCCGCCGGAGATCTCGCCTACACGATGTACCCCTGGGTGGTCAGCGGGAGCCGGCTCCATGACGCCGGATGGCGCCCGCAGTGGACCAACGAGGAGGTCCTCGCCGAGCTCCTGGAGGAGGTCGCCGGGCGGCACACGGTGGCCGGGCGCCGCCTCGGCCGCAAGGACGCCACCGCCGCCGGCGCCGCGGGTGCGACGGTCGCACTGCTGGGTACGGCGGCGTTGGTCCGCCGGGCACGGAAGGCCCGACGGCGCATCTGACGCACGTGAACGCTCCGCGGTCGCGTGCCCGGAGAGAACTGCATTCCCCGTTGTCAGTGGCGTAGTGCAGGATGGGCGTATGGCAACTATGAGTGATCACCCCGGTGAGCGGGGGGCGCAGGATCCCGTCAAGCTGTTGGCGATTCGGGAGACCGCACTCTCCGTGGACGAGGTTTTCCGAGCCGTCGGGGACGATGCCTCCGGAGGGACCGCGCTGTTCGTCGGGACCGTCAGGAATCACGACGGGGGAGCGGACGTCGACGCGCTCGGGTACTCCTGCCATCCCAGTGCCGAGGCGGAGATGCGGCGCATAGCCGAGAAGGTTGTCGCCGAGTATCCGGTGCGGGCGCTTGCAGCCGTTCACCGGGTGGGGGATCTCAGGGTCGGGGATCTTGCCGTCGTCGTCGCCGTCTCCTGCCCCCACCGTGGCGAGGCCTTCGAGGCCTGCCGCAAGCTGATCGACGACCTCAAGCATGAAGTGCCGATCTGGAAGCACCAAACGTTCTCGGACGGGACAGAAGAATGGGTGGGCGCCTGCTGATCCGCGCGCACGCGCGCGTTCCGGTTGCGTAACCGCACCCCTGCCGTGAGCGTTGGACACGGGCATGGTTAATCTGCTGATCAGTCAGTTGCGGTTGCTTCATGGGGTTGGGAGGTCGGCATGGCGGTGCTCGCCTGGTTGCTGATTCCGCTTTTGGCTGCGATCGGTGCCGGACTGTGGGGAACATGGGTCGGCCGGAACCGCAGGACCGTCGGCGACGGCACCGAGCTCGCGGGCTACATGCGCTTCCGCGAGGCCATGGAGAAGCCGCACCTGGCGAAGCAGTCGGTGGAGGAACAGCCGGTGGAGGAACAGCACATGGAGAAGTCGCCCACGGACGCCTGACCACCGGCACCGAAGACGCCTGGAACCGTCTGCGCCCCGGCCCCCAGAGGTCCCGTACGGGCGGCCCCGACGGTGCACTGACAGGGTGGTCCCGTACTGTCGTTCCATGCCACGCCGCACCGCGACGATGCTCGCCTCCACCCTGATGCTGATCGCGCTCCTGTGCGCAGGGGTCTTCATCAATGTGCCGTACTCGGAGATGTCACCCGGCCCGACGGTGAACACGCTCGGCGAGCACGACGGCGAGCCGGTGCTGCAGATCTCCGGCCGTAAGACCTACCAGGCGGACGGCCATCTCAACATGACGACGGTCCGCGTCACGAGCGCCGACTACAAGATGAACCTCGTCGAGGCCGTGTACGGCTGGCTGGCGCACGACAACAAGGTGGTCCCGCACGACACGCTCTACCCCGACGGCAAGACGGAGGAGCAGTCGACGCAGGAGAACGCCGAGGAGTTCAGCCAGTCCCAGGAGAGCGCCAAGGTCGCCGCCCTCAAGGAACGGAACATCCCGGTGCAGTCCTGGACCATCGTGTCCTCCGTGCTCAAGGACAGTCCGGCCGAGGGCAAGCTGCACGCCGGCGATGTGATCAAGGCTGTGGACGGTACGCAGGTCAAGGCGTACGACGAGGTGGCGAAGCTGGTCACCAAGCACAAGCCCGGTGAGAAGGTCGTCTTCACCATCGTGCCCGCCAAGGAGCAGGCCGCCGCCGAGAAGGAGAAGCGGACGGCGACGAAGACCGAGGACATCACCATCACCACGACGAAGTCGGACGACAAGGGCAAGGAGCGCGCGATCGTCGGCATCGCGGCCGGGACCGATCACACGTTCCCGTTCACGATCGACATCAAGCTCGCCGACGTCGGCGGTCCGAGCGCCGGCCTGATGTTCGCCCTCGGCATCGTCGACAAGATCACCCCGGGAGACCTCACCGGCGGCAAGTTCGTGGCCGGCACCGGCACCATCGACGACAACGGCAAGGTCGGCCCCATCGGCGGCATCGAGATGAAGACGGTCGGCGCCCGGGACCAGGGTGCCGAATACTTCCTGACGCCCAAGGACAACTGCGCGGCAGCCGCCCGGGACATCCCCGACGGGCTCACCCTCGTCAAGGTCGACACCCTTGACGACGCGATGAAGGCCCTCGAGGACATCCGCGGCGGCAACACCGACGACCTGCCCCAGTGCACGAAGAGCTGAGCCGGCTCATGAAGTACTACGCCACGTACCGCAAGTGCTACTCGGCGAACGTCGCCGCCAGCGCCTCCGCCAGCCCCGGCACCAGGCCGGAGCCGGTGAGGACCTCGGTCGCCGCGTCCTTCTCGCGCAGCCGCAGCGCCGACTCGCGCTTCCCGCCACGCAGCACCCCGACGGTCATCCGGACCTCCTGGCGCTCGGGATGCTCGGCGACCCACTTCGCCAGACGTTTCTCGTCGAGACCGTCCGGAACCATCGCCTCCGCGGACGGCGGCAGCATCAGCCGCTCCACGGACAGCGCGCAGCCGGCCACCGCGTCCGGCCAGGCGATGGTGCCGAGAAACTCGTCCAGGGGGCTGCCCGCGGGGAGTTCCTCCTGTTCGATGGGGGTAAGAGCGCCGGCGGGAGCGTCGTCGGCGAGACCGAGACGCGCCGCGAGGCCGGGCTCCTCGGAGCGCAGCTGAGCGGTGTCGACCAGCGCGAAGAGCCGTGCGGGCTGGTCCCAGCCGAGCCCTGAGACGTACTCGTCGATTTCGAGGACGGCACGGGTCAGGGGGCCGGCCGCCATGGGGGTGCCTGTGGAGGCGGTGTTGGACATAGTCACAATCCTGCCTCGTTCGGACCCGGAACCGGGAACCGAGTAAAGCATCAGTAAGTTGCATAGATGTGGCCCTGCGTTCGCCGGGCCCAAAAAGACCCAGACCGAACTTCGAGGTGCACACCTTGGCTTTCCAGATGCCGGACCGCGGCGGAGGCCCGACGGGGCCACGGATCAGAGTGGGCCGACCGTCCCGGCGCGTCCGGACCCTGCTCATGACACTGGGCGTACTGGCCGTGCTGGCCATGGCGTTCGTCATGTTCGCGGGGTTCTGGACGGACTGGCTCTGGTACCGATCGGTCAAGTACTCCTCAGTCTTCACGACCACCCTGTGGACCAAGATCGGCCTGTTCTTCGTCTTCGGACTGCTGATGGCCCTGGCCGTCGGCGTGAACATCTGGCTGGCCCACCGGCTCAGGCCGCCACTGAGCGCCATGTCGATGGAGCAACAGAGCCTCGACCGCTACCGCATGGGCGTGGCCCCGTACAAGAAGTGGATCCTGTTCGGGATCACCGCCCTCATCGGGCTGATCGCGGGCGCCTCCGCGTCAGGCCAGTGGCGTACGTGGCTGATGTGGGTGAACGGAGTGTCCTTCAACCAGAAGGACCCCCAGTTCCACCTCGACGTCTCCTTCTACGCCTTCGACCTGCCCTGGTACCGCTTCCTGCTGGGCTTCGGCTTCGCCGCCACGATCCTGTCGGTGATCGCCGCCGCCCTGACCCACTACCTGTACGGCGGACTGCGGGTCACCAGCCCCGGAGCGCGTGCCACGGCCGCGGCCACCGGTCATCTCTCCGTGCTGCTCGGCCTGTTCGTCGCCCTGAAGGCTGTCGCGTACTGGCTCGACCGGTACGGACTCGCCGTGAAGTCCAGCGACTTCAAGGCGACGGACAACTGGACAGGCCTCAAGTACGTCGACGCCAACGCGTACCTGCCGGCCAAGACCATCCTGTTCTGCATCGCCGTGATCTGCGCTCTCCTGTTCTTCGCCACGCTGTGGCGGCGCACCTGGCAACTGCCGCTGATCGGCTTCGGTCTGCTGGTTCTCTCCGCACTGTTGATCGGGGGGCTGTACCCGGCGATCGTGCAGCAGTTCCAGGTCAAGCCGAACGAGCAGGCCAAGGAGACCTCGTACATCGAGAAGAACATCGAGGCAACGCGCAAGGCGTACGGCCTCGACGGCGTGAAGATCGACGAGATCTCGGGCACGGGCAACGGCGACGCCAAGCAGCAGCGTGATCGGGCCAATTCGGTCGCGAGCTACCGGCTGAACGACCCGAACGTGGTCTCGCCGACGTTCCAACAGCTGGAGCAGGAGCGGAAGTACTACCAGTTCCCGACAACGCTTGACGTCGACCGGTACAACGGCCAGGACACGATCATCGGTCTGCGTGAGCTGAACCTCGACCGCGTCGACAAGAGGAACTGGATCAACCAGCACTTCATCTACACGCACGGGTACGGCGCGATCGCGGCCAAGGGCACAGAGATCCAGCAAGGTTCCGACGGCTCCCCGGCCTTCACCGAGCAGGGCCTGCCCACCACTGGCACCTTCAACAAGGGCTACGAGCAGCGCATCTACTTCGGCGAGAAGACCACCCAGTACTCGATCGTGGGCGGCCCCCAGAAGGAGCTCGACTACGAGGAGGCGGGCGGCCAGAAGACGTACCAGTACAAGGGCGACGGCGGTATCGACCTGTCGAGCCCGCTGAACCGCGCCGCGTACGCGGCCGCCTTCAGCGAGCCGCAGATGCTGTACTCAGGCGCCATCGGCGAGGGGTCGAAGATCCTCTACAACCGCACGCCGAAGGAGCGTGTCGAGGCGGTCGCGCCTTGGCTGACCATCGACGGTGACGCCTATCCGACCGTCATCGGCAAGCGGGTCGTGTGGGTCGTCGACGCGTACACCACCACGAACGGCTATCCGTACGCATCGCGCACGACACTCGGCGACACCACCACGGATGCGCTCACGAACGAGGACAGCCAGCGCACGGTGGTCGCCCAGCAGAACCAGGTCAACTACATCCGCAACTCGGTGAAGGCGACCGTCGACGCGTACGACGGCAGCGTCGACCTCTACACGTGGGACGAGAAGGACCCGGTCCTGAAGACGTGGAAGAAGGCGTACCCGGGCACGGTCAAGGCGAAGGCCGACATCCCGGCCGAGCTGAAGGAGCATCTGCGCTACCCGCAGGACCTGTTCAAGGTGCAGCGCGAGCAACTGGGCATCTACCACGTCACCAACGCCGACCAGTTCTACAACGCGAGTGACGTGTGGCAGGTGCCGAACGACCCGACGAGCAGAAAGGACAGCGTCGCCGTACCGCCGTACTACCTGTCGCTGAAGATGCCCGGCGACGACCAGCAGCGGTTCTCGCTGACGACCACGTTCACCCCGAGCGGACGGCCGAACCTGGCCGCGTACATGGCGGTGGACGCCGATGCGAGCAGCGACCAGTACGGCACATTGCGGCTGCTCAGAGTCACCGGCGAGTCCGAAGTGGACGGACCGGTGCAGTGGCAGAGCAAGTTGAGTTCGATTCCCGCGGTCCAGGAGTTCACGCGGAACGCGGAGACGTCGAAGTCGAACATGATCTTCGGAAATCTGCTCGCGGTGCCCATGGACGCCGGATTCCTGTACGTCGAACCGATCTATGTACAGGGCAGCAATGCCGAGTATCCGCTGATGAAGAAGGTCGCGGTGTCGTACGGAGGCACCACCGCCTTCGAGGACACGCTCAGCGAGGCGCTCAACAAGGTCTTCGCGACGGAGGGCACGACCCCGCCGCCGGACGAGGGCGAGGACACCACCGAGCCACCACCGGCGACGGGTGACACGACGGTCCAACAGGCGCTCGACGACGCCCAGGAGGCCTACGAGGCCGGCCAGGAAGCCCTGAAGAAGGGCGACTGGGAGGCGTACGGCCGGGCGCAGCAGGACCTCGAGAAAGCGCTGCAGCGGGCCGAGGAGGCCCAGGCCCAGCCCGACAACACCGGTGGTGAGGGCGCGGGCAACGGCGGCGGCAACACCGAAGGGAGCGGCGGAAGCGGCTGACCAGCGGTCGGCAGCGACTGAGTGAAAGGCCCGTCCCGCGCCGTGATACGGTTGCCGAACAACGGCGCGGGGTGGAGCAGCTCGGTAGCTCGCTGGGCTCATAACCCAGAGGTCGCAGGTTCAAATCCTGTCCCCGCTACTGAAGACGAAGGGCCCGGATCCTCAAGGGATTCGGGTCCTTCGGCGTGTGTGGGTCGTGTGTGTGTTCGCCCATTCGAGCAGGACTGCCCCAATTAAGGCCGCTCCATGCGGGGAGAGTTGAGAAATCTGTGTTTGACTTGTCTCTCTGTGGGCATGTCGACAAAACGCTGAAGTGACCTCACTGGCTGCGGTATACCAGGTGTACCCAGGTTGCAGGTGGTGCGACGATGGATTTTATGGGGGACAAGGCAACTCTGTTGGAGACAGGGCGAATTGTGCAGCCCTCCGACCGGGACGAGACCGGCGAGGCTGCGGAGGAGGCACGCCATCGGCTCGCCGCCGAAGCCGGCGACGTCGAGGCGATGAGCGTCCTCGGAAGCCTGTTGCTGCGCCGCGGCGATCTCGACGGAGCCGAGCCTCAGCTGCGTGCTGCCACCGCCGCCGGTGACCGTGCCGCCGCCAACAACCTGGGTGTCCTCCTGCACCAGCGCGGATACGCCGACGAGGCCGCGGGCTGGTGGCGGATCGCCGCCGTCGCCGGATCGGCCGCCGCCGCGCACGCGCTCGGCCGCCACCACCGTGAGCGCGGAGACGAGCCCGCCGCCGAATACTGGCTGCGCCAGTCCGCCGAGCAGGGCCACACCCTCGGTGCGTACGCGCTCGCCGACCTCCTCGAGCACCGAGGTGACGCCGCCGCCGAGGCGTGGATGCGGGCCGCCGCCGAGCGGGGTCACCGCGAGGCGGCGTACCGGCTCGCCCGCTCGCTGGACCGGCGGGCTGCCGCCGGCGAACCCGCAGTGCCCGCACAGCCCTCCGCGCAGTCCGCGGAGCAGAGCGGCGCCGGCCAAGCCGACAAGAGTGCCGGACTGTCCGTGATGGCCGAGGCCGAGCAGTGGTACCGGCAGGCCGCCGCGCGCGGACACCGCAGGGCCGCGCTGCACCTCGGCGTCATCCTGGAGAAGCGCGGGAAGCTCAAGGAGGCCGGGCGCTGGTATCTGACCTCCGCCAAGGACGGCGAGGCGCGCGCCGCCTGCGCGCTCGGGTTCCTGCTGCGGGACGCGGGCGACTCCGAGAGCGCCGCCGTGTGGTGGCTGCGCGCCGCCCAGGACGGCGACGGGAACGCCGCCAACGCCCTGGGCGCGCTGCACGCCGAGCGCGGCGAGACACAGACCGCCGAGCGCTGGTACCGCGCCGCGATGGACGCCGGTGATGTGAACGGCGCGTACAACCTCGCGCTGCTCTGCGCCGAGCAGGGGCGGACCGGGCAGGCCGAGCAGTGGTACCGGCGTGCGGCCTACGCGGGACACCGCGAGGCGGCCAACGCGCTGGCGATCCTGCTGCTCCAGGTCGGCGACGCAGCCGGGGCCGAGCCCTGGTTCTCCAAGGCCGCGGAGGCCGGCAGCGTCGACGCCGCGTTCAATCTCGGGATCCTGCACGCGGGCCGGGGCGAGGCCGCCGCGGCGCTCAGATGGTACGAGCAGGCAGCTGCCGCCGGGCACACCGAGGCCGCGCTCCAGGTCGGGATCGCGCGGCTGCGGGACGGCGACGAGCGGGAAGCCGAGCGGCATCTGCGCTGTGCCGCCGGCGGAGGGAGCGCGGAGGCGGCGTACCGGCTGGCTGCCGTCCTCGACGCCCGGCGCCCGCCCGCGTCCGCGCATGAGCTGGGGGAGCCGGCGACCGAGAAGAGCGAGTGCGAGGAGTGGTACGAGCGGGCTGCCTCCCAGGGTCACCGGCGTGCCCAGGTGCGGGTCGGGATGCTGGCGTCCGCTCGTGGGGACGTGGTCGAGGCAGCCCAATGGTATCGGGAGGCCGCGGAGGCGGGGTCTCGGAACGGGGCGTTCAACCTCGGCCTGCTGCTCGCCCGGGAGGGCAGCGAGCCGGAGGCCGCCCTGTGGTGGACCCGGGCCGCTGATGCGGGACATGGGCGGGCGGCTTTGCGGCTTGCCCTCGTCTACGCGCGTCGGGGAGAGCTCGCGGAAGGGCAGCGATGGGCGGACCGGGCGGTCGCCCTGGGATCTGACGAGGTGTCCCAGCGGGCGGCTCGGCTGCGGGACGCGCTCAAGGACGAGCTGTCCGCTTGAGAGGCCTCCCAGGGGAGCCGGGTCTGGAGGGTCGCCTGCCCCCAGACCCGGCGAACCAGCCGCCCACAGGCCGCTCGCAAAGCGATTTGCGCTGGTCGACGCTGTTGACGTAGTGTTCAGTTCATCGCCGCGGGGTGGAGCAGCTCGGTAGCTCGCTGGGCTCATAACCCAGAGGTCGCAGGTTCAAATCCTGTCCCCGCTACTGAAGGCCGGAGGGCCGGAATCCGAAAGGGTTCCGGCCCTCCGGTGTTGTGCGCCCAGCATGGGCGGTTGCTTGGGGGTGGAAGTCCCCTGGGGGAAGAGGTGGTGCTAACCCCGAGCCGGAGGCAAGGGCGTTACCGTGAGG
>NZ_BAAASJ010000082.1:0-585 GCF_039532825.1 Streptomyces vastus
TCACCGAGACCCGCCAGCCGTCGCGGACCAGTAGGAGCCAGACCTTCGGCGAGCCGTAGGTGCCGCCCGAGTCCGCAAAGATTCCCTCGACGGCGTCGGCCAGCTTCCCGCGCCGGACCTCGCGGGCGGTGGTGGGCTTGTCGCGCCACTTGTAGAACCAGGACTCCGACACTCCCACAACCCGGCAGGCCAGGCGGTGCGGAACGTGGTGTTCGGTCCTCTGGTTACCGATGAACGCGGCCAGGGCGGCCGGGTCAGTCCCGGTCACTTCACCCAGAGGACCATGCATCGCTTGAGGACATCGCGCTCCATCTCCAGCTCCCGTATCCGCTTGTTCTTCTCGCTCATCTCCCGCCGCAGCCGCTCCAGTTCGCCTCGCTCGCTCTCCCGCATCCGCCCTCCCGCGGCCTCCGGCGCCGGCCGGTCCGACGACGCCGTCCCGTTGCGGCGCCAGCGCGACACCCAGCTGTGCAGCGTGCCCGCGTTGATGCCGAGCTCCTCGGCGACCTCCGGAACCGGCTTCCCGGTCTCGATCACGATGCGTACAGCACCCTCACGGAACTCGGCGTCAAACGTCCGCTTCTC
>NZ_BAAASJ010000083.1:0-1628 GCF_039532825.1 Streptomyces vastus
GGCTCTGTTCCGTAGTCGGTGGTGACGGCAGGTGACGGGCGTCGTTGACGTTGTATGCGAGATGTCAACTCCCTTGTGGCAACGGTGTTTTCAGGGCTCTCGGCGCTGGTCATCGAGGATGTGGCGGACGACGGCGAGATGATCCGGGTCTTGGCCCGGACCCGGGATGTTCCCTTTCCCTGCCCGATGTGCGGGGTCCCGACGGGGAAGGTGCACGGATACCACGTCCGGACCGTTGCGGATGTGCCGGTCGATGGCCGCCGGGTCGTGGTCAACGTCCGGGTACGACGTCTGGTCTGCCCGGTCCTGGGCTGTCGGCGGCAGACCTTCCGCGAGCAAGTCCCTGGGCTGATCGAGCGACTTCAGCGCCGCACCACGCGTCTGACCAGCCAGGTCTCGGGCGTGGTTAAGGAGTTGTGCGGCCGGGCGGCTGCCCGGCTCACCCGGTTACTGGCCGTGCCCGTATCGTTCGCCACCGCCCTGCGGGTGCTGCGGGGAATCCCCCCGCCGACGCTGCGGATCCCGAGGGTGATCGGGGTCGATGACTTCGCCCTGCGCCGCCGTCACCGGTACGCCACGATCATCATTGATGCCGAGACCGGGGAACGCGTCGATGTCCTGCCCGACCGCGAAGCCGCCACCTTGGAGGCGTGGCTGCGCGGGCAGAAAGGGATCGAAGTCGTGTGCCGGGACGGCTCGGCCACCTACGCCGAGGCGATCCGCCGGGCCCTGCCCGACGCGGTGCAGGTCAGCGACCGCTGGCATCTGTGGCGGAACCTGTGCGACAAGGTTCTGGCCGAGGTCCGCGCCCACGCCCCCTGCTGGGCCACCGTCAACCCGCCCCGGCCCGGCGGCGTCCGCGAGCAGACCACCCGCGAGCGCTGGCACAAAGTCCACGCACTCCTCGACTCCGGCGTCGGCCTGCTCGACTGCTCCCGCAGACTGAGCCTCGCCCTGAATACCGTCAAGCGCTACGCCCGCATCCCTGAACCGCCCGCGGATCGCATCGCCCCTCGCTACCGGCCCACCCTTGTCGACCCCTACCGCAACCACCTGCGCCGGCGCCGGTCCGACAACCCGGCCGTTCCTGTCACGCACCTCCTGCACGAGATCAGGGAACTGGGCTATACCGGCAGTGCCAACCTGCTGGTCCGCTACCTCAATCAGGGCCGCGCCGAAGGCGACCGCCCCGTGACAACCCCCCGCCGCGTCGCCCGGCTCTTGCTCACCCACCCCGAGCACCTGTGGACCAGGGACACCGACCTGCTCGGCCTCCTCACCGCGGCGTGCCCGGAGATGACCGAACTCGCCCGACTCACCGGCGAGTTCGCCGCGCTCCTGACCCCGGCCCAGGCCAACGACGACAAGCTCACCCAGTGGATCGCCACAGTCCGCACCGCTGGCCTGCCCCACCTGCACAGCTTCTGCAACGGCCTCGAACTCGACCGCGCCGCCGTGAACGCCGGCCTCACCCTGCCCCACCACAACGGCCGGACCGAGGGCGTCAATACCCGAACCAAGAAGATCATGCGGCAAATGCACGGCCGAGCAGGATTCGACCTCCTCCGTCACCGCATCCTCCTGCAATGAGGAGAACGCACCGTCACCACCGACTACGGAACAGAGCC
>NZ_BAAASJ010000084.1:0-881 GCF_039532825.1 Streptomyces vastus
AGGTCCAGTTGGAGGCCTCGGTGTCGACGAAGATGATCCGGGCGTCCTGGTACTGCTTGTCGTCGTCCGCCCACACGTAGTAGTCGCCGTACGGGCCGTCGGGATTGCTCCTCGACTCCTGGAACCAGGGGTGCTGGTCGCTGGTGTGGTTCATGACGAAGTCGATGATCACGCGCATGCCCCGCTGATGGGCCGCGTCGACGAACTCGACGAAGTCCGCCAGGTCCCCGAAGTCGGGCAGGACGGCGGTGTAGTCGGAGACGTCGTAGCCGCCGTCGCGCAGGGGTGATTTGAAGAACGGCGGCAGCCACAGGCAGTCGACGCCGAGCCACTGCAGATAATCCAGCTTGGCGGTGATGCCTTTGAGGTCGCCGATGCCGTCGCCGTTGCTGTCCTGGAAGGAGCGGACGAGGACTTCGTAGAACACCGCGCGTTTGAACCACTCCGGATCGCGGTCCTTGGCGGGGGTGTCTTCGAAGGTGTCCTGAACGGGCTCGTTGACGATCATGATGTGGGTGACCCTCCGATCGGTGAGGACGGTCGCAGGACCTTGAAGACGTGCGCCGGCTGCCTGCCGGGCTCGAGGCGCACGTAGTTGGCCCTGCCCCATTGGTAGGTGACGCCGGTGAGCTCGTCGCGCACCGGCACGGACTCGTGCCAGTCCAGGCCGAGTCGCGGCATGTCCAACGAGACCGTGGCCTCCTGGGTGTGGTGCGGATCAAGGTTCGCCACCACGAGCACGATGTCCGTCCCCGCCCGCTTGCTGAACACCAGTACCGCCTCCTGGTCCGCCTGGTGGAAGTGGAGATCCCGCAGCTGGCGCAGGGCCGGGCTGTGCCGCCGGATCTCGTTGAGCCGGGTGATGAGGGGGGAGATGCTAC
>NZ_BAAASJ010000085.1:0-708 GCF_039532825.1 Streptomyces vastus
AGCGTGTCCGTCGGCTGCGCTTGCCTGGCAAGGCCAAGCAAGCGGCTGAAGTGGCTTGTGACGATCTCGCGGCCTGCCTGAAGCACGTATCTGACGCGCTATCTCTGGGAGCGATTCCCTCGTTTCCACGGGCCGCCGAAGGCTGACCTCGGTTCGTCAGCAGTGATTGCTGCCGGGCATGCCATACACACAGCGATGGCCGCCGACAGCACAGCCGCGACCGCGCTGAGCCAGCCACAGACCCCGGCATTCCAGCCTTCACGCGCTTGGTGTGGAACACTCGCGCAGCAGCCGGGCTGGTTCCCAACCCCCGTGGGAACCAGCCGGTTTGCTCTGGCCGGTTGGCTATCCGTTGCCCTCCGGCGCTGCCAGACGGTAGGTGCGCGGCCGGTCGTCCACCTGCTCGGTGACGCCCTGCCGGGTGAGGGTGACCAGTGCGTTGGCGATGGCTCCTGAAGACTTCTCGATCACGCGGCTGATCTTGGTGGCGGTGAACGCCTCGCCGGGATGCGCCTGGAGGTGCTCGATGACCATGTGTCGCAGTGCTCCGGGCGCGAGCCGCTTCTTCTCACCCGGGAGGATGATCGCTTCCGTCGGCGTCGTCTGCTGCCCGGCGCCTGTCTGCGGGGCAGGGGGGTCTTCGTTCTTCGAGCCGTCGCTGGAGCCGTCCGTGGGCGGCTCGTTCTCGCCGGTGTCGTCGCCCTCGCT
>NZ_BAAASJ010000086.1:0-1278 GCF_039532825.1 Streptomyces vastus
GCGCAGGCGGAACCAGTAGAAGCCGTGGCCTGCGAGGGTGAGGAGGTAGGGCAGGTCGCCGATGGCGGGGAAGCGGACGCCGCCGATGAGTTCGACGGGGTGGCGGCCGTTGAAGGCTTGCAGGTCGAGTTCGGTGGGCTGGGCGAAGCGGGAGAAGTTGTGCACGCACAGCACGAGGTCGTCTTTGTATTCGCGCAGGAAGGCGATGACGGCGGGGTTGGTGGAGGGCAGTTCGGTGTAGGAGCCCAGGCCGAAGGCGGGGTTCTGTTTGCGGATTTCGATCATGCGGCGGGTCCAGTGGAGCAGGCTGGAGGGGCTGCTCATGGAGGCTTCGACGTTGGTGACCTGGTAGCCGTAGACCGGGTCCATGATCGTGGGGAGGTAGAGGCGGCCGGGGTCGCAGGAGGAGAAGCCGGCGTTGCGGTCGGGGGTCCACTGCATGGGGGTGCGTACCGCGTCGCGGTCGCCGAGCCAGATGTTGTCGCCCATGCCGATCTCGTCGCCGTAGTAGAGGATCGGGGAGCCGGGCAGCGACAAGAGGAGGGCGGTGAAGAGTTCGATCTGGTTGCGGTCGTTGTCCAGGAGGGGGGCCAGGCGGCGGCGGATGCCGATGTTGGCGCGCATGCGGGGGTCTTTGGCGTATTCGGCCCACATGTAGTCGCGTTCTTCGTCGGTGACCATCTCCAGGGTGAGTTCGTCGTGGTTGCGCAGGAAGATGCCCCACTGGCAGCCGGACGGGATCGCCGGGGTCTTGGCGAGGATCTCGGAGACGGGGTAGCGGGACTCGCGGCGCACGGCCATGAAGATGCGGGGCATGACGGGGAAGTGGAAGGCCATGTGGCATTCGTCGCCGCCGGCGCTGTAGTCGCCGAAGTAGTCGACCACGTCCTCGGGCCACTGGTTGGCCTCCGCCAGCACCACCGTGTCCGGATAGTGCTCGTCGATCTCTTTGCGCACCCGCTTGAGGAACTCATGGGTCTGCGGGAGGTTCTCGCAGTTGGTGCCCTCCTCCTGGTAGAGGTACGGCACGGCGTCGAGACGGAAGCCGTCGATGCCCAGGTCCAGCCAGAACCGCAGCGCGGAGATCATCTCCTCCTGCACGGCCGGGTTCTCGTAGTTGAGGTCCGGCTGGTGCGAGAAGAAGCGGTGCCAGTAGTACTGCTTGCGGACCGGGTCGAAGGTCCAGTTGGAGGCCTCGGTGTCGACGAAGATGATCCGGGCGTCCTGGTACTGCTTGTCGTCGTCCGCCCACACGTAGTAGTCGCCGTACGGGCCGTC
>NZ_BAAASJ010000087.1:0-2224 GCF_039532825.1 Streptomyces vastus
TCGACACCCTCCCCATACGACAACGTCGGCTCCCAAGACCACAACCAGGTCTTGGGAGCCGACGTCACGCACAGGCCCGAATTAACCAACAGCATCCGGAAGGCAGCGGTGCCGGGCCCCTTCATCCCGGGATACGACCCGAGCCTACATGAAAACGATTATCACAAGCTAGGTGCCCCGGAGCTAGAGGCTGAGCCCGGTCAGCACCATGACCCGTTCGTAGGTGTAGTCGTCCATCGCGAACTTCACGCCCTCGCGCCCGACTCCGGACTGCTTCACTCCGCCGTACGGCATCTGGTCGGCGCGATACGAGGGGACGTCGCCGATGATCACGCCGCCGACCTCCAGCGCACGGTGCGCGCGGAAGGCGGTCTGCAGGTCGTGGGTGAACACCCCTGCCTGGAGGCCGTACTTGGCGTCGTTGACGGCGGCGAAGGCGGCGGCCTCGCCGTCCACCTTCTGCAGGGTGAGGACGGGTCCGAAGACCTCCTCGCAGTACAGGGTGACGTCGGCCGGCACCTCGGCGAGAACGGTCGGCGCGTACGAGGCCCCGTCGCGTTTTCCTCCGGTCAGCAGCCTGGCTCCCGCCTCGACCGCTTCGTCGACCCACGCCTCTACGCGCTTTGCGGCATCCTCGCTGACCAGCGGGCCGACGTCGGTCGCGTCGTCGGAGGGGTCTCCGGTCACCTGAGCCTCGACGGCCGCGACGATACGCGGCACCAACCGGTCGTAGACAGAGGCGTCGGCGATCACTCGCTGGACGGAGATGCAGGACTGGCCGCCCTGGTAGTTGGAGAACGTGGCGATACGGGTCGCCGCCCAGTCCAGGTCCTCGTCACTGGCGTAGTCGGCCAGGACGACGGCCGCGCCGTTCCCGCCCAGTTCCAGGGTGCAGTGCTTGCGCGGCACCGAGTCCATGATCGAGAAGCCGACCTGCTCGGAGCCGGTGAACGAGATGACGGGCAGGCGCTCGTCCTGTACGAGGGCGGGCATGCGGTCGTTGGCGACCGGGAGGATGCTCCACGCTCCGCGCGGCAGCTCGCTCTTCGCTTCGGTCCCGGCTTCGGCGAGCAGTTCGCCGATCATCAGGGCCGACAGCGGTGTCGCGGGGGCGGGCTTCAGGATGATCGGGACGCCGGCGGCGATGGCTGGGGCGATCTTGTGGGCGCAGAGGTTGAGGGGGAAGTTGAAGGGTGCGATGCCGAGGACGGCGCCCTTGGGGAAGCGGCGTGTGATGGCGAGCCGTCCTTGCCCGCCGGGGTCGCTGTCGAGGCGCTGGGCCTCTCCGCCGTTGAAGCGGCGCGCCTCCTCGGCCGCGAACCGGAACACGGAGACGGCTCGGCCGACTTCTCCGCGGGCCCACTTGAGCGGCTTTCCGTTCTCGGCGGAGATGAGGCGGGCGATCTCCTCGGTTCGCTCTCTCAGGCGGCGGGAGACGTGGTCGAGGGCGGCGGCGCGTTGGTGGGCCGGGGTGGCGGCGAACTCGTCGCGGGCGCTGTGCGCGGCGGCGACGGCTTCGTCGACCTGTGCGTCGCTCGGCACGCTCACGGTGCCGACGACGTGGCCGTCCCAGGGGGACGTGACTTCGAACGTGGTGTCACCTGTGGCCTGGCGGCCGGCGAGCCAGAAGGCGTGCGTGTCTTTCATGGGGTCCGGCCCTTCGGATTGACGTGGTGTCGTACGTGATGCTGTGCGAGGTCCACGGTAGGCCTGCCGGCCGGGGCGGGGGCTTGTCCGGGTTGTACCACTCGCCGTGCTTGGTGCTCCACTTCGGCGAGTACGGGCCGTCTTGGGTTGCTCGCGCAGTTCCCGCGCCCTGGGGTCCGTGCGTAGGTCGGAAATGCGCTCGTGCGTGCCAGTTGGTCGCGCTGATGGGTGAAAGTGTGCGAAGTGCGCCCAGGGTGTGCGACGGTCCGTCGCGCAACGCACCGGTCGCGGGATCGCCGTCGAGGAACTCGGCGGGATCCGCGAGCGGGTACGGCTTCGCCGCGACCAGCGGGGCACCTTGTCTTCCTGGCCGTTCCACCAGCTCGGACAGCACCTCGCCTACAAGGCCCGTAAGGCCGGGGTGCCGTTCCTGGAGGTGGATGCGGCCTACACCTCGCAGCGCTGCCCGCGCTGCGGGCACACCGAGCGGGCCAACCGGCCCGACCGGGACCATTTCCGTTGTCGTCGGTGCGGCCTCGCTGGGCCCGCCGACCACGTCGCCGGGGTCAACGTGCGC
>NZ_BAAASJ010000088.1:0-515 GCF_039532825.1 Streptomyces vastus
TCGCGGCTGAGCAGCACACCCGGCAGCGGGCCGCTGTCCCAGAACTTCTTGATGCTGGGCCGCAGCCGGGTCAGCACCTTGAAGGCGCGGTCCACATCCAGCGGGTACAGCTTGTCCATCGGCACCCCGTCGGCCAGCAGCGCGAACTCCAGCTCGGGCAGGTCACCGTCCGGGTGGACCAACGCGCGATCCCCCTGGAACGCCTTGGTGTCCCAGAAGTCCGCCCACGACTCCGGCTTCTTACCGCCGAAGGCATCCGTGCGGTACGCGATGCACTGACCGTAGAAGCTGTTGCCGATGGCATGGTCGGTGATCTGGTTCTCGGGGATCTTCGCGCTCTTCACGCTCTTGACCCGGTCCAGGTCCAGCGCCTCCAGAGCGTCCTGCGCCACGTACTTGAGGTGCGACATCATCGAGTTGTTGATGAGGTCACACTGCGGGCGGCCCTGCTTGATCTGCGCGAGCAGCGGAGCGTCGTCCAGGTTCAGCACCTTGACGGCGACCCCGGTCTCCTG
>NZ_BAAASJ010000090.1:0-686 GCF_039532825.1 Streptomyces vastus
GCGCCCACGGACGACGTCAACGGCTACCGGCAGGAAGGCTTCGCCAAGTTCGACCGCAACGTCCACCGCGGACGTCGCCTGTCGGCCTCGAAGGCGTACCTCAAGCCCGCGATGAAAAGGCCCAACCTCACGGTCACCACCCGCGCCCTGGTCACCCGCGTCCTCTTCGAGGGCAAGCGCGCCGTCGGCGTCGAGTACCGGCGCGGCCGGGGCGCGCTCCAGCAGGTCCGCGCCAAGGAAGTCATCCTGTGCGGCGGCGCCATCAACTCCCCGCAGCTGCTGCAGCTTTCCGGCGTCGGCAACGCCGGGGAGCTGTCGGCCCTCGGCATCGACGTCGTGCACGACCTCCCGGGCGTCGGCGAAAACATGCAGGACCACCTGGAGGTCTACATCCAGTACGCCTGCAAGCAGCCGGTGTCCATGCAGCCGTACATGGCGAAGTGGCGCGCCCCCTTCATCGGACTGCAGTGGCTCTTCCGCAAGGGCCCGGCCGCCACCAACCACTTCGAGGCCGGCGGCTTCGCCCGCAGCAACGAGGACGTGGACTACCCCAACCTGATGTTCCATTTCCTGCCCGTCGCGGTCCGCTACGACGGCTCATCCCCCACAGGCGGTCACGGCTACCAGGTGCACGTGGGCCCCATGTACTCCGACGCCATCGGCTCAGTGAAGATCAAGAGCAAGGA
>NZ_BAAASJ010000091.1:0-1886 GCF_039532825.1 Streptomyces vastus
CCCGCAAACCCGCCACCCCCTGGCCACAGAGGCCGTGCGAGACGCCGAGGGCCCCGCCCTCGTCATCACCTCAAACCCCGCCCTCTGGTCGGACACCAAGGACGCCAGAGCAAAACTCGGCCCCGTCCTCCTCTACGACCCCTCCCACCTCTGCGACACCCCGGCCCGCCTCCACTGGTCCCCTTCAACCGGCTGCCAGGACAAGGACACCGCGAGGGCGAGGGCGGCAGCCCTGCTCGCCCCGGTCCGCCCCACCGCCAAAATGGACCAGGCAGTCGCAGACGTCGCGGAAACCCTCCTCCGCAGCTACCTCCACGCCGCCGCAACAGACGGCCGCGCCATCCGCCACCTCCACCGCTGGGCCCAGGGCACAGGCGTACAGGAAGCCGTACGCATCCTCCGTACGAACCCCAAGGCCGCCTCCGGCTCCGCAGGCGAACTCGAGGCCGCCCTCACCTCGTACCCCGAACGCCGCGACATCGCCCAGGAGTTGACGGCCCGCGCCCTCTCCTCCCTTCTCACAGTGAACGTCCGCGAGGCCTGCACCCCAAACCGAACTGACGCCCTCACCTTGGATTCCTTCGTCAACGAAGGGGGCACGCTTTATGTGGTGGGTGAACCCATCGAGGACCCCAAGGCGAACCCGGGCGCGATGCCACTTCTGACGGCCCTCGCCTCAAGCGTGGTCGAGCGCGGCCGGCGCATGGCCGAACGGTCATCCTCCGGTCGCCTCGACCCACCACTCACACTCGTCCTGGACGACGTGGCCGCGGTGGCCCCCCTCCCCCAACTCCCGGACCTGCTCACCACAGGCCCCGACCGAGGCATGCCCACCCTGGCCCTCCTACGCTCCCGAGAACAGGCCCGCACCCGCTGGCCCAACCAGGAACTCCCCGCCTGAGACGGGCCTTCCCTCAGGGCCGCTTCATCACAAACTCCAGCTCCCGCGCCCCAGGATCCCCCGGCACCGGAACGCTCTCCCCCGACGGCACGAACCCGATCTTCCGGTAGAAGCCCTCGGCCCGCGAGTTCCGCTCATGCACGAACAACCGCACCCGCTCGACCGCGGCCACCTCCCACGCCCACTCCAGCGCGTACGCGAAAAGCCGCTCGGTCACGCCCCGCCCCCGCCACTCGGGCCGCACAAAAACGCCCACGAGATGCCCCTGCCGCACCTCACTCACACCACCGAGCGCCCCCTCCGCCTCCGCCTCCTCGACAAGCACAACCACCGACCCAACCCACCTCCCGCCGCTCTCCACGGCCACGAACTGCTGCCGCTCGAGCACCCCTTCCGCGGCTCCCGCCGCCCGCTCCCGCCAGAAACTGTCCGGCTTCGCCACGGCTTCCTGGTACGTCTCAAGAAAGGCGAGATGAGCCACCGGGTCCTGCAGCCCAGCCAGCCGAAGCTCCTTGACCGCCGGCCACTCATCGGCGCGTATGGAACGAATCACGGGGTCCATGGGCGCCACCGTAGTATCCGAGCACTACACCCTCACCCGATTTTCCCGCCACCATCCGGGACGCCCTGAAATGCAGAAAGCCCCACACCAAAAGGTGTGGGGCTTTCTCTACATTTTGTTCGGCGGTGTCCTACTCTCCCACAGGGTCCCCCCTGCAGTACCATCGGCGCTGTAAGGCTTAGCTTCCGGGTTCGGAATGTAACCGGGCGTTTCCCTCACGCTATGACCACCGAAACACTATGAAACACTCAACCGCACCACGCTCTGTGAAACGTGGGGTTGTTCGTGGTTTCAGAACCAACACAGTGGACGCGAGCATCTGAGGACAAGCCCTCGGCCTATTAGTACCAGTCACCTCCAGCGGTTACCCGCCTTCCAGATCTGGCCTATCAACCCAGTAGTCTCCTGGGAGCCTTAACCCCT
>NZ_BAAASJ010000092.1:0-1050 GCF_039532825.1 Streptomyces vastus
GCCTGTGTGATGTCGTGATCATCTTGCCGATTCGGGTCCGCTCGGAGGGCGGATCCGATAGGAAGATGGTCGTGACGCGCAGGCAACTTACCGATGAGCAGTGGGAGTTGATCGAGCCGTTCCTGCCGGTAGGCGAGTACGGCCCATATCCCGAGCGGCTGCGGGATCAGTTCGAGGGGGTGATCTGGCGGTTCAGGACCAGCGCGCAGTGGCGGGAGATGCCGGCCGAGTTCGGGCCGTGGCCGACCGTCTATGGACGCTTCCGGGTCTGGCGGAATGCCGGTGTCTTCACCGCCCTGCTGGAGGGCCTGATCGCTGAGGCCGCTCGCCGGGGCAGGACGGACTTGTCCCTGGTCAGTGTGGACTCCACGACTGTCCGCGCCCATCACGACGCCGCCGGGATGCTCGTCGGCGAGGACGTCATGGAGGCTCTGGAAGAAGCCGCCGCCGAGCAGGAGCAGGCCCGGCAAAAAGGGGCGGCGAGGCGGGACACAACGGGCAGCGCGGCGGAAACGAGTCCGAGCGGGCCGAACGCCGACGCGTCCGTCTGCGACACCGGCTCCGCCTGAGGCAGGCTCTGCTCGGCCGGTCCCGTGGCGGGCTGACCAGCAAAATTCACCTCGCCGCCGACCGCAGGCGCCGGCCGCTGGCGTTCGTCCTGACCGCCGGGCAGGCCGCGGACAGCCCGCAGTTTATCCCCGTACTGAACAAGGTTCGTGTCCGCCTGCCGGTCGGCCGGCCCCGCACCCGGCCGGGCGCGGTCGCCGCGGACAGGGCCTACTCGTCCCGCGCCAACCGCGCCCACCTGCGCAAACGCCACATCAAAGCGGTCATCCCGGAGAAGAAGGACCAGGCCGCCCACCGCAAAAGGAAAGGCAGCCGGGGCGGGCGGCCCGTCAGCCACGACACCGACCTCTACAAGGAACGCAACACCGTCGAGCGCCTGATCAACCGGTTGAAGGACTGGCGCGGCATCGCCACCCGCTTCGACAAGACACCCGAGAGCTACCTCGCAGGCCTCGAACTCCGCGCCTCGATGATCTGGCTCGA
>NZ_BAAASJ010000093.1:0-599 GCF_039532825.1 Streptomyces vastus
CGGTGGCCACCAAGCCGGAGCTCGCCCGGCGCATGCTGGAGCGCGCCGTCCAGGCGGGGGTGCCGTTCTCCTACTTCCTGGCCGACGAGGTCTACGGGCAGTCCCGTGTGCTGCGCGCCTGGCTGGAAGAGCACCGCATTCGCTACGTGCTGGCGATCCCGAAGGACGAGGCCCTGCCCCTGCCGGACGGCCGCACCCGCCAGTCCCGCGAGCTGTACGCGCTCACCCCCGAGGAGGCGCTGGAGCGCCGCTCGTGCGCCGACGGCGCCAAGGGCCCGCGCGAATACGACTGGGCCACCGTCCAGCTCGCCCCCACCGGCCAAGGGCTTCAACGCCACCTGCTGATCCGCCGCTCCACCGTGCCCAACAAGAAGGACAAGAAGACCGGCCGACTCGTCCGCGAGGTCGCCTACTTCCTGTGCCACACCGACCCCGGCACCACCCTGGCCACGCTGGTGACCGCCGCCGGACAGCGCTGGATGGTGGAGGAGTCGTTCCAGGTGGCCAAGGGCCAGGTGGGACTGGACGAGCACGAAGTGCGCAAGTGGCGCTCCTGGTACCGGCACACCACCGTGTGCATGCTCGCCATGGCCTTCCTG
>NZ_BAAASJ010000094.1:0-649 GCF_039532825.1 Streptomyces vastus
GGTGACGTACCGGGGTTGTTGGCCATGATTCTCGAATGTCCCAAGGAGCAAGGCTGCCGGGCCGTCGACGAGGTCCACCGCCCAGGTCACGTCTTCAGACATATCCATGACTTCACCGAAGGCAGCAAGGATGTCCGCCTCGGAGTTGATCACCTTGCGATTCCACAGCGGATCACCGTCGCTGTCCACCACTGTGATCCAGTGATGCCCTTTCCCGACGTCGATCCCTGCCCACGCCTGGGCCAGCCGTCCAGTCATCTCTCTTCTCCAGGTCCAACGCGGGCAGAGCATGCCGGGCCACCCAGACACAAGTCCGTACGAGCGATCGAGTCGCGGCTCTTAATCAGTTATGGCGGGTGACCGGAAGACTGGCCGACGGAGTCAGCATGAGCCCCTCGATGGGCAGGAGTACAAGAGTCGCATCCAGCCTTCCAGGCGGTGGATGTAACGATGATCGGACCGATGGGTCACTGCGCCCAGCGATCTTGTCAACGGCAGGGTGGGCCGCGGCCCGATCGGGTGTCCACCTGCACGCCCGTACTGTAGCGATCTTGGTCGCAGCTCTTAATTAGCAGCGAGGACGAGGTGCAGCGGCGAAGCGCTGCCCACTCCCGATCGGGCTCTCCAGAACGGTACGGGAGTACAAGGC
>NZ_BAAASJ010000095.1:0-865 GCF_039532825.1 Streptomyces vastus
TGGATGTGGACCGCGCCTTCAAGGTGCTGACCCGGCTGCGGCCCAGCATCAAGAAGTTCTGGGACAGCGGCCCGCTGCCGGGTGTGCTGCTCAGCCGCGAAGAGGTGACGATGTCCACCGTCTGGGACGGCCGGGTCGCCGATATGAAGAAGCAGGGCACCCCGGTCGAGCGGCAGCTGGCCGGTATGCGCCGCCAGTTCCAGGGCTACGCCATCGCCAAGGGCGCGGCCAACGCGGATGCCGCCTACCAGCTGATGGACTTCTCGCTGCGTGCCGAGATCCAGGCCAACCTGGCCAAGGCCTTCCCCTCGAACCCGTCTTCCCCGCTGGCCTACGACAAGCTGACCGAGGACGAGCGCAACGCACTGTCCGGTGCGCCGAAGTACTACGACAAGGGCTTCGACGCCGACATCGACTGGTGGCTGAAGAACGAATCGGCCGTCACCAAGCGCTGGCTGGAGTGGGCTCGTGGCTGAATTCGATGTCGCCACACCGACCGTCAAGGTGGCCGGCGGCACGCCGGCCGCCGCGAGTGGCAAAGCGCTGTCGGTGGTGGCCCTGCGCAAGACGTACGGGGACGTCGTCGCGGTCGACGAGGCGTCCATGGAGATCGCGGCCGGGGAGTTCGTCACCTTCCTCGGCGCCTCCGGCTCGGGCAAGACCACGACCCTGATGATGATCGCCGGGTTCTGCGAACCGGACTCCGGCACCATCACCGTCGGGGACCGTGATGTGACCCGGCTCGCCCCGCAGAAACGCAACCTCGGTTTCGTCTTCCAGCAGTACCTGCTCTTCCCGCACATGACGGTCAGCGAGAACGTCGCCTTCCCCCTCACCCTGCGCGGGGTGGCGAAGGAGGAGATCC
>NZ_BAAASJ010000096.1:0-777 GCF_039532825.1 Streptomyces vastus
TCTGACGCGTAAATAGATGCAGGTCAGGGTGGGCGTGGGCAGGGCTGGGCTGGGTGCCCGGTGGCCGTGGGGTCGCCGGGTGTCCGGAGCTGCCGGTCAGGCTGCGGTCTCGATCGGGTTGAGGGTGACGGTGTAGCCGAGCTGGTTGAGCTGGTTGATCGCTCGGCGGGTGGCGCGTTCGGGGTCGCGCTGGGTGAAGTAGGTCCCTCCGAGCTCGTGGTAGGGGACGTGGTCGGTGAGCATGTGCCAGATGGCGGTGGTGATCGAGTGCTCGATGGCGACCAGGGCTCGGAGCGGGCCGCGGCGGGCGATCAGCCGCTTGTAGCGGGCCTGTAGGTAGGTGTCCTTGGTTCTCACCGCGCCGAAGGCTGCCAGCCCGAGGGCGCCTTTGAGGTAGGGGTTGCCGGGCCGGACTTTGGTGTTCTTGGTGCGGCCGGCGGACTCGTGGTGGCCGGGGCAGACGCCCGCCCAGGAGGCGAGGTGTTTGGCGGTGGCGAAGCGGGTCATGTCGCCGCCGGTTTCCGCGATGATCACCTCGGCGACGGCTTGGTTGATCCCGGGGATGGTGTCGAGCAGGTCGAGGGCGGGACGAAAGGGGGCCATCGCCTCTTCGATCCGCTCGTCCAGGTGCCCGATCGCGGTGGTGAGTTGGTCGTACTGGTCCAGATACAGCCGGGCGAGGAACGCGTGGTGGTTGCGGAAGCGTCCGGTCAGGGCCTCGGTGAGTTCGGGGATCTTGTTGCGGAGCCTGCGTTTGGCCATCTCCGCGAGCGACTG
>NZ_BAAASJ010000097.1:0-135312 GCF_039532825.1 Streptomyces vastus
GCACCCTCACGGAACTCGGCGTCAAACGTCCGCTTCTCAGTTCCCATGAACCTCAACTTCCCCTGCAATCACGGACTCCACGCTACGAGGGGAGGGACAGCCTGCGTTCGGCTGGCGCGACCTGCGATTCCGGCAAACAGCGGGATGACAGGCTTGAGGCAGTCTCGTCGCACTGCCGGGGGCGGGTGGCGGGAACACAACTCGACCGGTTGCGGTTTCGGTTGCGTTCATCCTGGTCCAGCACAGTCCACAACCGGCCGAGCGAACCGCATCGCCGCAGGTCAGGACGTTCGTGACCATCTCTGAACAGCCAGACGAACATTTGGAAAGCGTGTTGGGGGCAACTCCTCACGAGTTCGAATCTCGTATTTTCCGCAGCCGTCTGAACAGGCGAAACGAGGACCCCGGACCGCTTCGGCGGCCGGGGTTCTTGGCATACCTTGGCCTCAGTTGTAGTCTCATTTATTTACGATATATTCGGCATTCTGTGCGGAATGACGACGCGCCTCTGGCGACGACAGTGGGGAGCCATCCAAGCGTTCGTTCGCCGGCCTGCACGCTGAAGGCCGACGGCCTAGATCAGCCTCAGGTGACGGTTGACCCGCATCGCAGGACGTGCCCCAGAAGCAGCCCGCAGCCAGGTACGGCACTCGGAGTGGTCGCCGGACGCCGACCGGGCAAGACGTTCCTGTTGGTTGGACCACGCCTGCCGTGCCGCTGGAGGGTTTCACTTCCGTGCGACCGAATGCCGACGCAGAACCACTCGTCCGGATCAGCAGTGCACTGACCATCCACGTCCGCCCTATCAGCCCTTCCACGTCGCACGCCTCCCCAGAGGGGCCGAGCCGTTTGTGCAGCCCGGCCCTCTGAGCTTGCACTCAGCCTCCGGCGGCCAGCCCTCAGTCCCATCGCCTCGCGAACTCAGCACCGGCCAGCAGGTCGCCCGTCCGCACGATCGGATCATCGATCCCCAGGGCCACCATCACATCGGCGGGAAAGGCCACGTATTTTCCCTTCAGCTTCGTGACACGGCATGGAAAGCGGTCCGCCCTCACCAGCCCGGAAGCCTTCGATGGGTCGACCCCGAGGAGATCTGCCACCTTACGCAGGGGCATTGGCTCGGCCAGCCACTGCGAAAGTCGCCTTGCGCTTGGGCTCACTCGGCTTCCTTCTGCGGTCTATCGAGCCCGTCGGACTCACTGAGGGGCCTCGCGTTTTCCGGACGGGCGTCTGACCGTCTATTTCACGCGGCGATTCGCAACTTCTCGTATTCGGCGTGGACTTCGCGCGGAGGGCGGTAACCCACTGCCGAGTGGAGGCGTTTGCGATTGTACCAGAATTCGATGTAGCGAGTGACGTCCTGCCGGGCGGCCTCGCGGGTCAGGTAAGTCACCCTTGATACACGCTCGTTCTTCAGGGCGCCGAAGAATGATTCGGCCATGGCGTTGTCGAAACAGATCCCGGTGCGGCCGGCAGATCTGCGGAGCCCGAAGCGGTCCAGCGTCCTCCCGAACTCGGCTGACATGTAGTTACTTCCGCGGTCCGAGTGAAATATCGCGTCGGCCGAGAGGTTCCTGTTCCGTGCCGCGTTACGGATCGCCCTGGATATCAGTGGGGTTTGGTAGTGGTCGTCCATCGCGTAACCGATGACTTCCTTCGTGCAGCAGTCGATGACCGTTGCGAGGTACAGCCAGCCTTCCCCAGTCGCGATATAGGTGATGTCACCGACGAGCTTCTCGCCGGGCGCATCGGCGGTGAAGTCGCGGCGGACACGGTCTGGCACCTGGCCGGCCGCGGCCTGCGTGAGGTTGAACCTCTTCGGCCGTGGCTGGCAGGGCACCAGGCCCAGTTCACGCATGACGCGGCGGACCAGCTCCACGCCCGCGGCGACGCCCCAGCGGTGCAGCTGGGCCTGGATGCGCCGGTGCCCGTAGGTGCTGTCCGACATGTCGAAGGCCTTCTCGACGAGCAATTTCAGTTCTTCGCGCCGGTGAGCTGTCGCGGATTCCGGGCGGGATCGCCAGTCGTAGTAGCCGGATCTGGATACGCCGAGTCGGCCGCACATGAACTCGACGCTGTATGCGTACTCCTCGGTGCCGAGCCGCATCTCGTCGATGAACTCGTACTTGCTTGCTACCGGGGATCCTTCGCGAAGTACGCTGCGGCTTTTTTCAGGAAGGTAACTTCCATCTCCAGCTCGCGGTTGCGCCGTTCGAGTTCCTTCAGACGTGCCCGCTCGTTCACTGTCAGTTCCGCGTCGGGGGCCGGTTCCTGCTGCTTCTGGTGCTTCTTTACCCAGCCGCGTAGCGTCTCCGGGTTCAGCTCAAGCTCCCGGGCGACTTCGGAGATCGTCTTGCTCGACCTCAACGCGATCTGGACGGCTTCCTCGCGGAACTCCGGTGAGTACTTGCTGGGTGGCGCCACTGTTTCCTCGTTTCCTGTTCAGGACAACCCTATTGGGTCCCTGTCCGGAAACTTCGTGGCCCCTCACACCCTCGGGCACCTGCTCCGAACCCGAGGCGAGGAACTCGCCCAAGAGCCCGAGGCGGTGCAAGGTAGCGCCCATGCGTTCGCCGCTGATGCGCCCCCACAACACAGGGTCCATCTCGTCGACCACCTGGATGTCTGACTCGTCACGGATGGGTGAGTAGCCGTCATCAAGTCGGCTCGCGCGGTCGACAAGGTTGTGCGGATCCGTCGTGCGCTCGGCCGGATCAGCCCGTTCCACCGCCCAGCCGGCCGCATTGGCGGACCGGACGACCTCGTCACGGACATCGGCGCCTTCGGTGGCCAGCGCCAGACCGTACAACGCACCGAACACCATGGCCGACCTCACCTCGGCGACGTCGACGCACAGCCTCCTCGACACTCGCCCAGCCGACTTCCGGAGGTAGGGGATGACGAAATACAGCGCGAGCAACTGGCTGCGCTGAGCCAAGTTCGACAGGTCACTACGGGCATCGCGGCCTACGCATCGCCACAGCGCGTCCCGAAGTGCAACGTCGGTGGCATCTCGCGCCGCCGCATCCTTCGCCTCCGAGAGCGTGAGGTGCTCACCCACAGAACACCGCTCCCCGGGCGCATGTGGACACACCAACTGTCCACCGAGCAACTGCGAAACATTTAGCTCGATTGATCTGAAGACGTCTGCCGAAGGCAACAGGGACACAGCCCCTCCTCTTGTGGTTCCGCCAACAGCAAGAGGCTCACCGCGTCAAAAAGCGACTATCCGCACCAGCCGATGCATGCGCTGGTGGGAGTAAACGACACGGGGTGACCGAGTGAAACGATGTGTCCCAGCGTTCAACGTCGGGGAAGACTCCGTGATCAACCATTCGCATCCTGGGCCTGACTGGTTCAGCTACCCTGGTAAGGGCACTTGCACCAGGAGTATGGTTTCTTGTATGGCGACGAAAAAAGTCACGGTGACGATCCCCGAAGATCTCCTCGATGAGATCCGCGCCGACGCGGCCGAGCGAGGACTTTCGGCGTATGTAGCCGAAGCACTGCGATTCAAGCGCGATCGGGACCGGCTGCTGGAGCTGGTCGACTGGCTGCAGGAAGAACACGGGCCGGTCACCGAGGACGAGCGCACGGCAGCCCTCACGGAACTGGACGAGCTCGACGCCGAGCACGAGCGCCGCCGCACCGGCGGAGGACACGATGCCGGAGAGGCCGCGTGAAGAAGCGGGCCGGTGAGCACAGGCAGCGGCCACTGCGCGTCTTCGTACTCGACTGCGAAGCCCTGTCCCTGGCCGTGCGCGGCGACCGCAAGATGATCGCCTGGCTCGACCTCGCGGCCGGAGGTGAGGCGGAAGTGGTGACGTCTCCTATGACCCTGGTCGAGGCGTACGACGGCAGAACCACCGAGCAGCGCTGGGACTGGGTGCTCTCCCGCCTCAAGGTCGCCGACATCGGAAAGGACGAGGCCCGCCAGGCCCGGCGACTCCTGGCAGATGCCAAGCTGCACGGTCACAAGTACGCCATCGATGCCGTGCTCGCTGTCATCGCACGCCAGCAGAAGGGGCAGGTCACCGTCTTCACCTCGGACGTGGACGACCTGGAGAAGCTCCTACCGAACGCCGTCGTCGTCAAGAAGGTATGACCCGGCGCCCTGGTGTCAGTTCTGGTCTCATTCATACCCGTCCAGCACCGTCCACTGCCCTCCCCGTGCCCCACTCCGCCGCAGGTCAGGACGCCCTCGATCGCCGCCGAACCCCCAGACGAACATTTGGAAAGCGTGTTGGGGGCAACCCCTCACGAGTTCGAATCTCGTATCCTCCGCAGCCGCCTGACCAGGCGAAACGAAGAGCTGGACCGCTCATTGCGGTCCGGCTCTTCGGCATGCCTTGGTTGCAGTTTCGGTTGCATTCATAGGCGACATTTACGACATTGCCTCGAGCAGGAGAGGCGCACACTCACGTCCTATGGGGCGACGGGCGCAGACTGCGGGGAGCCACACCATCTGACGGGATACGTCACGACGGTTACCGGCCGCCAGGACCCACACGATGAGTTGGCCGTCCTCAACGGCGTAGACAAAGAGGCAGTCGCCGCCCTGAGCCGCCAGCAGGCGTTGCGCCCTGAGGAGCTTTGACACCGAACGCAGTCATGCCCCCGCATTCGTCGATGCCTTATTCACCCATCAGGGGTTGGCCTGCGGCGACTTCAGTCTCGGCGGATCCACGCGGATCTGTCCATGGTCCCGGGACGGTGTCGCGGTCATAGCCCGATCATCCGGACCTTGCTGCCGCACAGCCGGGTCATGTCATCGACATCCGACGTGAGGATGGCGACCGGGCCAGGCTGACGCAAGGCCGCTTCCGCGACGGTGGCGTCGATCGCGTACTTGTGTCCGTGCAGACCAGCGCCCTTGAGCAGTTGGGCTGCCGCCTTGGCCGCCGCCTCCGTGATCGGCTCTACCTTGACCCGGGAGAGCGCCCATTGCAGTCGGGGCAGGTTCACCCTGGCATGGCTCACCTCCACGATGGTGTTGGCGCTGACGACAAGGTCCGCTCCCATGTCGTGGAACACCTGGAACATCGCCAGAACCTTCCGGTCCTGCGCCACCCAGGCTGACAGCCCCTCGCTGTCCAGGACGACAGTCTCAATGTGCCCGCTCACGCGGCGCTCGCGCCGCCGGTGGCCTGCGTGGAACCGAAGATCCGCGCCCGCGCCTCGGCCAGCTCTTCCTCACTGAAGGCCCCGTGCTCGTCTGTGTGGCTGCGCAGGTCGGCCCCCAGAAGCTGGTGCCGGATCTGTCTGGCGACCGCTTCGGCCACGTAGCCGGAAATGTTGTCCGTGATCTTCTTCAGCTCCGCCACCTGCTCGGTGGGGAGTGTCACCGTGATGCGTGTGGTGTCAGCCATAGCGGTAAGCATACTGCGGTATGCGCGCTACGTGCTCTACGTTTCCCGCAGTCGCTCCGGTCAGCGGCAGTCGGGGCGACTGTCCGTTCGAGCAGGGGCTCAGCTGGGCAGTTGCGCGACGCGTCAGTTCAACGGGCCCAGTAGCGGTATGCCTCGATCCATTGCGAGCCCTCAGGGGCGGGTTCCGGCAACGGCAGGTCCAGGATTCCGATGTCCTGTCGGACCGACCCCCGGGCGCAGCGTGCGACCACGCGCCCGTCCTCGGCCAGATCGACACCGACCACGCTCGCCTCCACGCCGAGAACAGTCGTGGTGAACGGCACGGCAAGGTTCTCCTCGATCATCGTGAAGAAGCCGGTGAGCTGCTCATCCTGGCCGTAGGCGTCGACGGTGGCCTCTTCGATCAACGCCTCCAGCGCGGCTGGGTCCCAGGTGCTCATGACCTCACCGTAGTGCCGCACCTTGCGGTCGAGGACCGGTGTGTTCAGCAGCGGCATATCCGCCGTGGTGCCGTCGCCAGCAGTCAAGCCGAGGCCCGCGGTTGCCAGCGTGTGACGTTGCCTGGTGGGGTTCGGTAGTGAGCGGGCCTGAGGAGGGTCCGGCAAGCGACAGGGCGGAAGACAGTGGCACGAGTCGTCGTACGAGAGCCGAGTACGGGCGCGAGGAGCGCACCGCCACTGGCCCGGCAGGAAACATCCGCCTTCGTGAGACAGTTGTTCGGCACTGGCTGGGCGGCGGTGTTCCTGCCCGGTGAGCCCGCCCGCCTTGGGCGGCTGCTGCTGTGGAAGCCGACCGGGGCAGCAGCCCGAGACACTATGGCTCCCACCGGCCTTGAGACCGAGGTGGTGGAGCTGGTCCTGCCGCACGGCCGCTCGGTCAGGCGACGCAGGGTCGAGGGTTACGCGGTGCCTGTCGCCGTCGCAATCTCCGCGCTGGCTGATGCGGAGCCGACGCATCCCTCCGGCGCCGCCTGGCAGGCCGCCACTCGCTTCGCGCTCCGGCTGCTCGCCGACGGCCGCCTCCATCCGGCCCTCACCCCCGCCGGTTACGACACCTGGCAGGTGGGTCCCTGCACCGCCGCCCAGCGCCAGTCGCTGGACGCCCTGGCCGCCGCCTTCCCGCCGCACGCCCACTGCCTGCCCGAGCCTGGCCCTGCGCCGGTGCGGATCGCCGAACCGGCAGCGCTGGTACGCCAGTTCTGCGACGCGGTCGCCGATGATCTGGTCCGTACGCCGGCCGCGCCGCTCGCCATGGGAGCGCTGCCGTACGCCTGGCGCGAGGCCCGCGCCGTGCCCACCTTGCGTGAATGGGCCGAGGAAACCCAGGCGGCGCTCACTGCCGAGGTCAGTGTCTCCCTGCGCGTCGACGTACCCGAAGGACGCCGACGGCAGTTCCGGGCCGTCCTGCAATTGCACACCGCGGCGGACCCGGCGCTCGTCATCGAGGCCGCACGACTGTGGAGCGAGCCGACCGAAGTGGAGCGGCTGCTCGGCCCACGCGCCGAGACCGAGACCCTTCTCGCCCTGCGCCGCGGCGCCCGCGCCTGGCCCCCACTGCGGAGGCTGCTCAACGATGCCGCTCCCGATCAGCTCCGGTTGACCGACGACGAAGCCTTCGATCTCCTTGGGGACTCCACGGACGCGCTGCGCGCGGCCGGTGTCGACGTGCACTGGCCGCGCGACCTGGTCAAGGCGCTCACCGCGACCGCGGAGATCGGGCAACGCACCGCCCCCGGTTCCACCGCGGGCGGCCTGCTGGACACAGAGGCCCTCCTCGACTTCCGCTGGCAAGTCTCCCTCGGCGGCGAGCCGCTCACCGAGGCCGAGATGGACGCTCTCGCAGAGTCACGCCGTCCCCTCGTCCGGCTTCGCGACCAGTGGGTGGTCGCCGACCCGAAGCTGGTGGCCCGCGCCAAGCGCCGCCGGATGGAACCGCTCACCCCCATGGAGGCATTGAGCGCCGCGCTCACCGGCGAGGCCGAGCGAAGCGAGATGGGGGTCCCCCCGGCCGGAGGCTGGGGGAGGGACGGTGACCGGGTCCCCTGCGCGGCGGTCGGTGCGCTCGGCGACCTGGTCGCTCGTATCCGCGACCCCGAGTCCCGCACCCCCGTGCCCCAGCCCGCCGCCCTCAAGGCCACGTTGCGCGACTACCAGAAGCGGGGCCTGGCCTGGCTGGCCGAGATGTGCGCACTCGGCCTCGGCGGCTGTCTCGCCGACGACATGGGCCTGGGCAAGACCATCACCTTGCTCGCTCTGCACCTGCACCGCCAGAGCTCCCCCACCACCGCGGGCCCCACCCTTGTCGTCTGCCCGGCCTCCCTGCTCGGCAACTGGCAGCGCGAGGCCGCCAGATTCGCACCGCTCACCCCCGTACGCCGCTACCACGGCGGCGACCGCCACCTGATGGACCTGGCCGGCGACGAGATCGTCCTGGTCACCTACGGGGTGCTGCGCCGCGACCGCGAAGTGCTTGCCGAGACAGCCTGGTCGCTGGTGGCCGCCGACGAGGCCCAGCACGTCAAGAACCCCTACGCCGTCACCGCCCGCGAACTGCGTGCCCTGCCCGCCCGCGCCCGCGTCGCGCTCACCGGCACCCCCGTGGAGAACAACCTCTCCGAGCTGTGGGCACTGCTCGACTGGACCACCCCCGGGCTCCTCGGCTCACTCACCGCCTTCCGTGACCGGCATGCCCGCGCCATCGAGGCGGGCGAGGATCCCGAGGCAGCCGAGCGCCTGTCCCGTCTCGTACGTCCCTTCCTGTTGCGCCGCAAGAAGTCCGACCCCGGCATCGCGCCCGAACTGCCGCCCAAGACCGAGACCGACCACGTCGTCCCGCTGACGGCCGAGCAGACCAGCCTGTACGAGGCACAGGTCCGCGAGACCATGGCGAAGATCGCGGAGTCGGAGGGCATCGCCCGACGCGGTCTGGTACTCAAGCTGCTCACCGCGCTGAAGCAGATCTGCAACCACCCCGCCCAGTATTTGAAAGAGCACAGCCTGCGCCAGTCCACTCCCCTGCGGGGCCGCTCCGGCAAGCTCGACCTGCTCGACGAACTTCTCGACACCATCACCGCCGAAGGCGAATCCGTGCTGGTCTTCACTCAGTACAAACAGATGGCGGCTCTGCTGGACAAGCATCTCGGCGACCGCGGCATCCCCACTCTCTTCCTGCACGGTGCCACCCCCGTCGCGCGGCGCGAGGAGATGGTGGACCGCTTCGAGCGCGGTGAAGTGCCGGTGTTCCTGCTGTCGTTGAAGGCGGCGGGCACCGGACTCAATCTCACCCGCGCCACGCACGTCGTGCACTACGACCGCTGGTGGAACCCGGCCGTCGAGGACCAGGCCACCGACCGCGCCTACCGCATCGGCCAGGACAAACCCGTCCAGGTACACAAGCTCCTCGCGGAGGGAACCGTGGAGGACAAGGTAGCGAAGCTGCTCGAAGCCAAGCGCGCCCTCGCCGACGCCGTCGTCGGCTCCGGCGAGGCAGCCCTGACCGAACTGTCCGACGCCGACCTCGCCGAACTCGTCGCCCTCGGAAGGCAGTCATGAGCCCCGCTGTCCCCGGCCCGCGCCGTGCGCCCGCCCGCGGCAAGCGAGCCTTCGCCGCGACCTGGTGGGGCCAGGCATGGGTGGCAGCCCTGGAGGACTCCACCCTGGACGCCGGACGGCTCTCGCGCGGACGCACCTACGCCCGCAAGGGCATGGTCGGCCCGGTCACCGTCGCTCCGGGCAAGGTCAATGCCGCTGTCCAGGGCAGCCGCCCGCGCCCGTACCGCTCCTCAGTCCACCTGCCCATCCTCACCGACCCTCAGTGGGACACCCTGCTCGACACGATCGCGGCCCGCGCCGGACATCTCGCAGCACTTCTCGACGACGAGATGCCCGCCGAACTCGTAGACGACGCCCGGCACGCAGGCGTCCCACTGCTCCCACTGCCCACCGAGCTCGATCCGGAGTGCTCCTGCCCCGACTGGGGATACCCCTGCAAGCACGCCGCCGCGCTCTGCTACGCCATCGCCGCCACCATCGACACCGACCCATTCGTGCTCTTCGCGCTGCGCGGCCGCGGTCGCGAGGAGGTCTTCGCCCAGCTGCGCGCACTCCGTACGGCAGCACAGGAGACCGCCGCCCCACCAGCACCGGCCGGCATCCCGGCCGCCGCCGCGTACGCCCACTGGGCCGAAGAGCCCCGCGAACTGCCCGAACTCCCGGAACCCGCCGCCCACACCACAGCACTGCCCGTCGCCCCGCCACCCGGCACCGGCCTGGCCGCCGTAGACCTGGAACGTCTCATGGCCGACGCCACCGCGCGCGCCGCCCGGCTCCTCGCGGGCGACACCGCCGACCTGCACCTGACCCAGCACCAGGACGCCGTCCGCATCGCCGCAAGCGACCCCGGACCCGAGTGGTTCCACCACCTGATCCAGAACACCGGCACCAAACCCACTGCCTTCGCACGCCTCACCCGCGCCTGGCGCCACGGCGGCCCCACGGGCATCACCGTCGCCGAGCAGCCCTACGCCCCCGACCCGGCGGTGATGAAGGCCACCCGCACCGCCCTGGACGCGGCCCTCGCCGAGATGACCGACTCCCCCACACACCTCAGAACCTGGCGCAACCGCCTCACCCTCACCGACCACGGCATCCAGCTGCGTCTGGGCCCCGATGCCCGCTGGTACCCCTACCTCCAGGACGACGACGGCGAGTGGTGGCCCGCGGCACCAGCCGACAGTGACCCGGTCACCGCGCTCACCGCGGCCTGGTCGCAGAACGGTGAGTAAGGAGGCGATTCCCCGCTGACCAGGAACCACGAGCAGAAGCTGGACGCACTCACGCTGCTCCGCTTCCGTGGTTGCAGTTCTGGTTGCATTCACCGGCGTACAGCACCGTTCAGAACCCCCGCCAGGACCAGCTGCACCGCAGGTCAGGACGTTGCCGTACGCCCCAGAACCCCCAGACGAACATTTGGAAAGCGTGTTGGGGGCAACCCCTCACGAGTTCGAATCTCGTATCCTCCGCCATGGCTGACCAGCCGAAACGAAGGTCCCGACCGCTGAGCGGTCGGGACCTTCGTCATGCCGTGGTTGCAGTTGGCGTTGTCGCCTCTTCCGGGTGACGGCGTCGGCGTTGCGGAACCCGCGGTCCGGACTCGCTGCTTACGGTCACGGGCTATGGACATGCCCCGCGCCAATGCCGCGCTCCACCGGATCCTCGGTGTGCTGCTGCTCGCGTTGACGCTGCTGGGCTGCGTGTCGGGCGCCAGGGCGGGATCCGCCACGGCTGTGCAGCAGCAGCGGCATGTGCAGGAGCTGCACGCCGGTCCCGTCGCCGAGACGGGCGACGGCATGCGCGCCGGTGCGGGGCACCTGTGCGGCGCCTGGACCGACCGGTGCCCTGATGCCCGCTTCGAGAATGTGCCGTACACGGACTTGAGTCCGCAGGGCGGTGTGGCGGCGTGGTGGCCGCCCCGGTCTTCCGAGCGTCCGACAGCAGGTTCCTGCGGGGCCCGAACCTCGCCCAGCTCCGGGGGCCGCTTCGCGTTGTGCGTGATCCGCACTTAGGTCAGACGGGTCCTCGGTCGAGATTCATGTGACCGAGAGCTTCGCCGTGCTCACCGTCATGCCTTCCATCCCGCGCGAGGAGTCTCCGTGCCCAGCTCGTCCCCGCCTGCCCTGCCCGACCCGTCCGACGGGCCGTTCCACGCCGTGCCGCTGACCGACCGGTGCCGGGCCGTCTTCGCCGCCCGCGCTCACGGATGTGTCGGTGTCAGCCCGTTCAACAGTCACTTCTCCGCCGAGCGGATCACCGCCCTGGTCCGGTGGGCGCTCGGCTCCTTCGACCGCGTGCACTTCTTCGTGCCGGACACCGCCGCAGTCCACACTCTTCAGGCCCTGGGATACGCGCCGGCACGGGCAGCGTGGAAGGCGCGTCGCCAGGGCCAGTACGTCCGCAACAAGATCACTCGTGCGTTGTCGGCGGCCGACATCGGCGAGCCGCGAGCCCACATTCTCGACGGGCAGGCCCTGGCGGTGAACATCGCCTACGGGCAGGTGCTGGGGGAGGTGGAGGATCGCTACGGGCGGGATACCGCCTTCGCCCGGGCGTGCCTGGGAGCATCTGCCTGGACGCTGGAGCGGCGTCTTCCGCCCGGGCAGACGCCGACGCAGGAGCAGCTGCGCTGCGCGGTGCGGTACTTCCTGGCCGAGCTCCCCCCTCTTCCTCGATACGCCGCGGATCGCCGGCGTGACGGCCTCGGTGTTCTGCTATCACCAGGTGCCGGCCTTCCTCGATGACCTCTTCCACCACCGGCTCGCTCTCCGACCGGTGGACGGTCAGGGCTATGTGCACCTGGCGGGGGCGGCGCGGTGAGCGCGACAGCGTGGGCGAGCCCGGACGAGCGATTCCGGACGGCACGTACTATGGCGCTTAGGTTTTCATGCGGGAGGGCGGCCGGGATGCGGGGCTTCGGCGAGCTGGAGCAGGCGATCATGGACGTGGTGTGGACCGAGGGCGGGCCGCTGACCGTGCGTGAGGTGCTGGAGCAGCTCAATCGGGACCGGCCGCAGGCGCTGGCGTACAACACGGTGCAGACGGTGATGGAGATCCTGCACCGCAAGAGCTGGTTGTCGCGGGCCAAGGACGGGCGGGCGTTCCGGTACCGGGCGACGAAGAGCCGTGAGGAGTACGCCGCCTCGCTGATCGACCAGGTCTGGGCGACCGGTGCGGACCGGACCGCGACGCTGGTGCGGCTGTTCGACGAGATGGACGACGGCGAGGTCGCGGAGTTGCGGGCGGCGCTCGCCGCGCGCCGCGAGGGAGGCCGGTCATGAGGGTGGCGGTGCCACTGCTCGGCTACGCGGTCCTGCTCGGGGCGGTCGCCCCACTGCTTGCCCGGGCGAGTTGGGTGGCGCGCTCGCCGCGATTGGCGATCTGGGCCTGGCAGGCGCTGAGTGCCACGGTGGTGGTCTCCGTCGCGCTGGCCGGGCTCGCGCTGGCCGTGCCCACGGTGCCGGTCAGCGGCAATCTGGCCGATCTGCTGCACGCGTGCGTGCTGATGCTGCGGGAGCAGTACGCGACGCCGGGCGGCGCTGCCGTGGCGGCGAGCGGCACGGTACTGGCCCTGATGCTGCTGGGCCGGGTCGGCTGGCGCCTGGCGGCGGGCCTGCTGCGGGCCCGCGGTGAGCGCCGTCGGCACGCCGCGGTGCTGGCGATGGTCGGCCGGGCGCACGCCGGTCTCGGGGTGACCGTGCTGGACGACGACCGCCCGGCCGTGTACTGCCTGCCCGGCCATGGACACCGGATCGTGCTGACCTCAGCTGCACTGGCCGCCCTGGAGCCCGAGGAGCTTCAGGCAGTGATCGCCCACGAGCGGGCGCACATCCGCCAGCGGCACCACTTGGTCCTGGCCGGTGCGGAGGCACTGGAGCGGGCGTTTCCGCGGGTGCCGCTGTTCGCCGTGGCGGCGGAGCAGACACGGCGGCTGGTGGAGATGGCCGCCGACGACGCGGCCACGGCCCGCACCGGTTCGCTGAACCTGGCCACCGCGCTGGTCGAGCTGGCCGGGGCGGGGGCGCCCACGGCGTCGCTGGCGGCCTCGGGCGGTCATGTGGCCGGCCGGGTGCGGCGGCTACTGGCCGGGCAGCGCCCGCTGGGGCGTGCGGTCGTGTGGGCCGGGGCGCTGGCTGCGGGTGCGCTGCTGGTGCTGCCGCTGGTCCTGGTCACCGAGCCGGCGCTGGCGGCGACCGGCATGAACACCACCTGCCCGTTGCTCGAAGCCCCGGTCACGCAGCAGCCGGTTTGATCGGCCTGTGGTGTGCTGTGGGGGGTCTGGTAGGTTCGCCACCATCACCTATGACGCTTAGGTACTCGGGATGAGCAGGCGATGATCACACGCGGCGCGGGCATCGGCCTGCTCGCCGGTCCCACCGAGGTCGGGCCGTGGATCTGACGTACGCACGTCGCTCGGCCGTCGCCTCGCCGGGTCGGCGGAGCCTGTTCGCCTTCGCCCGGATCCTCGCCGTTCTCCTTGCCACTGTGGCCCTCACCGCGCTGGCCTGCGGGACCGCTGCCTCGGTGGCCGTGCCGCCCAGCACAGCCACCATGGATATGGGCCACTCGGCGCCGAGCATGTCCGCACAGCCATCGACGGTGGGCGTCGCGGGCGGGGACAGCGGCACGAGGGCGTTCCCGGACGGCGGGGCGGTGTGCGCCAAGTGCGCCGAAGACGGGTTCGACTCGTGCGACGGGCCGGTGGGCGACGCTGTCCGTAACACCACGGCATCGCCGTATCCAGGGGCCGCATCAGCCGGCGGTGAGCAGCCCTGTACCGCAGCGCCGAGCCGGGCCGTGTCCCTCACCGGCTCCCCCGCCTGTGCGCTCTGCCGTCCGCCTGACCTTCACCTGCTGCAACGCCTGCGCGTGTAGAGCACCCCGGCGGAGTCAGCCCCACCGCTCCGCCCCGTGCCCCACCACCACACCGCCACAAGTGACAGCACCGCCGCGACACAACACGACGCGTGGCGGGAGAAGGACACGCCATGGGATCGAAGTCGAAAGCCAAGGCCGCGGACCGCAAGGCCCGCATCGCCGAGATGCGCCGTGCCGAGCAGGCCCGCGAGAGGCGCAACCGGATCATCGCGATCATCGCCTCCACCGTGATACTCGCCGGCGTCGTCGGCGGCGGCTGGTATCTGCTCGATGCCGCCAACGAGAAGGAGAAGGCCGAGGCCGCCCCGGTCCAGGGCGAGCGGACCTGGTCGGATCTGAGCCAGAACCACGTCGAGAAGCAGGTCGACTACCCGATGAGCCCGGCCGTGGGCGGCGACCACCACCCGGTCTGGCTCAACTGCGACGCCCAGGTCTATACGAAGGAGGTCAACGAGGAGAACGCCGTGCACTCCCTGGAGCACGGCGCAGTCTGGATCACCTACACCGACAAGGCCGCCAAGGCCGACGTCACGGCGCTGACCGAGAAGGTGACCAAGACGCCGTACTCGTTCCTCAGCCCCTACAAGGACCAGCCCTCGCCCATAACCCTGACCGCCTGGGGTCACCAGGTGAAGGTGGACAAGGCGTCGGACCCGCGCGTGGACGAGTTCCTGGACAAGTACGTCCAGGGCGCGCAGACCCCGGAGCCGGGCGCTTCGTGCAGCGGCGGGAGCATGGCATGACCGACGGCACCACGCGCAATCCCGCCCGCTGGCTGCCGTACGCCGGAGCCGCGCTCGCCCTGTGCCTGGCCGTCCTCGCTCTGGTGGCGATGACGTCTTCCCGCGCCGACGGCACGACCCCGGGCGCGGACTCGGCGGACGCCGGGTTCGCCCGCGACATGGCGGTGCACCACCAGCAGGCGGTGGAGCTGTCGTTCGTCGTGCGCGACCGCACCGACGACGAGGAGGTGCGCCGCCTGGCGTACGACATCATCAACACTCAGGCCAACCAGCGCGGCATGCTCCTCGGACGGCTCGACGTCTGGGGGTTGCCCAAGACCTCGCAGAAGCCGCCGATGGCGTGGATGGGCCACGCGACGGAGTACGAGCCTCACGACGGGTCGCTCACGCCGGGCATGGCCACCGACACGGAGATGGACGAGCTGCGCCAGGCCGAGGGCAGGGACGCGGAGGTGCTCTACCTGCGGCTGATGACCACGCACCACCGTGGTGGCGTGGACATGGCCCAGGGCGCCGCCGAACTGGCCGAGGATCCGGTGATCGTCCGGCTGTCTGAGGGCATGGTCCGCGGCCAGCAGTCCGAGATGAAGCTCATGGCCGACATGCTCGCCAAGCGCGGTATGAAGGCCGCAGGGTGAGCCGAGCGGTTGATCGCGTACGTCGCGATCAACCGCCGGGGCGGCGCCGGGCCCGTAGCCGGGTCACCATGACGAGTCCGAGGGCGAGTGCCACCAGCGGCAGTGCGGCGGCGTACAGCAGCAGACCGGTCGGGGTGTCGGCCTCCGGGCCGGTGCGCAGCAGGTCGGCCTGGGCTTGTTGGCGGGCGGTCAGCGCCAGCCCCAGGACCAGGCCGGCCACGACCACGGGCCGACGGCGGATGACCCGCAGGTTCAGCCACCGGCCGGCGAGGCGCCCGACGGCCTCACGCACCAGGGCGACCAGGGCACCGGCGACAAGCACCACGCTGAGGGGGTTGTAGCGCCATGCCTCGCCGAAGTGCCCGAGCGCTGCCTCGTGCACCCCGCGCGTGCCGCCGCACAGCGGCCCCATCACCCCCGCGTAGTGCAGCGGCCCGTGCAGGTCGAGCGGGGGCAGTCCGAGGACGGCCATCGCCGCGCCCGCCAGGAGTCCGGCCGCGGCCAGCGGCCCGGCCCACCGGTGCCGGTCACGGTCCTCCCAGACGGTTCGGCACGGCAGCCGTCGCCGTCCGTCCTCACTCAGCACGCTGTCCTCACCACCGTAACCACCGTTTCTGCCCGGCCTCGCTCTGTGGGTCTCTTCGGCCCACTCATCGTCTGTGCGGTCAGTGTCGATGCTGTCGCAGTCGGCCGCACCTGCCCAGCGGCCAATGACGACCTATGACGGCTGATCAGGCGACCGGTCCGGCGACTCAACGGCACAGGGGGGCCGTGGGGCCGCGGACGGGCTGTCGTAAGCTCCATCCAGAACACCTAAGCATCTTAGGTTGGGCGGGTGCGGAACCGCCCGCCTACCTTCCCAACCCCTCAAAGGGCGTTCCCCATGCGCAAACCCGCTCTGCTCACCGCCGCGCTGACCGTGGCCGCGGCGCTCACCCTGTCCGCCTGCGGAAGCGGAAACGAAACGGGGAACGGATCGGACGGGCCGGTCGTCATCGCCGACGCCACCACTCCCGTGGCCAAGCGGGTACTGGACCAGCCGTTCACCAAACCGGACCTGGTTCTCACGGACACGCACGGCAAGACGTTCGATCTGCGCAAGCAGACCGACGGCCGGCTGACCCTGCTCTACTTCGGCTACACGCACTGCCCGGACGCCTGCCCGCTGACCGTGAGCAACATCGCCCTCGCGTACAAGGACCTGCCCAAGGCCGACCAGGACAAGATGCGGTTCGTCTTCGTCACCACCGACCCCGAGCGGGACACGCTGCGGAGCTTGGGAAGTGGCTGCGCAGCGCCGGGAGTGCGGACTTCATCGGCCTGAGCGGCGACTTCGACACGGTCCAGGCCGCGGCCCGCTCGGTGGGGGTGGGTATGGCCCCGGCGACGAAGGACGCCGAGGGGAAGGTCAGCGCCACGCACGGGAAGACCACGCTGGCCTTCTTTCCCGGCGACAACAAGGGCCATGTCCTCTACCACGGCGACGAGGCCACCGCCGACGACTACATCAAGGACCTGCCCAAGCTGATCAAGGGACAGACCCCGTGACCCGCCGCCGCGCGGCCGCCCTGGCCGCGTCGCTCCTGCTCCTCATGGCCGCTCCAGCGGTCGCGGGCTGCTCCTCCGCTTCAAGCGGTCCTGAGCTGAAGGTCGCCAGCGCGTACATGCCGCAGCCGGTGAGCGACGACCTGGCCGGCGGCTATCTGGTGGTGACCAACACCGGGGACACCGCGGACGAGCTGACGTCCGTCACCAGCGGCCTGGCCGAGGACATCACCCTGCATGAATCCGCCGGCGAGACGATGCGGCAGGTGGACTCCTTCACCGTCCCGGCGAACGGCAGGCTCGAACTCAAGCGCGGTGGAAGCCACTTGATGTTCACCGGCCTCGCCCGCAAGCCTGCCCAAGGCGAACGCGTCTCCATCGAGCTGCACTTCGCCAAGAGTGATCCGCTCACAGCGGACGTTCCCGTCGAGACGGCCACCTTCAATCCACGGACGTGAGGAACGGCGGGCCCGTCGGCCCCGCTGCGGGCCGTTCGGCCCATGCGCGCTCCCGTCGTAGTGGGTCACGGTGGGAGTCAGGGGAACCCGCTGCGGCGACAGACCGCGCCTGCACGGAGTGGCGGTGGGAACGATGCCATGGAACCGGAAGCGCATCACCGCGACGACTGTGGCCGCACTCGCCGTGACCGGCGTGGGCGCCGGCGTATGGGCAGCCACCCAGGACGGCGCAACAGGCAGCGGCATAGCCTCGAACGCCGCCCGCGCCGCGTACGGACAGCCGGCCACCGCCTCGCCCGGGTGCGACAGCTACGGGCCCTCCGACTGGAACGGCGGGGGCATGATGGGCGACCGCGACGGCCGTGATGGCCGTGAGGACCACGGCATGTGGATGGGCCCGGGGATGATGGGCGGCCACCCATGTGGGCTGACCGGAACCGGGCAGCCGGTGACCTCGCTCGCCTCGGCGAAAGCCCGGGCCGGGGAGTTCGCCGACCGACTTGGCCTGCGCGTGGGCGAAGTCATGCAGTTCTCCCGCAACTTCTACGCCGAGCTGACCACCCACGACGGCAAGGGCGCCACCGAAGTCCTCATCGACCCGGCGGGCGGTGCCGTCTGGCTGGAGTACGGACCGGCGATGATCTGGAACACCGACTACGGCATGCCCATGCACCGCACCACCGGCACGGCCCGCATCTCCGCCCCTGAGGCCGAGAAGATCGCCCGCCAGTGGCTCGACGATCACCGCTCGGGCCAGACCCCCAGTGAGGCAGAGGCATTCCCCGGCTACTACACCCTGCACACCCTCAAGGGGAACAACATCACCGGCATGCTGTCCGTCAACGCCGACACCGGCCAGGTCTGATACCACAACTGGCACGGCGACTTCGTCGCCATGAGCGACGACTGACAGACGGGATCCCCCATCAGCCGTGGCTTCGGTGTTGGGGATGGGGATGGGCCATCGCGTACAGCGCTCGACCTTCCGCCGGCCTTCCGCTCCGACAGCAGAGGGCTCACTACGACAGCACCAACGGAATGCTGCGCGTCAGCAAGGACGGCAAGACCTGGGACAGGCGCGCCGAACTCGCCGCCCTCGACATCGCCGTCAGCCCCAACGACCCGGACACCGTGCTCGCCACCACCCAGAACGGCATCGCCACCAGTACCGATGGCGGCAAGACCTTCGCCGACGGCGCCGAACCGGTCCTGGCCTTCGTCTCCTGGACCAAGCCGAACGCCCTGTACGGCATCGACCCGGCGGGCGGACTCCACCGCAGCGCCGACGGCGGCACCACCTGGAAGAAGGCAGGCACCGTCCCCGGCGGACAGCCCCAGGCCCTCACCGCCGTCGACGCGGACCGCATCCTGGCCGCCACCCAGGACGGCGTCTACGAATCCCGCGACGGCGGCAAGACCTTCACCCAGCGCCTGCCCGTCACCCCCACCGAAGACCACTGAGCCCTGCCGACTCCCCTGGGGCAAAACGGGCACGCGCAGCGGCCTCCCGGCATGCGCCGCTGCCGGGAGGCCGCTCACGCGCGTTCCGTGCCGCGGACCTGCGCCTCGACCTCTTGGCCGGGGCGGCGAGTAGTGTGCCACGCACCGGCAGGTCGGTGTAGAGGTCGTACTCGAACTCCCAGGCAGTCACGGACCATTGCTCGGAGACGCCCACATTCAGCCCTCCCCGCCGGGCGCGAAGAGGGCGTGGGCGTGGAAGACGACCTTGCGGTCGGGCATCCGATCGCGGATGGCCCGCACGCCGCCGGGTCCGTTGTGCTCCCACTTCCCTCGGTCCCACACCTCGACCTCCGCGGTGTGCTCGGGCCGGTCGGCACCCCACTGCTCGACCAGAGCCTCGGCATGCACGCGGTGTCGGAAGGGAACGCGGCGTTCACCGAGGCGAGCCACGTAGACCATCGGGTCGGCCTGGGCAGGACTCGGACTCGGGCCAGGCACGAATCCGCCGGTGGACGACTGAGCTTGGTGTTTAACCTCGGCTGTTCACCTGACCCGCTGATCTTGGTTCGTTCCCGGGACAGCAGGGCGGCCGTTCTTCACGCTTCGAGGTGTCGAGCAACGTCGCGTGAAGGAACGGCCGCTGGTGAAGAGTGGACGTCACCACCGATGAACGTTCCTGTGCCGGTGTTGTGCTGGTTCCAGACCTTCGAGGACGGCGAGGTGGGTACCGCGAGTTCGTCCACTTCGCTCATGGCGTCGCGGTGCTCGGCAAGGTACTGGGCGATGAGCTGCGTCCAGGCGGTCGCTGCGAGCGCCTGGGCCTCTGGAGAGGGCGACGTGAGTTGCGCAGCGGTGTCATCCACTGCCTGAGCGGCCACTCGCTGTTCATCCGGGGTGGCCCGGCGGAAGAAGTGCGCGACCTTCAAGCGCATCTTCTCGGCACCCGACGTGGCTATGGCCGCGACGAGCGTGCCGGCTGCGCCAGTGGCCACAGCCATTAATTCGGCGTCGTACATGATCGAGATGTCTCCCCGTTCGTGGTGACGTGCCCCAGCAGGTCCTACCGGGCACCACTGACACTCCGAGGGGACAATCCGCATCCACAGACTCCGACACGGCCGTGCAGCCAGCCGAGCGACACCGGCCTCTGATCGGCACGTCGCGTGGGCCCGGATGCACCGCCTGACCAGGCAGAACACTGGGAACCTTGGTCTCAGTTCTGGTCTCGTTCACCCCCGTCCGGCACCGTCCAGGAGCGCCGCCATCACCCGTTCCACCCCAGGTCAGAACACCCCCGTCCCCCACCGAACCCCCAGACGAACATTTGGAAAGCGTGTTGGGGGCAACCCCTCACGAGTTCGAATCTCGTATCCTCCGCATCCGCCTGAACAGGCGAAACGAGGAGCCGAGCCGCAATCGCGGCTCCTCGCCGTGCGCTGGTTGCAGTTTTGGTTGCGTTTATATCCGTTGATTAAGAACATTTCGGCGAGCGGGTGGCCGGATCTTCTACTGCCGTCGGCTCGTCTCGTCGGGCTGGGCCCGCGGCGGGGAGGTGCCCCAGACTCCGTCTTCGTTCGGCATCCGCGGATCATGGAACTGCGCCATCCTTGACCTTGGCGCCGAAGCGGCTTCGGCCCGCCTGTGACGTTTCCTGTTTGTCGAGGTGCACCCTCATGAAGTCCCGATCGACGCTTGCGACTTGGCTGAGCGAACTCGACGGTCCCCGCCTGGCACGCATACTCGCCATGCGGAAGGACGCAGCCTCCTCTCCGGAACCACGCTCGGTGGGGGAACTGGCGGACCGTCTCCAACGTCCGGGGTCCGTGGCACTCGTCCTGCCCCAACTCACGCTGCCGTGCTTGCAGGCCGCCGAGGCGCTGGCAGCCCTGGGAGCACAAGCGACCCGGGACAGCCTCGCGGAGTTGCTCAGCTCGACATCCCCTGCGGCGGTACACGCGCTGGACGCGACCCTGGAGGCGCTGTCGGATCGGGCGCTCGTGTGGCACGACGGCAACGAGGCACTCCGCATGCCTACGCCCTTGCGGCAGGCGTGGAGCACGCCCCTGGGACTTGACGCCCCGCTGGAAGAGCTGCTGACCGGCACCACCTCGGAGGAACTGCGGGGCATGCTGGCGGTCCTCGGTATCAAGCCACCCGGAACCAAGCAGCAGCGACTCGCGGCTCTGGTGGAGCATCACAGTGACGCGGAACGGGTCGCCGCGTTGGTGGCTGGGGCACCGGCGGCCACACGGAAGTTGCTTGAGCAGGGCGCCAGGTCCACGCCGCGTCAGTCACTGTTCGTCGTGTTCGGAGCTCCTGGCCGCGACCTCCAACCAGGCGCCCGATGGGCACTCGACCGCGGGCTTCTGCTCCAGGACCGTCACCGGTACGGGCCCGTCCGGATGCCGGTCGAGGTGGCCTTGGCTCTGCGGGGCCCCGATTGGCACGCTCCGTTCAAACCTCTGCCGCCCGTCACACAGTTGGTGCCCATCACCTCCTCGGAGGTGGAGCGGGAGGCCGCGGTGGCCGCCACCGCGTTCGCGGCCCATGCCGCCTCCGTCCTTTCGGCGTGCGCGACCGCTCCACCGACCCGGCTGAAGTCGGGAGGGATCGGCGCGCGTGAACTGGCTCGGCTCGGCAAGGCCGCCCAAGCGGACGACGCCGTCGTACGCATCGCCCTGGAGACGGCGTACGCCGCCGGACTGCTGGCCCGCGACGGCGATCGCGTACCTCCCACCGAGGCGTACGACGCCTGGGCCGAGCAGGAGCCCGCGGAACAACTCGCCGTACTGCTCCGGGCATGGCGGGACCTGCCGCTCACCCCCACCCGGGCGCGCGACGAAGACAACAAGGCTCTTCCCGCGCTCGCCGGTGCGCCTGACTGCGACGGCTGTCTGCAGGCCCGCCACGGGCTGCTCACCGCAGCAGCGGGGCTCCCGGCAGGACAGGGTGTGAAGGTCGCTTCGGAGCTGGGGCCGCTCGTGGCCTGGCACCGTCCGCTCGCCGACGACGCCTCGCCCGAGGACACTGCACCGTTCAGCACCGTGATCCGCGAAGGCGAACTGCTGGGCGTGCTGGCACGGGGTGCGCTGTCCCCGCTCGGTGCCCACCTGGCGGCCCACGCCGACGAAGAGCTCGACATCACGGTCCGGCGGCTGCTGCCCCCCGCGACCACGACGGCCCGGATCGGCGCCGACCTCACCGCCGTCGTCACCGGCACCCCGTCCGCGCGACTCGCGGCGCTGCTGGATTCGATGGCCGACCGGGAGACCAGTGGCACGGCGTCGGTATGGCGCTTCAGTGCCGGCAGTATCCGCCGGGCCCTGGACGCCGGCCGCACCCCGGACGACATCACAGCCGACCTGGCAGCCGGCTCCGCCACGGCCCTGCCACAGCCGCTGGCCTATCTCGTCGCCGACACCGCACGAGGTCACGGGCGGGTGCGCATCGCCCCAGCGGCCTGTGTCATCCACGGCGACGAACCCGCGCTCCTGGCCGAACTCGCCGCCCACCGCGCACTGTCCAAGCTCGCCCTGCGGCAGCTCGCCCCGACGGTCCTGGTCAGCGGCAGCCCACCCGCGACGGCTCTCGCCGCGCTCCGTGCCGCGGGCTACGCCCCGGTCGCCGAGACCGCCGGGGGAACGGTACGCATCGAAAAGCGCCTGCCACACAGGGCTGCCGCTGCCGTCCCGCCCCCGCGAAGGAACGTCGGGCGGCGCGCCCCCCGGACCACCCCAACCCGCGCCTCGGACATGCCCGCCGACACCGGGATGGACGTCCTGGCCGACCGGCTGCTCAAGGCCCCGCCGACTGCACCGGAACCCGACCCGTTCGGCAGCGGGGTGCCTTTCGCGACGGACACCGAGGAGATCGTCGCCGGATACGCGAAGCACCTGTCGTACAGCGACGTCCGCCAGGTCGCGCATGCCATCGACACTGGTGCGGCCATCACGGTCGAGTACGTCGCCACTTCGGGCAACCGGACCGTACGCACCCTCAGCGGCCTGGAACTCGACCCGCCCTACCTCGACGCCTGGTGCCACCTGCGCGAAGCGGAACGCGTCTTCACTCTCTCCCGCATCCATGGCGTGATGCCCGCGTAGGACTCGGCGGCCAGGCCGGTGCCCGGATGCCCGGTTATGCCACCTCGCGGGGCACCTCACGAGGTATACTTAACCCCACATTTGATATCTGGGAGGCACTCGTGAGTCGGACGGTTATCGACCTGGACGACGACCTGGTCGCGGACGTAGCCAAAGCCCTCGGGACGAGCACCAAGAAGGAGACAGTCAACACCGCCCTTCGCGAGGTGCTGGAGAGTCGACGTCGCGCCCTGGCTCTCGCCCGGCTGCGGGCCTCGGCCGGGGACGGCGCATTCGATCTGGAGCTGTTCGAGAACAAGGGGAACTACCGCCGGTGAACGCGGCCCAGTTCCTGATCGACACCAGCGCGCTCGCTCGGTTCATGCGCGAGGACGCGGAGCAGTACGGCTGGGACCAGGCGGCAGCCGCCGGGCTCATCGCCACCTGCCCGATCACCGAGCTTGAGTTCTTCTACAGCGCCCGGTCGGCCGCCGACAGGGCGCGCGGCATCGAGGACATGCGACTGATCTTCGGTTGGGTTCCCGTCGACGACCGCGCCTACGACCGCGCCTGGCAGGTCCAGGAAGCTCTCACCAAACAGGGAAAGCATCGCAGTGCGGGTGCGGTGGATCTCGTCGTCGCCGCGACGGCCGAGTTGCAAGGGCTCACCCTCCTGCACCGTGACCACGACTTCGCCTGCATCGCGGCAGTGACCGGCCAGGCTCTCCAGTGGTACGGCCCGGAGAGCGGCAAATAGGCGGGCGATGGTTGCAGTTCTGGTTGCATTCACCTCCGTACAGCACCGTTCAGAAGCTCCACCTGCCACAGCCGCACCGCAGGTCAGAACACTCCCGCACACCCCTGTACCCCAAGACGAACATTTGGAAAGCGTGTTGGGGGCAACCCCTCACGAGTTCGAATCTCGTATCCTCCGCCAGTGCCTCACCGGGCACGATGTCGAAGGGCCCCACCGTTCGCGGTGGGGCCCTTCGACGTGCTTCTCAGCCCTCGTTGTCCTGGTTTTTGTCCACAGGGGGCGTTTCCGGGGACAAGGGGGAACCTGCCCTCATGCGGCACCCGCGGATCACGGGGATACGCCATCCTTGAACCCGGCGCCGGGGCTCCCGCGCCGCTGCGACGCTCCCAGGTCCGACGAGGTGCACCCCGCATGAAGTCCCGATCAACGCTGGCGACATGGCCGGGCAGCCTCGACGCCTCTCGTCTGGCACGCGTACTCGGGACGCGGAAGGACGCCGTGTCCCCTCCGGAGCCGCGCTCGGTGGGGGAACTGGCGGAGACCGTCTTCAGCGCCCGGGATCGGTGGCCCTGATCCTGCCGCGGCTCGCGCTGCCGCACCTCCAGGTGGCCGAGGCGCTGGCTGCGCTGGGTGCGCCCGCATCGCGCGATGCCCTGGCGGAACTGCTGGGAGCGGCGCACGACGAAACCACCCGCGAACTGGAGGCGGTGCTGGAGGCGCCGGCCGACCATGCTCTGGTCTGGCCGGACGGCACGGAGAAGCTCCGCATGGCCGGACCGCTGCGGCAGGGATGGGACGGGCCCCTGGGGCTGGATGCCCCGCTGGAGGAACTACTCGCGGGCACGACCTCCGACGAGCTGCGCGGAATGCTGGCGGCACTGGGCGTCAAGCCGCCGGGCACCAAGCCGCAGCGGCTCGCCACACTGGTGGAACACCACAGCGACCCGGGGCAGATCGCCTCAGTGGTCGCCAAGGCCCCTGCGGCGGCCCGGGAACTGCTCGAACGCCGAGCGGAGGCTGCGCCGGGGGAGCCCGCGCAGTTCATCATGTTCGGGCATCCGATCGGATCTGGGGCCCCTGATCGCCTGGCACCGCCCGCTTGCCGACTCGTCCCCCCAGGACGGAACGCCGTTCGCCGCCGTGATCCGTGAGGCTGAACTCCTCGGCGTACTCGCTCGCGGCGCCCTCTCCGCCCTTGGCGTCCACCTGCGGGCCGACGACACGGAGGGACTGAGCGCCGAGTGCCGGCTGCTGCTGCCCCCGGCCACCGCAGTGGCCCGGATCGGCGCCGACCTCACTGCCGTTGTCACCGGCACACCGTCCGCGCGGCTGGCCGCACTCCTGGACTCAGTCGCCGACCGGGAGACCAGCGGCACGGCATCGGTGTGGCGGTTCAGCGCCGGCAGTATCCGCCGGGCCTTGGACACCGGCCGTATCCCCGACGACATCAAAGCCGACCTGACCGCTGTCGCCGCCGGGCCTCTGCCGCAGCCGCTGTCGTACCTGATCGCCGACACCCCGCGCGGCCACGGGCGTGTACGCATCGCCCCCGCCGCCTGCGTCCGCCACGGCGACGAGCCCGTGCTCCTGGCGGAACTCGCTGCCCACCGAAAGCTCGCCAAGCTTGGGCTACGGCAGCTGGCACCGACGGTGCTGATCAGCCGCGCCCACTCGACACGACTGTCGCCGCGCTCCGGGCCGAGGGATACGCCCCTGTCGCCGAGACAGTCGAGGGCACGGTACGCGTCGAGAAGGCCCAGCCTCGGCGGGGCACCGCTCCCGTTCCACCTCTGCGCGGCACCAGCGCGAAGGACAGCGGCCGGATCGCTGCCACGCGTGCGACAAAGGCATCCGCCGCCATCGACTGCAACACCCTGGCGGCCCAGCTGCTGGCCGCCCCGCCCACGACCCCCGAACCGGCGCCGTTCGACGGAGGAGTGCCCTTCGCCACGGACACCGAGGTGATCGTCGCAGGGGGGGTGAAGCGCCTGCTGTACGGCGACGTCCGCCAGCTCGCCCCCGCCATCGATACTGGTCAGGCCATCACCGTCGAGTACGTCGCCACCTCCGGCAATCGGACCGTGCGTACTCTGAGCCGCCTCATGCTCGACCCGCCCTACCTCGAAGCCTGGTGCCACCTCAGGGACGCTGAACGGGTCTTCACCCTTTCCCGCCTCCACAGCTTCATGAGCGTGCCCGAATGAGAAGGAAGATGGTATCGATCGAGATAGTATCTCTCTCGATACCATCTTCTGCAGGAGGCTCGTCATGCGCCGTTTCATTGGGCGGGACCGCGAGCTGAACGTGCTCGGCAACGCCTTGCAGGCGGTTCGCGATGCCGTCGGGCCAGCGAAGCCGGGCCAGTGCATCCTCATGCGAGGAAGGCGGCGGGTCGGCAAGTCCAGCCTCGTCGAGGAGTTCCTCCGGCGCACCGAGACGCCGTACCTTTTCTTCACCGCTGCGGGCGGCACGGCTCAGGACGAACTGACGGAGTTGCTCGACGCCGTCGCCAGGTCCACGCTGCCGGGGCGGGAACTGTTTGAGGAGGAAACCCCGGAGCAGTGGAATGCGGCATTCAGGCTGCTCGCGGAGATCCTGCCCGATGACAGCCCGAGCGTGGTCGTCATAGACGAGGTTCCGTATCTCATGGACCGCATCGACGCCTTCGAGGGCATGCTCCAGCGGGCATGGGACCGGCTGCTCAGCCGTAAGCCGGTACTCCTCCTCCTGGTCGGATCCGACCTGTCGATGATGGAGGCGCTGAACAGCTACGACCGCCCCTTCCATCAGCGCGGCCGGGAAATGGTCGTGGGGCCGCTGAACCCGGCCGACATCGGCGAGATGCTCGACCTGTCGCCGGCGGCCGCCTTCGACGCCGCCCTCATCACGGGCGGTCTCCCGCTGATCTGCGCGGAGTGGCGGGCGGGAGCGGATGTCTGGGAGTTCCTCCGCGACTCGCTGGACAACCCGATCTCGGCGCTGCTGGTCTCCGCCGAGCGCTCATTGGCCGCTGAGTTCCCACCGCAGGCGATGAGCCGGGAAGTGCTGCGGGCCATCGGAAGCGGGGAGCGAACGTTCACCAACATCGCGCGCGCCGCCGGCGGCATCGCCCACACCACTCTCACTCGAGCCACGGATGTCCTGACAGGGAAACGGGTGGTGGCAGCCGAGCTGCCGCTCTCGATACGGCCGTCGAAGGAACGCCGCTACCGGGTGGCCGACCCTTACCTGCGGTTCTGGCTCGCGTTTCTGGATCCGCACATGGCGGAGATCGAGCGAATGCGAGGAGATCTCACTCTGGCCCGGATCAAGGAGCAGTGGACCAGCTGGCGGGGCCGAGCGATCGAACCGCTGGTCCGGGAATCCCTCGCCCGTCTCCTGCCGGACGGGCTCCTGCCCGCCGCCCCGGCGATCGGCGGGTACTGGACCCGCAGCAACGACGTCGAAATCGACTTGGTGGGCGCCGACCGGCAGCCGGTGGCCAGGCAGTTGCTCTTTCTGGGGTCGGTCAAGTGGCTGGAGACTTCCGCGTTCGACAGCCATGACCTGGCCGCGCTGCAGAAGCACCGGGCGGCAATCACCGACGAGCCCGTTCCGCTCGTGGCGGTCTCCCGCAACGGGACCAGTTGTTCCGGGCTCCAGGCGGCGTACGGTCCCGAGGAATTGCTCAGTGCCTGGCGCAGGGCGTGAGCAGGGACCGGCCCCGCTGGTTGCAGTTCTGGTTGCATTCACCCCCGTCCAGCGCCGTCCGCCACCTACCCCCAGCCCCACTCTGCCGCAGGCCAGAACGCTCCTGATCACTCCTGAACTCCCAGACGAACATTTGGACGATGTCGAAGGGCCCCACCGTTCGCGGTGGGGCCCTTCGGCGTGCGTGCACGCCGTCGTACATGCCCACCACTGAGCAACCCACATCGAGTGGTCCGGACCATGCCGCAACAACCCAGGTCGCTGATCTGGGGGTTCGGTATTTCGTGCGTGATGATGGTGATCTGGCGGGTAAGTACCAAAAAGGATCGAATGTCGGGGTGTGTGGTGCGCTCTCGAGTGCCACGCCGACACGTGCCCTGAGCTGTGCGGATCTCAGCGCGGTCGAGAACGCGACGAGAGCGAGATGAGCGACCATGGAACGGCGTGCCGTCGACGACCAGGAAGCGCGTTCCGTCGGGGACGTCGTAGGCGAGGAGCTCACCGCACGCGCCAACGTCGACGAACACGGCACCGTGATCGGGTGGAGTGAGGGTGCGGAGCACCTGCTCGGGTATGCGTCGGCGCAGATCCTGGGCCGGCCGGCGGCCTCACTCCTCGCCGAGGAGCCCACGACGAGCGACCTCCCGGCCTTCTCGGCACTGCAGAGGTGGCACGGCACTCTCGCTCTCCGGCACCGCGACGGCTACCGCCTGGAGGCGAGGGTCCTGGCGCATCACAGGACACCTGACGACGGGCCCCGCGACTGGCTCCTGGTCTCCGCCGTGACCGGGGCGCAGCCCCATCGTGACGACGAGGCGCTCGTGAGGCGGGGTTTGCTCGACTCCCCGTGCTGCGCGACCTCGGTGTATGACACGGACCTGCGCTTCCGCCGGTCCAACCGGTCCGGGCAGGACGCACTGGGCCTGAGCGACGACGACATGCGTGGGCTGCGGCTGACGGACGTGCTCGCCGAACCGGTGGCGGAAGTAGCCGAGCGGCGGATGCGGCGGGCCCTGGAAACCGGCGAGACGCAGTACATGGAGAACCACGCGCGCGCCCCCGGCGAGACCCGTGAGCACGCCTGGTCGGTCCACTTCTACCGCCTGGAGGACCCGGACGGCCGGGTCCTGGGCGTGGCGTCCACCGGGCACGACATGACCGAGCAGTACTGGGCCCGCAAGCGCCTTCAGCTGATCGCCGAGGCCAGTACCCGTATCGGCAGCACGCTCGACGTGACGCGGACGGCGCAGGAGCTGGCGGACGTGGCGGTTCCGGGACTCGCCGACTTCATCAGCGTCGATCTCCTGGTGTCCCTCGACGGCCTGCCCGAGCAGTCCCCGGAAGCGCTGATGGCGGGCAGCCGTCTCGCGCTGCGGCGCATCGCCCACCAATCCGTGTATCCGGGAAGCCCCGAGGCGGTCATCGCGCCGGGCGAGGTGGACGAGTACCCGGAGGGGTCCCCTCCGGGTGAGAGTCTGCGGTCGGGACGCGCCGTGCTGTACCAGGTGACCGAGCCGGCGATCGCCGACTGGGTGGCCGAGGATCCGCTCCGGTCATCCCGGATCCGCGAATTCGGCTTCCACTCGGTGATGACCGTGCCTCTGACGGCACGCGGAGCCACGCTGGGCGTCGTCGTCTTCGCTCGTCACCGGCACCCCGACCCGTTCCAGGAGGACGACCTGGTGCTGGCCGAGGAACTGGCGGCCCGGGCGGCGGTCTGCATCGACAACGCCCGCCGCTACACCCGCGAGCGCAGCACGGCGGTAACCCTGCAGCGCAGCCTGCTGCCGCAGCGGCTGCCGGAACAGACCGCGGTGGACGTCGCCTTCCGCTACGTCCCGGCCGGTGCCCGGGCCGGGGTGGGCGGAGACTGGTTCGACGTGATCCCGCTGTCCGGAGCCAGGGTGGCGCTGGTCGTGGGCGACGTCGTGGGCCACGGCATCCACGCCGCCGCAACCATGGGACGGCTGCGTACGGCCGTACGAACTCTCGCCGACATCGATCTGTCCCCGGACGAACTGCTCACTCACCTCGACGACCTGGTGGGCCGCCTGGCCTTGGAGGCGGAGGGCGCGGAGCGGACCGCCGGGAACGCCGGAGAAGGGGAGACCACGGGTGACGTCGGGGCGACCTGTCTCTACGCTGTGTACGACCCCGTCTCCCGCCGTTGCACACTGGCCCGGGCCGGGCATCCGCTCCCGGTCGTGGTGAGCCCGGACGGCACCGCGGAACTGCTCGCCGTTCCGGCGGGACCGCCGCTGGGCCTGGGCGGACTGCCCTTCGAGGCGATGGAGACGGAACTGCCGGAGGGCAGCCTGCTCACCCTCTACACCGACGGCCTCATCGAGTCCCGCGACTACGACATCGACGACGGCGTCTCCCGGCTGCAGCGGGTCCTCGCCGGTCCCGCGGTCTCCCTGGACGTGCTGTGCGACACGGTGATCGCCACCTTGCTCCCCGGTCGGCCCGCCGACGACGTGGCCCTCCTCGTCGCCCGCACCCGGGCACTCAAGGCCGACCGGGTCGCCACCTGGGAGGTGGCCCCGGACCCCGCCACCGTTGCCGAGGCCCGCAAGAACGCCGTCGGTCAGCTGGCGGCGTGGGGCCTGACTGATGCGGCCTTCGTGACCGAGCTGATCGTCAGCGAACTGGTCACCAACGCCATACGGCACGCCGAGCCGCCCATCCAGCTGCGTCTCATCCACGACCGGAGTCTCATCTGCGAGGTCTCGGACGCCAGCAGTACGGCACCCCACATGCGCCGCGCCCGCACCTACGACGAGGGCGGCCGAGGCCTGCTCCTGGTCGCTCAGCTGACCCAGCGCTGGGGCACCCGCCACACCACCAAGGGCAAGACGATCTGGGCGGAACAGAGTGTCGAGTACAGCTGACGCCGGCCTGCGGCAGCTCGGCGCGCTACGCGATGCGGCACCTACGTGTGAGGAGAACGCCGACGCGAGCCCAAGGGCACTGCGAAAGGCCGCGAGGCCCGCGACGTCCGCGACCGGAAGCGGGACCAGCCACACACAATCCTCACCCGCCGAACGGCACCCCAACCCACCACCCCCGTAGCCCGCCCGACCGGCGGAGGCAGCCCGTTAGGCTGACCCCGTGAAGCTCCTCGTCATCGGCAGCGGTGCCCGCGAACACGCCCTGTGCCGCTCTCTCTCCCTCGATCCCGCCGTCACCGCCCTGCACTGTGCCCCCGGTAACGCGGGCATCGCCGAGGTGGCCGAGCTGCACCAGGTCGACGCCCTCGACGGCAAGGCCGTGGCAGCGCTGGCCACGGAGCTCGACGCCGATCTGGTCGTCGTAGGCCCGGAGGCACCGCTCGTCGCAGGGGTCGCCGACGCCGTGCGCGATGCGGGCATCCCGGCGTTCGGTCCCTCCAAGGAGGCCGCGCAGCTCGAGGGCTCCAAGGCCTTCGCGAAGGAAGTGATGGCGGCCGCGGGCGTCCCGACCGCCCGCTCCTACGTCTGCACGACTCCCGAGGAGGTCGAGGAGGCGCTCGACGCCTTCGGCGCTCCGTACGTCGTGAAGGACGACGGTCTCGCGGCCGGCAAGGGTGTCGTCGTGACCGGCGACCTCGAGAAGGCAAGGGCGCACGCCAACGCCTGCGACCGCGTGGTCATCGAGGAGTTCCTCGACGGCCCCGAAGTCTCCCTCTTCGCGATCACGGACGGCGAGACCGTCGTCCCGCTGCAGCCCGCCCAGGACTTCAAGCGGGCCCTGGACGGCGACGAGGGCCCCAACACCGGTGGCATGGGCGCGTACTCCCCCCTGCCGTGGGCGGAAGCCGACCTGGTCGAGGAGGTCATGAACACCGTCCTCCAGCCGACCGTCGACGAGCTGCGCCGCCGGGGCACCCCCTTCTCCGGCCTCCTCTATGCGGGCCTGGCGATCACCAGCAGGGGCGTACGGGTCATCGAGTTCAACGCCCGTTTCGGCGACCCCGAGACCCAGGTCGTTCTGGCCCGCCTGAAGACTCCGCTCGCGGGCGTACTCCTGGCCGCCGCCCAGGGCACGCTCGCCGACCTCCCGGACCTGCGCTGGAGCGACGACGCGGCCGTCACAGTGGTCATCGCCTCCCACAACTACCCCGCCACCCCGCGCACCGGCGACCCCATCGAGGGCCTCGACGAGGTGGCCGCACAGGACGCTCCGCATGCGTACGTCCTGCATGCCGGCACCAGGCGCGACGGCGACGCGATCGTCAGCGCGGGCGGTCGTGTGCTCTCCGTCACGGCGAGCGGTACGGACCTGGTCCGGGCCCGCGAACGCGCATACGCGGCCGTCGACCGCATCCGCCTCGACGGCTCGCATCACCGCACGGACATCGCGGCCAAGGCGGCGGCCGGATCGTAACCCTCCTTCTCACCCTTCCCGTCAGGCCTTTCTCACCCCTCCCGTCAGCCACCTCTCCCCAAAGCCATTCCATCGAGTGACCGATCCTCTATCCGGCTGACGTGGGCCGGAGCCCCAACTAGGGTGCGGCGCAAGCGGTCCGGCACTTGGCCCACCGGCATTGCGATGTCAGTCCTGGGTGCCACAGTGGGGGAGTGAGCAACGCCATGGACGTCCGCCGGCAGTGGCTCGGTATGCACGCGCCGGGCGGCTTTAGGGGGTGACACCGGTCGTGTCCGGTACGGGTGTGGAGGCGGGCGCGCAGAGTGCGCGCTCCCGGGCTCTCGCCGTGCTGCGTATCCGCAGCAGGGCGCTGGCCGTCGCCCTGCTGCCCACGGCCGTCGCCGTCGTCCTGCTCGTCGCCGGGGCCACGGACCATGTGGACGGCGGGGGCTGGCGGCTCGCGAGCTGGATCCTGGCCGCCGTCGCGTTCCTGGCCCTCCTCGCCGCCGCGGGCATCGCACTGGTCGTCGCCCGCTCCCGGCCGGCCGTGAGCCCCACGATCCCGATCTCCGAGGAGTCCGCGCCCGATCTGTACCGCATGGTGCGGGACCTGGCCGACCGCCTCGAGGTGCCCGCCCCCTCCGCGATAGCGCTCACCCCGGACTGCGACAGCTGGCTGGAGGACCGCACCCACCGGGCCCACGGCCCGCCCCGTCCGGAATCCCCGGACGAGATAGCAGGTGTACGCGGCCTCCAGACCCGTACGCCCGCCGCGCCCGTCCTCGTCATCGGCTCGCCCTTCCTGTGGTGGATGCGCGTCGGTGAGCTGCGCGCGGTCCTCGCCCCGGTCGTCGCGGGTACGGGACCGTCGGCGCACCCCGACATAGCCGCGGCCCGCCGTTTTGTACGGGGCCTCGACGCGGCGGTGGCGGTGACGGCCGCCCCCGCACGTGGAGGTGTCACCCACGTGGCCCTCGCCGGTGTCGGCTGGGTCGCGCGTCTGCTCCTGCGCAGCTGCCGAGGCCATGCGGCGGAGATGGAGCGGGGCGTTGCGGCGGCGGCAGCCGACCGTGCACAGGCTGTGGACTACGGTCTGCGGATTGTCGCGCAGGAGCAGGTGGGGCTCGCGTATGCGGGCTGGGACCGGCTGCTGACCCGCGTCGCGCTGCCTGCCTGGCGTATGGGCCGCTGGCCGTCCCGCCTGGACGCGGGCGTCGTCGCGGCCCTCACCGAACTGTCCCGGCGCGACCGCCTCGCCGAGGGTTTCGCCTCCCGCCTGGGCGAGCGCCCGGCCTGCGACCTCCTGGAAGAGCCCGGCGTGATCGACGAGGCCGCCTCCCTCCTGGCCGCTCGCCTCTTCCACGGTGGCCCCGCCGACGCTGGCCCCGACTGGGCACCTGTGGACTGGGGTGAGTACCCCGATGAGGTCGTCGACCGTAAGTGGCGTATGGACGCGGCTCGGCTGCACCGGGTGCTGGACGCGCAGGGCGTCAGCCGCTCCTCGGATCCGACGGTCCTGGCGCCCGGGGGACCGACGCTGGCTCGGGTGATGGATCACCTGACGGCTCTGACGGGAGCGGGGGCCTCCGGCGGTTCGGGGGGCGGCGATAAGGCGCGGGTCCCTCGGGAGGCGGCCCTCGCCGAACCGGGCGTTCCGTACGGTGCGTACGAGGACGAGGACGACGACGACGGAGGCGGCGTCGCCAACGCGCGGACCGCCGCGCTGGCAGCGGGCCTCAGCGCGGAGCTCGCCCGTGAGGAGGCTGCCGCGCCGGCGATACGTCCGGCGTCGCCGCCGAATGGCGTCCCCGCCGTCCAGAGCGGGCCGGACGCCGCTCTCTGGGACGACGGAACGCTGCCGCTCTTTCCGCTGCAGCAGCCGCGGACAGCGCGCGAAGTCCTCACGGACCATGTCACGGCGATGGTCTGCTGCGCTGCGATGGACACGGCCGGTGCGAGCCCTGGCCTCGACTGGCTGGACGGCCCGTCCCTCCTCGTCAACGGCGAACGCTCCGCCGACCTCACACCGCGGGTCCTGGCCCTCATAGAGGGGGGCGACCCCACACCCCTGCGGGACTGGCTTCGCAAGGCGGGCATCCGCGCGGAGAAGCCGGTTCGGCTGGTCTGAGGTTCGTTGTCGGGCGCGACCAGCCACAACGCACCCGCAGCAGCGACACGACTGTCACCCCCCACCCCCTGGCGGGGGCCCGGGGCGCAGCCCCAGTGACCGGACGGGTAGGGGCGGCGGGGGCGATAACAACAAAACGTAACCTCATGCCTCCGTAATGTGATGTCCTGATACCGCGTCATACGCGCAGCAAGGCCTTACGGGGGCACCAGGGAGGGGACAACGCATGGGCTCGGAGCACATCCGCCGCTGGGAATCGGGTGCGTTGGCGCATGCCGTGACGGACCCCTTCGGCCAGGGCCCCGTCCCCTGGCTGCGCGGCAGCGAGCACTACTTCGACGACACCGGCCAGGTGGTCCCCTGGTACGTGGACGTGGACCCCACCCCGGCCGCCACCCCCCGCGCAACAACCCGGACAGCAACCCGTACACCCAAGATCCCCACCCCCCGAACCGCCGGAGGCCCCCGCTCGGCCGACGACGTCCACCGTCAGATCAAGGGCTTCACCTCCACCGGCGCGGCAGCGCCGGGCGAGGCCATCGACTTTCACGTCACCGTCGACCCGCCCCAGCAGTTCAGCGTGGACGTCTACCGCATCGGTCACTACGCGGGCGAAGGCGCCAGCAAGATCACCACCAGCCCCCGCCTCCAGGGCATTGTGCAACTGCCCCCGCTCACCGCCGACCGCACAGTCTCCTGCCACCACTGGTGGCTCTCCTGGCGCCTGCAGATCCCGAGTTACTGGAGCATCGGCGCATACGTCGCCGTCCTCACCACCGTCGACGGCTACCGTTCCCACGTCCCCTTCACGGTCCGCGACACCCACCCAGCAGACCTGTTGCTTCTCCTCCCGGACGTCACCTGGCAGGCGTACAACCTGTATCCCGAGGACGGCCGCACCGGCGCGAGCCTCTACCACGCCTGGGACGAGAACGGCCGACTGCTCGGCGAGGCGGACGCCGCGACGACGGTCTCGTTCGACCGGCCGTACGCCGGCGCGGGCCTGCCGTTGCACGTCGGCCACGCATACGACTTCATCCGCTGGGCCGAGCGCTACGGCTACGACCTCGCCTACGCCGACGCCCGCGACCTGCACGCCGGCCGCGTCGACCCCACCCGCTACCGCGGCCTGGTCTTCCCCGGTCACGACGAGTACTGGTCGGTGCCCATGCGCCGCACCACCGAACTCGCCCGCGAACACGGCACCTCGCTCGTCTTCCTCTCCGCCAACACCATGTACTGGCAGGCGGAGCTGAGCCCCTCCCCGTCGGGTGTCCCCGACCGCCTCCTGACCTGCCTAAAACGCCGCGGCCCCGGAAAACCCGCCCTCTGGCGCGAACTCGACCGCCCGGAGCAGGAACTCCTGGGCATCCAGTACGCGGGCCGGGTCCCCGAACCGCACCCCCTGGTCGTCCGCAACGCCGAACACTGGCTGTGGGAGGCCACCGGTGCTCACGAGGGCGACGAACTGAAGGGCCTGGTCGCAGGCGAGGCCGACCGCTACTTCCCGCGCACCCCGCTTCCCGAGCACCAGCGCCGTATCCTCCTGGCCCACTCCCCGTACCGCGACGCCGAAGGCGCCCTCTGCCATCAGGAGACGTCCCTGTACCGCGCCCCCTCCGGCGCCCTGGTCTTCGCCTCCGGCACCTTCGCCTGGTCCCCGGCTCTGGACCGCCCGGGCCACGTCGACGAGCGCATCCAGCGAGCCACGGCCAACCTGGTGGATCGCATCTGCAAGCGCGACTGACCTCATCCCTGCCGACCCGGGCAGCTCTTCCCGACGAGCCCCGGCGCGAATCAACCCCCCGCATACGGGAGAATCGAGCCACTTGCGCCCACCCGTCACCCACCACCGCCCTACTCGGGCCCTCCGGGCGCACCTCTTTTTCAACCGCGGGGAGGAACCGTGTCCGGATTCGTCGAAAAGCCCGAGCCGATCGAGGTCCCGGGCCTGGTGCATCTGCACACCGGCAAGGTGCGCGAGCTGTACCAGAACGAGGCCGGCGACCTCGTGATGGTCGCCAGCGACCGTATCTCCGCATTCGACTGGGTGCTCCCCACCGAGATCCCCGACAAGGGCCGCATCCTCACCCAGCTCTCCCAGTGGTGGTTCGACCAGATCGCCGACCTGGTCCCGCACCACGTCCTGACCACCGACCTTCCGCCCGGCGCCCCCGCCGACTGGGAGGGCCGCACCGTCGTCTGCAAGTCCCTGCGGATGATCCCGGTCGAGTGCGTCGCCCGCGGCTATCTCACGGGCTCCGGCCTCGCCGAGTACAAGGAGACCCGCACCGTCTGCGGCCTCGCCCTCCCCGAGGGCCTGTCCGACGGCTCGGAACTGCCCGCGCCGATCTTCACGCCCGCAACGAAGGCGGAGGTCGGCGAGCACGACGAGAACGTGTCGTACGAGGAGGTGGCCCGGCAGGTCGGAGCGGAGACCGCGGCGCAGCTGCGCCAGGCCACGCTCGCCGTCTACAGCCGCGGCCGCGACATCGCCCGCGACCGCGGGATCATCCTCGCGGACACGAAGTTCGAGTTCGGCTTCGACGGCGAACAGCTTGTCATCGCGGACGAGGTGCTGACCCCGGACTCCTCCCGCTTCTGGCCCGCCGACGAGTGGCAGCCGGGCCGCCCGCAGCTCTCGTACGACAAGCAGTACGTACGCGACTGGCTGACCTCCGCCGACTCCGGCTGGGACCGGGGGAGCGAGCAGCCCCCGCCGCCCCTGCCCGAGCAGGTCGTCACCGCGACCCGCGCCAAGTATGTGGAGGCGTACGAGCGCCTGACCGGCACGAGCTGGTCGTAAAGCCTGGTCACAAACACAAGGAAGCCCCCGGCCGAACACCGGGGGCTTCCTTTTCCTGAGCGGACGACGAGGTTCGAACTCGCGACCTCAACCTTGGCAAGGTTGCGCTCTACCAGCTGAGCTACGTCCGCACTGCGCCGTTGCGCGACAGCTACTATACCCAACCTCGCTCCCGAGCGAGACGCGCCGCCGTGTGCCGATTCTCGGCCCCCAGTTTGGACGCGGCCGACGAGAGATAGTTGCGTACGGTGCCCTGCGACAGCGCGGCCCGCTCCGCGATCTCCGCGACCGGCGCCCCCTCGGCCGCCAGCTCCAGCACCTCGGCCTCACGCGCGGTCAGCGGCGAATCTCCGGCGGCAATCGCGTCCGCCGCCAACTCCGGGTCCACATAACGGTTCCCGGCATGCACGGTACGGATGATCTCCGCGAGCTTCTGCGCGCTGACGGTCTTAGGCACGAACCCCCGCACCCCCGCTTCAAGAGCCCGTTTCAGATGCCCCGGCCGCCCATGACTCGTCACGATCAGCACCCGGCACCCGGGCAGTTCGGCCCGCAGCGATGTGGCCACCTTCACACCGTCCGCACCGGGCATCTGAAGATCCAGTACGGCCACGTCGGGCGCATGCGCCCGAGCCATGGCCAACGCCTCGGGCCCCGAAGCCGCCTCCGCCACCACGAACAGATCGTCCTCCAGCGCGAGCAGCGCGGCCATCGCCCCCCTGATCAGATGCTCATCATCGGCAAGCAACAGCCGAACCCGCTGTACGGCCGTCATGAGGCGAACCTCTCGCTGATCCCCTCACCCATCGCCTTACGCACCGGCCGTGGCCCGGAGGGCGACGGGGACGCCGAAGACGAATCCGACGCAGCCGAAGATCCCTCCGGCAAGGAAGCCGGAGACGGCACCGCCGGCGAAGGCAACGGCACCTGAGCCACCACCCGGAACATCCCACCCCCGGCAGGCCCCGCCTCCAGCGTCCCGTCCACCACCGAAAGCCGCTCCCGCAGCCCCGCAAGCCCTGACCCGGACCCGGTCCAGGTCCCGCCACGCGAGTCCGGTGGCGCCCCGTCGTTCTCCACGGTCAGCACGGCAAGGCCGCCCGCCGCCCGCAGCGAGACGTCACAGCGCTCGGCGTTCCCGTGCCGCAGCACATTCGTGGTCGCCTCCCGCACCACCCAGCCGAGCGCCGACTGGACCGCCGCGGGCAGCCCGGCCGTGGAGCGGGTCACCGTGCAGCTGATCCCGGCCGCGTTCAACACCCCCTGCGCACCGGCCAGTTCGGCACCGAGTTCGGCCTCGCGATAGCCGCGTACGACCTCCCGTACTTCCTTCTGCGACTCCTGCGCTATCCGCTGCACCTCGATCATCTGCTCCACGGCCTCCGGCCGCTCACGCCGCGCGAGCTGCACGGCGAGCTCGCTTTTCAGCGCTATCACCGCCAGATTCCGTCCCATCACATCGTGCAGATCGCGCCCGAACCGCAGCCGCTCCTCCGCCACGGCGAGCCGGGTCCTGGTCTCACGGGCCGCGTCGAGCTCGTAGACGGAGTTGAGCAGCCAGACGGAGAACGCGGAGACGAAGGTGTAGAACCCGGCGGCAAGCAGCACCGACCCGACCGTGACGAGTGCCGCGAGCGTTGGGGCGCCCACCGACAACGAGTAGGCGCCGGTGGCCAGGGCGAAGCCGAGGACCGTGTAGGCCATGCGCCGGTGCTCATGCACCGCGAGCGCGAGCGTGCCGGTTCCGAAGCCCAGGACACCGATGAACAGCGCCACCGCTGCCGTGGCCTTCTCGTCATCCCCCTGGCCGCGTGTCGCAAGGGCGATGGTCACTATGCCGACCACTGCGGTGGCGACCGCGAGCGCCCCCAGCAGCCGCACCGGCCGCGCCCGGGTGCCACGAGTCCAGTCCAGGGCCCGCGACGCGAACACTGCGCAGAGCGCCGCATGCCCGACGACCATCAGGAACAGCACCCAGGACAAGGACGAGGGCATCTCCCCGAAGACCGGCAGCCCGAAGGTAAAGACCTCCACGAACGAGAGGAAGTGGAACGACCAGCGCGTATACGTCTCCACCTTCGCCGGAGTGCTCTTCCCCCGCCACCAAGTCCCGGCCCTGCGCATGTCGTTACCCCCCCTGTGCGTACGCCGTCACCGCCGCGATTCCCCGGGACCACCGTCGCACAGCAGACCCGCCGGAGCAGTGCACGCTGTCATTACTGTTCATGACAAATGTCATCCGCCCGGGAGCCGACGCACGAACCGGAAGCGAGCACACGAAAAAACCCCGGTCGCCGGGACCGGGGCCTTATCTCTGAACTTCTGACGCTGGAGCGGACGACGAGGTTCGAACTCGCGACCTCAACCTTGGCAAGGTTGCGCTCTACCAACTGAGCTACGTCCGCATTGCATCCGACCGGCTCTCACCGATCGGCGCGAGCACCACCTTACCTGATCCAAAAGGATGCCCGGTAAGAGATGCAGAGCGGGTGACAGGAATTGCACACTGCGCCTTCCCCCTGGAAGGGGGATGTTCTACTACTGAACTACACCCGCGTAACTCCGTTGAGCTGCGGCCTTTCGGCCCGGCCCTTCGGCGTGCTCCAGACTCTAGCTGACCAGCCGGGGTGCAGCGCAAGTCGGTTGTCCCCAGGGTCCGCTGACGAACCCGACGAACCCTGGGGCACCCTTCACTGAGCCGCGGTGAACGCCTCGTACACCTTCTTCGGGATCCGCCCCCGCGCAGGCACGTCCATCTTGTTGGACTGGGCCCAGGCCCTGACGGCCGCCGGGTCGGGAGCCACCGCAGTCTGCCGGTACGCCTTGCCGGAGCGTGAGTGCTTGCGGCCGGCCTCCACGTAGGGCGCGAGCGCCTTGCGCAGTTCCTTGGCGTTCGTTTGGTTGAGGTCGATCTCGTACGACTTGCCGTCCAGACCGAAGGCGATCGTTTCCGCCGCTTCCGAGCCGTCGATGTCGTCGAAGAGAGTGACTACGACACGCTGCGCCACGAATATCGGTCCCTTCGTGCGGCATCTCTGGCGGCAACGTTGCGGTGACGTGCGGAGATGCCGACTGTTGGCTGATTTATAGAGGGGTATGGGGTCCGTGAAGTGTACGGACTCATGGATGGAGCGAACGGGCAAAGTATCGCCTATTGCCAATTCCGCTGTACAGCTTCTGCGCTACTGCTTCCGTTGTACAGCCCTCGCCCAATGCAATGTGAAGCATGACTTAATCGGTCTCGGTGTCCCACCGCAATAGGGTTCCGGATGCTGATCCGGATCTTTCCCTGGATTTTCCGTGAAGGAAGCCCGTCGATGCGAAATCGTGATGGCCGTCACGTAGATTCCTACGAATCTACTCGCGTAGAAACCTGGGCCGGGTAGTCTGAAGGAACCTGCTCAGCACCACACACCGGGAGTGCCAGTGGCACGCGTCGTAGTCGACGTCATGCTCAAGCCGGAGATCCTCGACCCCCAGGGCCAGGCGGTGCAGCGTGCACTGCCGCGCCTCGGTTTCCAGGGCATCTCCGACGTACGTCAGGGAAAGCGCTTCGAACTCGAGGTGGACGGGCCGGTCGATGACACCGTGCTCGCCCGCATCCATGAACTCGCCGAATCCTTCCTCGCCAACACCGTGATCGAGGACTTCGCCGTCAAGGTGGAGGAAGTGAAGGCGGAGGCGGGAAAGTGACCGCTCGTATTGGCGTCGTCACCTTTCCGGGCAGCCTCGACGACCGGGACACACAGCGTGCGATCCGGCTCGCGGGTGCCGAGCCCGTGGCGCTGTGGCACAAGGACAAGGACCTCAAACAGGTCGATGCCGTGGTGTTGTGCGGCGGTTTCTCCTACGGCGACTATCTGCGCGCCGGCGCCATCGCGCGCTTCTCGCCGGTGATGGAGACCGTCATCGAGCAGGCGAAATCGGGAATGCCGGTACTGGGCATCTGCAACGGTTTCCAGATCCTCACCGAGGCCCATCTCCTCCCCGGCGGGATGCTCGGAAATGATCACCTTCACTTCATCTGCCGTGACCAGAAGCTGCGGGTGGAGAACGCGAACACGGCCTGGACCATCGACTATGAAGCGGGCCAGGAGATCAACATTCCGCTGAAGAACATGGACGGGCGGTACGTCGCCGACGAGCGCACCCTCGACATGCTGGAGGCGGAGGGCCGGGTTGCGTTCCGTTACGTGGACTTCAATCCGAACGGCTCGATGCGCGACATCGCCGGTATCAGCAACGAGGCCGGCAACGTCGTAGGCCTGATGCCCCACCCGGAGCACGCCGTGGAGCCGCTCATCGGGACCGGCCGCACCGACGGCCTCCCCTTCTTCACCTCGATCCTCAAGAAGCTGGTCAACGTATGAGCCGCACTCCTCTGGACACGGTCGAGCACGCGGCCGCGACCCCGGACGTCGAGCTGCCCTGGGCCGAACTCGGTCTGAAGAAGGACGAGTACGAGCGCGTCGTGGAGATCCTCGGCCGCCGGCCCACCGGTGCCGAACTCGCCATGTACTCGGTCATGTGGTCCGAGCACTGCTCGTACAAGTCGTCGAAGGTGCATCTGCGCCAGTTCGGCGAGAAGGCGCCCCAGTCCGACGCCCTGCTCGTCGGCATCGGTGAGAACGCCGGCGTCGTGGACGTCGGTCAGGGTTACGCGGTCACCTTCAAGGTCGAGTCGCACAACCACCCCTCGTACGTCGAGCCCTACCAGGGCGCGGCCACGGGCGTCGGCGGCATTGTGCGCGACATCATCGCGATGGGCGCCCGTCCGGTCGCCGTCGTGGACCCCCTCCGTTTCGGTGCGGCGGACCACCCGGACACCAAGCGCGTACTCCCCGGTGTCGTCGCCGGCATCGGCGGCTACGGCAACTGCCTGGGCCTGCCGAACATCGGCGGCGAGGTCGTCTTCGACGCCTGCTACCAAGGCAATCCGCTGGTCAACGCCGGTGCCATCGGTGTCATGCGACACGAGGACATCCACCTCGCGAAGGCCTCCGGCGCGGGCAACAAGGTCATCCTGTACGGGGCTCGGACGGGCGGTGACGGCATCGGCGGCGCCTCGATCCTGGCGAGCGAGACCTTCGACGACGCGAAACCCTCGAAGCGCCCCGCCGTCCAGGTCGGCGACCCCTTCCAGGAGAAGCTGCTCATCGAGTGCACCCTGGAGGCGTTCAAGGAGAAGCTGGTCGTCGGCATCCAGGACCTGGGTGCGGCGGGTCTCTCCTGCGCCACGTCCGAGCTGGCGTCCAACGGCTCCGGCGGTATGCGCGTGACGCTGGACGACGTACCGCTGCGTGACTCGACCCTCTCGCCCGAGGAAATCCTCATGAGCGAGTCGCAGGAACGCATGTGCGCGGTCGTGGAGCCGGAGAAGGTCGACCGGTTCCTGGAGATCTGCGACAAGTGGGATGTCATCGCGACCGTCATCGGTGAGGTGACGGACGGCGACCGGCTCGAGATCTACTGGCACGGCGGCAAGATCGTCGACGTCGACCCGCGCACGGTCGCGCACGACGGTCCGGTCTACGAGCGCCCGTATGCCCGTCCGTCCTGGCAGGACGCCCTCCAGGCGGACGACGCCAACAAGCTTCCGCGACCGGGCGGTCCGGACGAGCTCAAGGACCAGGTCCTGAAGCTGGTGGCCTCCCCCAATCAGGCCTCCAAGTCCTGGATCACCTCCCAGTACGACCACTTCGTTCAGGGCAACACGGTGCTGGCCCAGCCCGAGGACTCGGGCATGATCCGTATCGACGAGGCCTCCGGGCTGGGCGTCGCGATCGCCACGGACGGCAACGGGCGGTACGCGAAGCTCGACCCGTACGCGGGCGCACAGTTGGCGCTCGCGGAGGCGTACCGCAATGTCGCCACCACCGGCGCCAAGCCGCTCGCCGTCTCCGACTGCCTGAACTTCGGCTCGCCCGAAGACCCGGCGGTGATGTGGCAGTTCGCCGAGGCCATCCGCGGACTGGCGGATGCCTGCCAGCAGTTGGGCACCCCGGTGACCGGCGGCAACGTCTCGCTCTACAACCAGACGGGCGAGGCGGCCATCCACCCGACCCCGGTCGTGGCCGTACTCGGCGTGATCGACGACGTCGCCCGCCGTACGCCGGTCGCCTTCCAGGAAGAGGGCCAGCTGCTGTACCTCCTCGGCGACACCCGTGAGGAGTTCGGCGGTTCGGCCTGGTCACAGGTGGTCCATGACCACCTCGGCGGGCTGCCGCCCCAGGTGGACCTGGAGCGCGAGCGGCTGCTGGCCGAGATCCTGATCTCCGCCTCCCGCGACGGCATGATCGACTCCGCGCACGACCTGTCCGACGGCGGCCTGATCCAGGCGGTCGTCGAGTCGGCGCTGCTGGGTGGGAAGGGCGCACGCCTGATCGTCCCGGACGGCCTGGACGCGTTCACCTTCCTCCTGTCGGAGTCGGCGGGCCGTGCGGTCGTCGCCGTACCGCGCTCCGAGGAGCTCCGCTTCAACGACATGTGCGGCGCCCGGGGCCTGCCCGTCACCCGTATCGGTGTCGTGGACGGTGACGTGGTCGAGATCCAGGGCGAGTTCACGCTCACCCTGGCCGAGCTGCGCGAGGCGCACGAGGGGACGATCCCGGCGATGCTTGCCTGATATCCCGTACGCCCCTGAAGGCCCCGCCCGAACTTGACCGAGTCCGGGTGGGGCCTTCGGTATGTCCAGGAACCGCTTGCACGTGATTACGTACTTCCGTAATATCGGAGGAGTGGAATGGAACTGGAACAACGCGTTGCCGACCTCGAACGCCGGCTGGCGGCACTGGAAGCCGCGGACCGGCCCGCTCCACGCCTGGGTGAGGGCGACTTCTGGGCCCTCGAAGGGCTGAAGGAGCAGCTCAGCGAGTTGGGAGCGGCCGATGGCGGCGTCCTGTTCACCGGTGCGGTACGGCTGCCGACGGGCGAGCAGTACGCCTGGCAGCGCGGCACGTTGACCGAGGCGCTGCTCGACGGCGACTGGACCGACGCCGCCGAGACGTTCGCGGCGCTCGGCCACCCGGTCCGGCTGCGGCTGCTCCGCGAGATCCTCGGCGGTCGCCGCACCGCGGCCGAACTCGCCGAGCTGGACGAGGTCGGCACGACCGGCCAGATCTACCACCACCTGCGCCAACTGACCGGCGCGGGCTGGCTGCACACCACCGGGCGGGGCCGTTACGAGGTGCCGCCGGGGCGGGTCGTACCGCTGCTGGTGGCGCTGTCGACGGCCCGGCCCTGACACACAGACACGCACAAGGGGGGAACGATGTCCGGACGCAAACTCACCAAGATCGCCTACCGAGTTCTGCAGCTGACCTTCGTGGGCCTGGTGATCGCCCACTTCTCGCTGGACCTCGGTTATCCGTGGTGGTGGAACTTCCTGCCGATCGCCCTGTCCTACGTGATCGTCATCGTGGTCCACAGGTGGGGCGGTGCCCCGGACAGTCCCCGCGTGGCCCGGGAACCGGTCGAGGTAGCCCCGCCCGTCACCGGCCGCTGGTCGGCGCAGAACAGCCCGGCCGACCGTACTCCGAGCCATGGCACCCACGCCTACGGCCAGACATACGCCATCGATATCGTCGCCGAGCCCGAGCCGGGCACCCGACCGGGCTTCCGCTGGCTGTGGCCGCTCGCCCGCCGCAACAGCGCCTTCCCTGCCTTCGGCGCCCCGCTCCTCGCGGTGGCCGACGGCACGGTCGTACGGGCCACCGACCGGCAGCGCGACCACCTGAGCCGTACGTCGCTGCCCGCGCTGCTGTACCTGATGATCCTGGAGGCATCCGTGCGCGACTTGTCCGGAGTCAAGCGGGTCGTCGGCAACCACGTCGTCCTCGACCTCGGCGACGGCACCTACGCCCTGTACGCCCACCTGCAGCGCGGCTCCCTCACCGTTCGCGAGGGCGACCGGGTGCGTGCCGGACAGCCGCTCGCCCGCTGCGGCAACTCCGGCAACTCCACCGAGCCCCACCTCCACTTCCAGCTGATGGACGGCCCCGACCCGGACACCGCCCGCGGGATCCCCTTCCGCTGGCACGGCATCGGCGTGCCCCGCAATGGAGAGATCTTCGAAGCACCCGCCGCCGCGGACTCCCACGCCTAGGGTGATGGCCATGCCGCCGGCCAAGAAGCGCACCCGTACATACGACCCCGTCAAGATCCGCGCCGCCGTACTGGCCCAGTTCGGGAACGTACGGGCAGCCGTCCGCACCCTCACCCCCGAGCAGCTCACGCAACCCACGCGCCTCGGCGACTGGACCGTACGAGAACTGGCCGCCCATATCGCCGTGGCCGTCGAAAGCGTCAGCCGGACCATCGACCTGGAGCCGCCGGCGAAGGCCGAACTCGCCCTGCTGGACTGGCCGTCCGCGACCGTCGACCCCGCGCTTGCCGCCGCCAACGCCGACCGCACCCGCGACTTCGCCCGTGAGCACCAGGACCTCGACGCGCTGTACGCCCGCACCGAGCAGCGGCTGTCCGAGCGGCTGGCCGTCACACCGGGCGAGCGGCTGCTCGCCACCCGGCCCGGCTTCATGACCCTCGCCGACTACCTGGTCACCCGCACCATCGAACTGGTCGTCCACACCGACGACCTGAACGCCGCCGTGCCCGGCCTGGACATCCCGTACGACCGTCAGAGCCTCGCCGCCTGCACCCGGCTGCTCGCCGACGCGCTCGCCGTGAAGGCGCCCGGCGCCTCCACCGAGGTCCGCGTTCCGCCGTTCGCGGTCGTGCAGTGCGTCGAGGGTCCCCGGCACACCCGCGGAACCCCGCCGAACGTCGTGGAGACCGACCCGCTGACCTGGATCCGCCTCGCGACCGGGCGTACGGAATGGCGTACGGCCCTTGCCGACGCCAAGGTCAGCGCCAGCGGCGAGCGGGCCGACCTGGGCGGACTGCTCCCGCTGATGGGCTGAGCGGCCGGGGAGGGACGGGAAGTTGAGCGAAAATGGAAGGGAACCAACAACCCCACCCGTCCCGTCACAGCGACATGCGAACGCAACGGCTTACTCTCAGCGTCCTGGCGGTCACCGGCCTGCTCGCCACCGCGGCCTGCGGTACGGAGAAGGGTGACGACGGATCCGCGTCCGTCGGCGCCGGACAGCAGACGAAGATCACCGGCAAGCACTGGAAAGTGGACAGCGTGAACGTCGGGGGCACCACGTACGACGCCCCGGCCGACGCCCACATCGAATTCGGCGAGGACGGCAAGGTGGGCGGCAACTACGGCTGCAACCACTTCGGGGCGACCGCCGAGATGCAGGGCGACACGATGAAGGTCGGCTCGGACACCCTGCAGACCAAGATGGCCTGCGGCGAGAAGCCCATGGAGTTCGAGTCCAAGATGGCCGAGACGCTCTCCGAGAGCACGATCACCACCAAGGTCGACGGCGACAAGCTGACGCTCACCACCAAGGACGGGCACACGGTGAAGCTCACCGCCCAGAAACCGGCCAAGCTCGAGGGCACGAAGTGGAACGTCACCGGCAGCGTCAACAAGGGCGGCACGGTCAGCGCGCTGGCCTCCGAAGCGGAGGGCAAGGTCCACCTCACCTTCGACGGCAAGGGCACCGTCCACGGTCAGCTGGGCTGCAACAAGGTGTCGGCAAAGGCGACGGTCAGCGACGGGCAGATCACTCTGGGGTCCCCATCCACCACCCGCATGATGTGCTCCCCCTCACTCATGGACACCGAAAAGGCCCTGCTGAAGCTCTTCAACGGCAAGGCCACCTATGAGCTGAAGCACCGCACCCTCACCCTGACCAGCGAAAACGGCAGCGGCTTCGAAGCCGTCGCCGCCAAGTGATCCACAACGAGCCCGAATCGCCCATTCGGACCAGCGGCCGACCTCGCCTACACTCGGTGGCGTGCCACGTGGTGACGGTCGACTCAGTCATGATCTGCTCCCCGGCGAGAAAGGCCCCCAGGACGCTTGCGGCGTCTTCGGAGTCTGGGCTCCCGGTGAAGAGGTCGCCAAGCTCACTTACTTCGGGCTCTACGCCCTCCAGCATCGGGGCCAGGAATCCGCGGGAATCGCGGTCAGCAACGGCTCCAAGATCCTCGTCTTCAAGGACATGGGCCTGGTGTCCCAGGTCTTCGACGAGGCCGCACTCGGCTCCCTCCAGGGCCATATCGCGGTCGGTCACGCCCGCTATTCGACCACCGGCGCCTCGGTGTGGGAGAACGCCCAGCCCACGTTCCGTGCCACGGCGCACGGCTCCATCGCGCTCGGCCACAACGGCAACCTGGTCAACACGGCCCAGCTCGCCGAGATGGTCGCCGACCTGCCCAAGCAGGAGGGCCGCACTCCGCGTGTGGCGGCCACCAACGACACCGACCTGCTCACGGCGCTCCTCGCCGCCCAGGTCGACGAGGACGGCAAGCCGCTGACCATCGAGGAGGCCTGCGCCAAGGTTCTCCCGCAGGTCAAGGGCGCCTTCAGCCTCACCTTCATGGACGAGCACACGCTGTACGCGGCCCGTGACCCGCAGGGCATCCGCCCGCTGGTCCTGGGTCGCCTGGAGCGTGGCTGGGTGGTCGCCTCCGAGTCCGCCGCCCTCGACATCTGCGGCGCCAGCTTCGTACGCGAGATCGAGCCGGGCGAGTTCGTCGCCATCGACGAGAACGGTCTGCGCTCCTCGCGATTCGCGGAAGCGAAGCCCAAGGGCTGTGTCTTCGAGTACGTCTATCTGGCCCGCCCGGACACCGACATAGCCGGCCGGAACGTATACCTCTCGCGCGTCGAGATGGGCCGCAGGCTCGCCAAGGAAGCCCCCGTCGAAGCCGACCTCGTCATAGCGACTCCGGAGTCCGGCACGCCCGCCGCGATCGGTTACGCGGAGGCCTCCGGTATCCCCTTCGGTGCCGGTCTGGTGAAGAACGCGTACGTCGGCCGCACCTTCATCCAACCTTCACAGACCATCCGCCAGCTGGGCATCCGCCTGAAGCTGAATCCCCTCAAGGAAGTCATCAAGGGCAAGCGCCTGGTCGTCGTGGACGACTCGATCGTGCGCGGCAACACGCAGCGCGCGCTCGTACGGATGCTGCGCGAGGCGGGCGCGGCCGAGGTCCACATCCGGATCTCCTCGCCGCCCGTGAAGTGGCCCTGCTTCTTCGGTATCGACTTCGCCACCCGCGCCGAGCTGATCGCCAACGGCATGACGGTCGACGAGATCGGCAAGTCCCTGAGCGCCGACTCCCTGGCGTACATCTCCATCGACGGCATGATCGAGGCGACCACCATCGCCAAACCGAACCTCTGCCGCGCCTGCTTCGACGGCGAGTACCCGATGGACCTCCCGGACCCCGAACTGCTCGGCAAGCAGCTCCTGGAGACGGAGCTGGCGGCGGGCCCGGCGGCCACGGCCGCGGCCGACGCGATCCGTCGCCCGTAAGCCCCGTACCAACCAACCCGAAGGTTCTCAGGCAATGTCTGCTGCATCTGATCAGTCGACTTCGTCGCCGGGCACCGCTGGTGCTTCCTACGCGGCCGCCGGCGTCGACATCGAAGCGGGCGACCGCGCCGTGGAGCTCATGAAGGAGTGGGTGAAGAAGACGCAGCGCCCCGAGGTCCTCGGCGGCCTCGGCGGCTTCGCCGGCCTCTTCGACGCCTCCGCCCTCAAGCGCTACGAGCGCCCGCTGCTTGCCTCCGCCACGGACGGCGTCGGTACGAAGGTCGACCTCGCCCGGCAGCTCGGTGTGTACGACAGCATCGGCCACGACCTAGTCGCCATGGTCATGGACGACATCGTGGTGTGCGGCGCGGAGCCGCTCTTCATGACCGACTACATCTGCGTCGGCAAGGTCCACCCCGAGCGCGTCGCCGCCATCGTGAAGGGCATCGCCGAGGGCTGCGTACTTGCGGGCTGCGCCCTCGTCGGCGGTGAGACGGCCGAGCACCCCGGGCTTCTCGGCCCGGACGACTTCGACGTCGCGGGCGCCGGCACCGGAGTGGTCGAAGCCGACCGGCTCCTTGGCGCCGATCGCATCCGCAAGGGGGACGCGGTCATCGCCATGGCCTCCTCCGGCCTTCACTCGAACGGGTACTCGCTCGTCCGTCACGTCCTCTTCGACCGCGCCGGGCTCAGCCTCGACCAGCACATCGAGGACTTCGGCCGCACCCTCGGCGAGGAGCTCCTGGAGCCCACCAAGATCTACTCCCTGGACTGCCTGGCCCTGACCCGTACGACCGAGGTCCACGCCTTCTCACACGTCACCGGCGGCGGGCTGGCGGCCAACCTGGCCCGAGTGATCCCCGACGCCCTGCACGCAAGGGTGGACCGCACCACCTGGACCCCCGCCCCGGTCTTCGACCTGGTCGGTACGACCGGCCAGGTCGACCGCCTGGAGCTGGAAAAGACCCTGAACATGGGCGTGGGCATGATCGTGATCGTCCCCGAGGAGTCGGCAGACGTGGCACTGGCCACACTGGCCGACCGCGGGGTGGACGCCTGGGTGGCAGGCGAGATCACCGACCGAGGCGACCACGAGACGGGCGCGGAGCTCACCGGCGACTACGCTGCGTAATCGTACTGGCTGAAGTCCGGTGCGGTTACCGCGCCCCTCATAGGGGCGCGGGGCAGTATCACTGTGCGGCTCCGCCGCGTGGGCGCGACCAGCCACAACGAACCCGCAGCTCCGAACCCAGCGGAGCGCCATGCACAAAACCCGGTCCGGTGCGTTATCCGCTCCGGACCGGGTGAAGCGCTGCTAAGACAGTCAAGCGCCGCGACGCTGCTGTTGCGACGAAGGACCGGACTCGTCGTCCTCGTCCTCATCGTCGTCGTTGTACAGATCCGCGTACTGGGCGTACGGGTCATCGTCTTCGTCATCCTCGAACGGCTCGCCGTTCGGCGGTTGGCTCGAAGTCGAAGCGCCCAGCTCACTGGCCAGACGCGACAGGTCAGTCCCGCCGCTGTTGTACTTCAGCTGGCGGGCGACCTTCGTCTGCTTGGCCTTGGCCCGGCCGCGCCCCATGGCTCGACCCCCTCGGTGACGGGGCTCGACGGCCCCAGAGTCTTGACACGCGTTCATGATCTGGAACGGGCTCTCCGCAGAGAGACCGGTCCGTAGGGCTTCCACGGTACCTGAGCCCACGCCCATACGGTACGTCGCCCGCAGGACGTGCCGCCGCCCAGGACCCTCGGGGAGCCCTGTCCCCGCTGGTCAACCGCGATTTTAACCTCTTCTGGACGTACGACCCGCCGACGAACGTGAGAGTAATCTCCAACGCCCGTCGGCGGGTACCCGCCGGAGGCCCGGGCTCCGCCGCGGCCTCAGTGGCGCCGCGCCTCCGCCATCCGCTGCTCGGCGATCCGGTCGGCCGCCGCGGCCGGCGGAATCCCGTCTTCCTTCGCGCGTGCGAAGATCGCCAACGTGGTGTCGTAGATCTTCGCGGCCTTCGCCTTGCACCGCTCGAAGTCGAAGCCATGGAGCTCGTCGGCGACCTGGATGACACCGCCTGCGTTCACGACGTAGTCCGGCGCGTACAGGATCCCGCGGTCGGCGATGTCCTTCTCGACGCCCGGGTGCGCGAGCTGGTTGTTGGCGGCACCGCACACGATCCTCGCGGTGAGGGCCGGCACGGAGTCGTCGTCCAGGGCCCCGCCCAGCGCGCAGGGGGCGTAGATGTCGAGGCCGTCGACGCGGATCAGTTCGTCGGTGTCCTTGACGGCCAGTACGTCCCGGTGCCGCTCGGTGATCCGCCGTACGGCCTCCTCGCGTACGTCCGTGACGAAGACCTCGGCGCGCTCCGCCACGAGGTGTTCCACCAGGTGGCGGCCCACCTTGCCGACGCCGGCGATGCCGATCCGGCGGGCCCGCAGCGAGGGGTCGCCCCACAGGTGCTGGGCCGAGGCCCGCATGCCCTGGTAGACGCCGTACGCGGTCAGTACGGAGGAGTCGCCTGCTCCGCCCTTCTCCGGGGAGCGGCCGGTCGTCCAGCGGCACTCCTGGGCCACGACGTCCATGTCGGCCACGTACGTGCCGACGTCGCACGCCGTGACGTACCGACCGCCGAGCGAGGCCACGAACCGGCCGTACGCGAGCAGTAGCTGCTCGGTCTTGATCTTCTCGGGCTCCCCGATGATCACAGCCTTGCCGCCGCCGTGGTCGAGCCCGGCCATGGCGTTCTTGTACGACATCCCGCGCGACAGGTTCAGCGCGTCGGCGACGGCCTCTTCCTCGCTCGCGTAGGGGTAGAAGCGCGTGCCGCCGAGGGCGGGGCCCAGGGCGGTCGAGTGGATGGCGATGACGGCCTTGAGGCCACTGGCGCGGTCCTGGCAGAGCACGACTTGCTCATGACCTCCCTGATCCGAGTGGAACAGGGTGTGCAGGACGCCGTTGGTTACGTCGGTCACGGTGGTGACTCCTGGGTAAGTAGCGGCGGTTCTGGGGCGGGGCCCGTAAGGATGGCGGGTTCCGTGACATTGAGATTAGAGCTTCCGCGTACCCGCCACTGGTGCGGTGCTCAGGATCACCTTCTCCCGGAGTACGGTCACGTTGTGGCATCGGACGCTGTGCAGTGTGTCCCCGCGGCCCCGCGCGGGGGTTTCGAGGGTTTTCCGTCAGGTCCGCGGGGGAGGGAGCAAGCGTGCCCAAGGTGTCCTCGGTGATCGTCCCGTACGCGGCCTATCTGCGCGTGTACGAACCGCTGGCCGCCTTCCCGGAACCGGAGCGCGGCCACTGGGCGCGGTACGCGAGCCGCCCCGACCGGCCCTCGTACCAGGACGAACTGCGACGCTCACTGGCCGACTTGCTGCCCACGCCACCGATCCCGGTGCCCGTGCACGAGAGCGGCGACGCGTTCGTCGCGGACGTGGACGGTGTGCTGTGCGTGTGCCCCTGGCGCACCCGGCTGCGTGGCTGGCAGGCCCTGGGAGAGCTGGCCGAGGAGCTGCCGGGGCCGGTCCTGGACGCGGTGCTGCCCCCGGTCGTACGCCGACAGACCTCCCAGGACTACGAGCGCTGGCTGAGCCGCAACCCCGACGCCCGCCCCTGGATCCGCACCTCGACCTGGCACGTACCGCTGAACTGGTTCGTGCTGGTCGCCGACGAGGAGCGCGAGTACGACAAGGGCTCGGACGAGGACGCGCCCGTACTGCGCTACCGGACGCCCATGGTGCAGGCGCGGCGGCGGGTGGCGCGGGGGCTGAAGGCGCTCAAGGACGCCATCGACGAAGGGCCGCTGATCGACGGGCTTGTCGATGTGGGGCGCTGGCTGGAGGAGTTCCATCCACGCTCGCTGGTGGAGCTGGACTACGGCGGCCTGGTGCACGTCCTGCCCGCCGAGCAGCTGGACGGCGACCATTCGGCGGCGGATGTGGCCGAGGGGATCGAGGCGCTGCGTACGGGCGACGGGGTCGGGGCCGGGGAGGCGTACGGCCGGCTGGTCGAACGCTGGCGGGCGGTCCGGGATCGCCGTTCGGCGAACTGACGGGACGTAAGTCACCATCAGGACTTTGTGGGTAAGGGTGACGGATGGCACTAACGCGGACCTTGCACCAGACGCCCCTCCTCATGTCAAAATAGGACAAGGAGTCCGGGGAGGACTCCATCTACCCATGTATGGGTGGAATCTCAGCATTGCACGCTATGGGGGGTCTCGTGACTCCTGATCGCCCTGTGACTGATCGTCACAGTGGCGTGACTGTCCGCTATGGCATGGTCCATCGGCTTCCGTCGCTGATGAACACCTGGGAGGGCAATTCCATCGGTTTGGCCGACGCGGCTGGACAGATGGTGTAGTTGTAGTGCCGAGGACAAGCCGTTCGTCCTATAACCGACTCGACCCGCGTCCGCCATTTCGGGCAACGCGGGTCAAGGTGCAGAATTTAGAGGAAAGAACCGAGAAGGTTCGGTTCTCCCGAGGAGGCCGCTCATGACCGCTCGCACCCCTGATGCCGAGCCGCTGCTGACCCCCGCTGAGGTCGCCACGATGTTCCGTGTTGACCCGAAGACGGTCACACGGTGGGCGAAGGCAGGCAAGCTCACGTCGATCCGTACGCTCGGCGGGCATCGCCGCTACCGCGAAGCTGAGGTCCGCGCGTTGCTCGCGGGCATCCCGCAGCAGCGTAGCGAAGCCTGAACAACTGCATAGCAGGGCATTTCGGCAGGTTCCCCCAATGTGCCGGACTGCTCGACCAAAGCTCCAAGCGACGCGGGTTCTGCCCCAACAGAGCCCACGCCCGAGCCAGAACCTCAAGCAACAAGGGTGCGTCGTCGATCGCGCTGGACTCCGCCGGGTCCAGCGCGATCTTTTTTGTGCGGGATCCCTGACGGGGTGTGAGCGGTTGTGGGGTGTCTGTGTGGTATCTGAGCGGTCTGCGATGCCGCTTGGGGCCGGTTTGGATCCGGTTTCGGGGCCGCTCCGGGGGTGGGGTGCAATTGCACATATTAAATTGACCGGTTGTAGGTGACGGGTAAGTACCGCCGATTTGAAAACCTATGCAGTGACACCCGTCACACACCGGGGGCCTTGTTGAGGGTGTGTTACCTGCGGTAGAGGGGGGAGCTCATGCCGTTGCGGGGCTTTCGTCCTCCGCTACACCGTCCGGTGTGTCCGCGTCGTCCGGAGCGAGCTCCATGGCCATGGCCAGGTTCTGGAGACGGTGGCAGATCGGGCAGTGCCGGGTCAGATGCCGGTACCCGGAGGCTGCCTGCAGATGGGCGCGAAGCAGAGCCCGCGTCTCGTGCCGGGCGAACGCGGTCATACGCCACCTCCAAGGGGTCGGTTGCCCTTGGTGTTTGAGTACCGGCGGAATGTGACGCCGTCAATGGGGGAGCGGGCTCGTTCCCCGCCAGGCGCCCCATCCGCCCACGAACCCCACCCACCCCCGCCGGAGGCAAGGCGGGCCTGGGGCGCAGCCCCCAGTTTCGGGAAGGGGCGGGGCTGAGGAAAGGAACCCCACGCAAAGAGACCCGCACCCTTACCGGATGCGGGCCCCTACAACTGGCGGTCCTGACGGGATTTGAACCCGCGGCCTCCACCTTGACAGGGTGGCGAGCACTCCAAACTGCTCCACAGGACCTGGTTTCGCAGAGCGATTGTCGCGTTGCGCTGCGAGAAGAGACTCTACAGGAGCAGAGCCCCAAGGGTCGAACTCACCCAACGCACAGACACCGTCACGGAACTGCCGCATCGATGGCCTTCACGATCCGCTTGTCCGAGACGGGATAAGCCGTGCCCAGCGCGTGAGCGAAGTAGCTGACCCGCAGCTCCTCGATCATCCACCGGATGTCCAGGACCTGTTGAGGAACGGGCCGCCCCGCAGGCATCTGCTCAAGAAGCCAGGCGTACTCGTCCTGCATCTCATGGACCTTCGCCATACGCGTCGTGTCCCGCTGGACGTTCGTCGGCATCTGCTGGAGACGCCGGTCCGCGGCCACCAGATACCGCATCAGATCCGGCAGGCGGCGAAGACCCGCGGCCGTCACGAAGCCCGGCTTCACCAGGGCGTCCAGCTGCGCCCGTACGTCCCTGAGGTTCGCGAGCAACGCAGGACTCCGTACGGACTTCAGGCGCCGCTCACACGCCTGCCAGGCGGCAAGGACCTGCTGGACCTGGTCGACCGTACGGACCGTCGTGTCCACGATCTCGGCCCGCACCTTGTCGTACAGCTTCCGATACGACTCTTCGTCCCAGGCCGGCCCCCCGAAGTCCCCGATCAGCTTGTCGGCGGCAGCCGTCGCGCAGTCGTCGAACAGCGCCTGGATCGATCCGTGCGGGTTCGCCGAAAGCGCCAGCTTCTGCGGGTTGGTGAGTTTCTCCGACGCGAACTTGGCCGGGTTCACCGGGATCCCCAGCAGGATCAGCCGCCGCGTGCCAATCCACATCGCCTGCTGCTGCTCCGCCTCGGTGTCGAAGAGGCGTACGGAGACGGTGTCGCCGTCGTCGACGAGCGCCGGGTACGCCTTCACCGGCTGGCCGGCGCGACGCGTCTCGAAGACGCGGGTGAGCGAGCCGATCGTCCAGTCCGTGAGGCCCTTGCGCTCCAGGGACTCCCCGCCCGTGCGTTCGGCCGTGGCCGCTGCCGCCTGTGAGATCGCCTGCCGTGCCTTCGGCTTCAGGCGCAGCTTCAGTGCCTCCAGGTCCTTGTCCTCGGCCAGCTTGCGCCGCCGCTCGTCGACGATCCGGAAGGTGATGCGGAGATGGTCGGGGACCTTCGACCAGTCGAAGTCGTCGGCGGTGAGGGGCACGCCGACCATGCGCTTCAGTTCGCGCGCCATCGTCGTCGTCACCGGCTCCTGGAGGGGTACGGCCCGGTCCAGGAACTTCTGCGCGAAGTTGGGGGCAGGGACGTAATTCCGCCGGATCGGCTTCGGGAGGGACCGGATCAGCTCCGTGACGACCTCTTCCCTGAGCCCCGGGATCTGCCAGTCGAAGCCCTCGTCCGTGACCTGGTTGAGGACCTGGAGCGGAATGTGCACGGTCACGCCGTCCGCGTCGGCCCCCGGCTCGAACTGGTACGTCACGCGGAACTTGAGCCGTCCCTGCCGCCATGAGTCGGGGTAGTCGTCCTTGCTGACATCGCCGGCGCGCTCATTGATGAGCATCGACCGCTCGAAGTCGAGCAGTTCGGGCTCTGCGCCTTCGATGGTCCGCTTGTGCTTCCACCAGGAGTCGAAGTGCGCGCCCGACACGACGTGTTCGGGCACCCGCTGGTCGTAGAAGTCGAAGAGTGTGTCGTCGTCGACCAGGATGTCCCGGCGTCGCGCGCGGTGCTCCAACTCCTCGACCTCGGTGAGGAGTTTGCGGTTGTCGGCGAAGAACTTGTGGTGCGTGCGCCAGTCGCCCTCGACGAGCGCGTTGCGAATGAAAAGATCGCGGGACGTCTCCGGGTCGATGCGCCCGTAGTTGACCTTCCGCTGCGCGATGATCGGTACGCCGTACAGCGTGACCTTCTCGTACGCCATCACCGCCGCCTGGTCCTTCTCCCAGTGCGGTTCGCTGTACGTGCGCTTCAGCAGGTGCCCGGCGAGGGGCTCGACCCACTCGGGCTCGATCTTCGCGTTGACGCGCGCCCAGAGCCGGGACGTCTCGACGAGCTCGGCGGACATCACGAAACGCGGGGGCTTCTTGAAGAGTGCGGAGCCCGGGAAGATCGCGAACTTGGCGTTCCGGGCGCCCAGATACTCGTTCTTCGCGCCTTCCTTCACGTCCTTCATGCCGATGTGCGAGAGCAGCCCGGCGAGGAGCGAGACGTGGACCTGCTGGTCGGGCGCGTCGTCCTCGTTCAGATGGATGCCCATCTGCTTGGCGACCGTGCGCAGCTGGGAGTAGATGTCCTGCCACTCCCGGATCCGCAGGAAGTTCAGGTACTCCTGCTTGCACATCCGGCGGAACGAGGACGAACCCCGCTCCTTCTGCTGCTCGCGGATGTACCGCCACAGGTTGAGGAAGGCGAGGAAGTCGCTCGTCTCGTCCTTGAACCGGGCGTGCTGCTGGTCCGCCTGCGTCTGCTTGTCGGCCGGGCGTTCACGCGGGTCCTGGATGGAGAGCGCGGCGGCGATCACCATGACCTCGCGGACACAGCCGTTCTTGTCGGCCTCCAGGACCATCCGCGCCAGCCGGGGGTCGACGGGCAGCTGGGCCAGCTTGCGGCCGGTCTCGGTGAGGCGCTTGCGTACGTCCTTCTGCTTGGGGTCCAGCGCGCCCAGTTCCTGGAGGAGTTGGACGCCGTCACGGATGTTCCGGTGGTCCGGCGGATCGATGAACGGGAACTTCTCTATGTCCCCAAGACCCGCGGCGGTCATCTGGAGGATGACGGAGGCCAGGTTCGTACGGAGGATCTCGGCGTCCGTGAACTCCGGCCGGGCGGTGAAGTCCTCTTCGCTGTAGAGGCGGATGCAGATGCCGTCGCTGGTGCGCCCGCAGCGGCCCTTGCGCTGGTTGGCGCTGGCCTGCGAGATCGCCTCGATGGGGAGGCGCTGGACCTTCGTACGGTGGCTGTATCTGGAGATACGAGCGGTGCCCGGATCGATGACGTACTTGATCCCCGGGACCGTCAGCGAGGTCTCCGCGACGTTGGTCGCCAGCACGATCCTGCGGCCGGTGTGCGGCTGGAAGACGCGGTGCTGCTCGGCGTGCGAGAGGCGGGCGTAGAGGGGGAGTACTTCGGTGAACCGGTAGTTCTTCCTGGTGAGAGCATCGGCGGTGTCCCGGATCTCCCTCTCTCCCGAGAGGAAGACGAGGATGTCGCCCTTCCCCTCGGCCTGGAGCTCCTCGACGGCGTCGGTGATCGCGGTGATCTGGTCCCGGTCGACGTCCTCGCTGTCCTCCTCGAGGAGCGGGCGATAACGGACCTCGACGGGGTACGTACGGCCGCTGACCTCGACGATCGGGGCATCCCCGAAGTGCCGGGAGAAGCGCTCCGGGTCGATGGTCGCCGAGGTGATGACGACCTTCAGATCCGGCCGCTTGGGCAGCAGCTGGGCCAGATACCCCAGCAGGAAGTCGATGTTCAGCGACCGCTCGTGCGCCTCGTCGATGATGATCGTGTCGTACGCGCGCAGCTCACGGTCCGTCTGGATCTCGGCGAGCAGGATGCCGTCCGTCATGAGCTTGATGAACGTCGAGTCCTGGTTCACCTGATCCGTGAACCGGACCTTCCAGCCCACGGCCTCACCCAGCGGGGTGTCCAACTCCTCGGCAACTCGCTCGGCGACCGTACGGGCCGCGATGCGACGGGGCTGCGTATGCCCGATCATGCCCCGGACCCCGCGACCGAGCTCGACACAGATCTTGGGAATCTGCGTCGTCTTACCGGACCCCGTCTCACCGGCGACGATCACGACCTGATGATCACGGATGGCAGCCGCGATCTCGTCCTTCTTCTGGCTGACAGGCAGCTGCTCGGGATACGAAACGGCCGGCACCCGCGCCTGCCGCTCAGCCATACGCGACTCGGCCCTGGCCACCTCCGCCTCGATCTCGGCGAGTACGGCAGCCCGAGCCTCATCCTTACGAATGCGGCGCGCCCCCTCCAGCCTGCGCCCGAGCCGATGCGCATCGCGCAGAGACAGCTCAGCCAGACGGGGGGCGAGATCACCGAGGGCGGGGGCGGGGGCAGAGTGCGTAGACATACGGGGTCCAGGATCGCACCTCGGGAAAAGAGGTGGCGAATGGATTAAGGCCCCGATCCGAAGATCGGGGCCTTGACTGTGGCTGGGGCCGGGGTCGAACCGGCGACCTATCGCTTTTCAGGCGATCGCTCGTACCAACTGAGCTACCCAGCCACGCAACCTTGAGGTTGCAGCGGTCCTGACGGGATTTGAACCCGCGGCCTCCACCTTGACAGGGTGGCGAGCACTCCAAACTGCTCCACAGGACCAAGCTGTTGCGTGCGAACAGTGTCGCACACGGGGTGGCGTGCTCCCAACGGGATTTGTGACCGGGGGTTCACGCTGTGGCGGCTCGATGTCGCTGGATCAGCGTATCAGACCTGGGGCCGTGGCCCGCACCTCTGACCTGCGGGGCCACGGCTTCCCGGCTCTGCGTCCGTTCGTGCTCGTCTCGTCCTCGTCCGGCTAGTCGTCGAAGGTGACGACCACCTTTTCGGCCGCCCCGGGCGTCAGTGTGAGGTCGAAGGCTCGCTCGACCTCGGAGAAGGGGACGTGGTGGCTGATCAGGCGGGCGAAGCGGTCCTGGTGTTCCACGAGTTCCTGGGTGACCTCGAAGATCTCGGTGGGGTAGCCCTGGGTGCCGATGATGGTCATCTCGCTGCGGAGGATCGCGCCGAAGTCGATCGGTTCGGGCTTTTTGTGTACGGCCACGGTGACCAGCTTTGCGCCCCACTTGGCCGAGGTGAGGGCGGTGTTGACGACGGCGGCGACTCCGGCGGCGTCGATGTAGATGTCGGTGTCGGGGCGGGGCTGGCCCAGGGAGTTGGCGCCCTGGCCGTGCAGTTCGGTCAGGCGGGCGGTGACGTCCTCCTTGGCGGAGTCGATGACGGCGTCGGCCCCGATGTCCAGGGCCGTCTGGAGGCGCTCGGGGATGACGTCGGCGACGGTCACATGCTGGACCCCGCGCAGCTTCAGCCAGATCGCCGCGCCGAGGCCGATGGGTCCGGCCCCGAACACGAGGACCTTGTCGGCCGGCTTGGCCTCGGAACGGTTGACGCAGTGGCGGGCGACCGCCATGGGTTCGTTGAGTGCGGCGACGTCGAAGGGGATGGTGTCGGGGATGACCGCAACGTTCCTGCCCGGCGCGGTGTCCTCGATGAGCAGGTATTCGCGCATGCCGCCCTGTGCGCCGCCGCAGCCGATGATGCCGGAGGGGACACCCTGAGGGTTCACGACGACGCGGTCGCCCACCTTCAGGTCCGTGACCTCGGCGCCGACCTCGACGATCTCGCCGGCCGGCTCGTGGCCGAGGGGTACGGGGATCATCGCTCCGCCCGGGCCCAGCGGCATGCCGCCCATGTGCAGGAAGGTGACGTCGGTTCCGCAGATGCCGCAGGCGCGGATCCGCAGAAGTGCGTCTCTTGGGCCGGGGACGGGCCGGTCGACGTTCACCACGTCGATGGAGCCTGAGGGGCCCGTCTGTACGGACTTCATCGTGGTCTTGGAGGTCTTGGAGGTCTTGGAGGTCTTGGAAGTCACGGAAGTCAGGGAGGTCATGGAGGTCATGGAGGGCTCTCTTTCAGGAGTACTGAGCGAGGGGTGTGGCAGGGCTCGTACGAAACCCGAAACCGGTCACGCCCGGGTTCGTACGGGCCCCGTCGGATCAGGTGGCCGACCAGCCGTTGTCGACAGGGAGGACGGCGCCGCTGATGTAGCTCGCGGCGTCGGAGGCGAGGAAGACGATGGCGGCGGCCTGTTCCTCGGGCGTGGCGAGCTTGTCGCCGACGCCGATGGCGAGGTAGGGGCCCAGTGCGGCGGGGCCGTGGGCGTCCGGTCGTAGGTCGGGGCGGAGGTTGGTTGCGGTGCCGCCGGGAGCGATGGCGTTGGCCCTGATACCGGACTTGCGGTACATCACGGCGAGGGATTTGGTCAGGCCGACGATGCCGTGCTTGGAGGCGGTGTAGGCCGCTCCGGCGGCGCTGCCGCGGAGGGCAGCTTCGGAGGCGGTGAAGACTATTGCCCCGCTGCCCGCGGTGAGCAGGTGCGGCAGGGCGGCCCGGGTCAGGCGGAAGGGCGCGGTGAGGTTGATCCCGATGACGCTGTCCCACTCGTCGTCTTCGGTCTCGCCGACGGCCGACATGTGGTCCATGATTCCGGCGTTGTTGACGAGGACGTTCAGGCCGCCGAAGGCCTGTACGGCGGTGTCGACGATCTCGTCGATGACCTGCTGGTCGCGGAGGTCGCCGATGACAGCCTTGGCTGTGCCGCCCGCTTCTTCGATCGTCTTGACGGTCTGCTCGGCGCCTTCCTGGTTGACGTCCGCGACCAGGACGCTCGCGCCCTCCTCGGCGAACTTCACGGCTGTGGCCCGGCCGATGCCGGAGCCTGCTCCGGTGACGATGACGCTGCGTCCCTGGAGGCCGGTGCTGGTCATGGGCGTGCTCCTCTGGAGGTGGAGTGTGGGTGGCGGCTTACTTGAGTTAGGCAAGCATGTAGGAATTACTTGAGTCAAGCAAACTTGCAGAATTCGGCTTGCTTGAGTTAGGCAATTAGCTGGTAAAGTGCGAAGCATGTCCACACCGTCCTCCGCAGCAGGTGAAGTCTCGCCAGATGTGATGATGATCGAGCGCGCACTCACCCGCGCTACGTACCTCTCCGGCAGAGCGCGGCAGCACGAGCGCCTCATGGCGCTCTCGGGTCTGCCGCTGGACCGTGCCGCCGTGGCGGTCCTCAGGCAGCTCGCCGAGAGCGAGCCGCTGCGGCTCGGGGAACTGGCGGCCCGGTTGTCGGTGGAGGCCTCGCACGTCACCCGGCAGGTGCAGCATCTGGAGAGGGTCGGCTATGCGAGCCGTGTCCCCGACCCCGACGATCGCCGGGCCCAGCAGGTTCGGCTCACGCCGGCCGGCGAGGAGGCGTTCGCCCGCGTCCGGGAGGCCAGTGCCCGGGGTATGCAGGTGGCTCTCGCCGACTGGTCGCCGGAGGAGTTGCGGCAGCTCGCCTCGCTCGTCCACCGGATGGTCGACGACTTCATCGGGCGGGCGGAGGCTGAGCTCTAGGTACCGCCGCCTCAGGAGCACACGACCTACACGGATGGTCTTGCCATGTACGGGAGTATCAGCGAGAAGCCGTCGCCTGCTCGTGGGGACGGGCAGCATGTGCTGGTCGTCGTCGACGATCCCGGGACCGCGGAACTCCTCACGACCACCTTGGAGTTGGCGGGCTATCGGGTAGGTACGGCGGGTACGGGGGCCGAGGCCGCCTTGCTGGTCGCGGAGTTCCGGTTCGACCTGGTGGTGCTCGATGCCACGTTGCCGGATCTGGGCGGGCTCATGCGGGGGCGTCGCGTGGCGGCTCTGGACCGGCCGCCGATGCTTTTTCTGACCGCGTGTGAGTCGCTGGACTGTCTTGTTCACGAGCTTGGGCCGGGGGAGCAGGATTACGTCACCAAGCCCTTTCGTATCGCCGAAGTGCTGGCCAGGGCGCGGGTTTTACTGCGCGGCCGGAATCCCGTACGGCCGGGTGGCGCGCCCTGCTACCGGGATCTGGTCCTGGACGATGCCACGTGCCAGGCGCGGCGCGGGGACAGGGTTTTCGATCTCACGCCCGCGGAGTACCGGCTGCTGCGTCATCTGCTGGTCAATCCGGAGCGTGTGCTGTCCAAGGAGCAGATCAGCCGGCATGTCTGGGGCGAGTTCCGGGCCCGTAACGCGATCGAGCAGCTTGTCTCGCGGCTTCGGCGCAAGGTGGATCAGGAGGAGCCCGCGCTCATCCATACCCGGCGGGGTTTCGGGTACTGGCTGGGGTGCTCGAGCCGTTGAGGGGTTGTGGCGGCGGGTCGGGGCGGGCGGCGTGTTCGCAGGCGTCGAGTGCTCAGCCTCGGAGATGGTGGTTTTCTGGGGGTGGGGCATGGTTTGGCCGGGCTGTCCCGAGGTACCGCAGCCCCCGAGGTTCTGCAGTGCGGTGACGAGAGGAGCGATCACGATGGAGAAGGAACGACCGCATCCGGAAACCGTCTCCGTGGAACTCAGCGGATGCAGCAAGGAAGACGCCCGCGTCGTGTTCGACACCCTGTGCGCCTGCTTCAGTTCCGACCGGTGCGCCGAGGACGTACCCCAGGAGCTGTCGGCGACGCGTCCGACGGTGTGGCTCGGCACGTTCGACGTCGCCGACCCGCACGAGGGCGCCCGTCCCGCCCGCCTCACGGCGTCCGTCACGGCCGACGTCCAGGGCGGTTACTGGGCGATCGACCGCTTTCGGTCCACGCTGGATTCGCTGTTCTCCGTGTATGAGGTCAGTACGGCATCCGGGGACCAGGAGGAGGAACTGCACGTACGGCTGGAGAGCCGGCGGTATCAGGAGGCCTGAGCGGTAGGCCTGAGGCCGTAAGCCTGAGCAGTAGGCCCGTAAGCCCTCCGGTGTCTTTGCCTGTTCTTTACAACCCGGTTCCTCGCTGTCTCGTCTCTCCGCTCGATCCGTGACGCGCCCGCTGAATCCGTGGGTGGGCGGAGCGACGAAAGAGAGCGACTGATGCGCCGAACTGTCCTTGCCGCCATGGCACTTGTGGGTACGGCTGTGCTGGGGGGCGCGGTGCCCGCGTTCGCCGACGGGGGGACCCCGACGCCGGCTCCCTCCGCCCCGGCGAGCGACACGCCGTCTCCGACGTCCACGGCCACGCCTGCCCCGACTGAGGACGCTTCCAAGGCACCGGCCGAGAGTTCCACCCCGACCCCCTTGGACCCGAGCGCCGAGCCGACGTCGGACTCGGGTCAGGTGTCCGTCGTGCCGAGCGGGGCGCCCGACACCGGTGTGACGCCGGGGTCCGAGGAGTCCGGCGGTGAAGGCGCGCTGATCGGGGGCGGTGCCGCGGTTCTCGTCGGGGGCGGTGCGGTGGTCTTTCTCGTACGTCGGCGGAGGGCGACGGGGGTATGACGGCGCCGTCCAGGCGTGCGGTCGTCGCGGTGGGGCTGGGCTCGTTGCTCGTGGGGTGCGGCGGGAGCGGGAACGGGGGCGGGCAGGGCACGAGCGCGCGGTCCAGCAGTTCGCCTTCACCGTCCGCCTCGAAGGTGAAGTCGGCGCGGCCGCTTGGGCGTTCGGAGCCCGTGCGTCTGCGGATCCCTGCCATCGGGGTCGACACCTCGGTCATGCGGCTGGGGTTGGCCGAGGACGGCAGCGTGCAGGTGCCGCCGATCACGGCGGACGACCGGGCGGGCTGGTATCGGCACTCGCCGACGCCGGGGCAGGTCGGCCCGTCCGTGATCCTCGGTCATGTCACGGTCGGCTCGTACGGGGACGGGGTGTTCCGTCACCTGGACCGGCTGCGGCGGGGGGACCGGATCGTGGCGCGGCTGGAGAACGGCGTGGCTGCGGAGTTCGGCGTCACCGCCGTGCGGACGGTTGCCAAGGCGGAGTTTCCTGCGGATGACGTTTACGGCGATGTCGAGCGGCCGGAGTTGCGGCTCGTTACGTGCGGGGGGCCGCGTCGTGGGGACTGGTATCGCGACAACGTGATCGTTTTCGCTGTGTTGCGCTCCGCGAGTCTTTGACCCCAGCCCCGCCCCTTCCCGAAACGGGGGGCTGCGCCCCCAGGACTCCCTCGATGGGTCGTGTTCCGGCCGCCGGTCCGTTGTGGCTGGTCGCGCAGTTCCCCGCGCCCCTGAAGGGGCGCGGTGGAACGTGCGCCACCGGTCCGGGCTCTTTCCGTACGAATGTTCCGACGACCCTGGAGAGCGTTGAAACGGTCCCGTGACAAGGCCGCGTCCGAGTTGTTCGCCGCCCTCTATCCGCGTCTCGCCGGGTGGTGCCGGCGGCTTGTCGACGATGATGAGACGGCGCACGAGATCGCCTCCGAGGCGTTCACCCGGCTCTGGGCCCGGTGGACCTCCGTGGAGGAACCCCGTGGGTTCCTCTACGTCACCGCGGCCAATCTTGTGAGGGACCACTGGCGCAAAATGGAGCGCGAGCGAAGAGCCGTGCGCCGGGCCACCTCGGAAGCCGCCGTCCGGCCGCAGACGGAGCTGGCCGACCCCACGGTCCGGCTGCTCGTGCAGTCGTTGCCGGAACGACTGCGCGTACCGATCCTGCTGCACTACTACGCCGACATGCCGATCCGGGAGGTGTCCGTACTGACCGGGCGCAAGGAAGGAACCGTCAAGGCCGATCTCCACGCTGCCCGCGAACTGCTCCGCGCCCACCTGAGGAGAAGCCTTGACCACACGCTTTGACGACGGCGGCCCGGAGTTCGGCCCCGACGACCCCCTTGCGGTGATCCTCCGGCCATCCTCCGACCACCTCGCCCCGCCCCCCGGGCGCTACGAGGCGATCCGCCGCGGCGCGGCCCGCCGCCGTCTGCTCCGTGCCGCGGCCGGAGCCGGTCTCTCGTGCGCGGTCGCCGTCCTCGTCGCCCTGCCGCTGCTGAGGTCGTCCGACGGGCCCGCGTCGCCGACGCCCCCGCTCGCCCCACCGCCCGCGACAAGCCCTTCGGCCCCGGCCGCTCCGTCCACTCCGCCCGACTCGGCGAACCCCTCGGACCCGTCGGTGCCGTCACCCGCGCCCTCCAGCCCCGAGCCCACCATCGAGACCCCGACGGGCGCCTCCGAAGCCTCGTCACCTCCGTCCGCTCACACCTCCACTCCCACCCCCACCCCCACCTCCACCCAGGCCCCGTCCTCGGCCCCGACGTCGGACTCCGTCGAGCCGACGGCAGTGCCGAGTGGAACGGCAGAAAATCCCTGACCTCAGGCCTTCTCCGCCACGCCTCCCAGTTGGGGAACGGCCCCGGTCTCCGTACCGGGCTCCGATCGCCACTGCGAGCAGGAGACGAGGCCCGGCTTCAGGAGTGTGAGGCCGTCGAAGTACGTGGCGATCTCCTCCCTGCTGCGGGCGGTGACCGGCGGCTTGGCGTTGGCGTTCCAGAAGGCCATCGCCTCCAGTTGGAGGTCGCCGCCGAGTTCGGGCTCCGTGGTGGGGTGGGTCAGGACGAGAACGCTTCCGGGGGCGAGCGCCGCCACGAGCCGGCTCGCGATGGACCGGGCCTCGGCATCGTCGAGGACGAAGTTGAGGATGCCGAGCAGCATCAGCGCGACCGGCTTGGTGAAGTCGAGGGTGCCGCCCGCGATCCGCAGGATGGCGTCCGGGTCGTGCACATCGGCGTCGATGTAGTCGGTGGCGCCTTCGGGGGTGCTGGTCAGCAGGGCGCGGGCGTGGGAGAGCACGATGGGGTCGTTGTCGACGTACACGATCCGTGACTCGGGTGCGATCCGCTGGGCGACCTCATGGGTGTTCTCCATGGCCGGCAGCCCGGTGCCGATGTCGAGGAACTGGCGTATGCCGCGCTCCTCGGCCAGGAGACGCACCGCACGGCTCAGGAACGCCCGGTCGGCGCGGGCGATGTCGCGGATGACGGGGATCATCCCGGCGACATGGTCGCCCACCTGCTCGTCGACGGGGTAGTTGTCCTTGCCGCCCTGCCAGTAGTTCCATACGCGGGCGTTGTGCGCCGTCCCCGTGTCGATGCGGGTCTCTATGCCGTCGGGCTGGTTCTCGCTCACGTCGTCCTCTCCTCGTACGTCCTCGTACGCCCAAGGGCCGGATGGCGCCGGGCAATTGGGCCCTGGCGCCGGACACTTGGTCACGGCCGTGGTACGGCCTGCCGGTGGGCGTCATTCTGCCGCCCTGTCGTCGTAGGTTTGTGGAGGATGCCGGTTGGCGGACGATGCCGCCCCGGCTGGAACTCCCCCGGGAGGTGGCCGTGTTCCGAGGCCCTGGGTGGCGGATCGACGGGCTGACGGGTCTTGCCGTGAGCCCCCGCTCGCTGCTGCGACGGCGTCCCGCCGCACGGCCGAGGCTCGAACTTCTCGAGCCGTGGGAGCAGGAGGTCGACGAACAGACCGCGCGCGCCCACACCCGTACCGGCATCCGGGGGTTCCCGTACCGTCCGCGCCGCGCGGAGGACGTGCCAGGCGGAGCGTTCGACGCGCTGCGCCAGACGGTCGGCGCCAGGGACTTCCGGGACGTGTTCGTCGTCCCCGCTCACACCCGGCCCGGCCGTCTCGGAGGCAGCCGCCTTCACCTGCTGACTCCGGCCGGCGTGCTCGGTTTCGGGCCCGGCGGAGTGGCCCTGTGGGTCGGTGCTCCCGCCGAGCCCGGAGTGCGGGTGGCCCTGCGTCCGGAGCAGGTGGCCGCGATCCAGACGGCGCACGTCCTGCTGTACGCCCGTCTGACGATCCTCGCCACCGACGCGCGCCTGAACATCCACTACAACGCGGTCGCCGAGCATGAGCTGCACCCCTTGGTGCTGTCCCTGCGCCGCCGCGTCGCCCCCGCCGGGCTGGACCTGCCCGACGCTCCCGTACCGGACGCCGGACTCCCGTACAAATGGCGACGCTTGCTCACCGAGCACACGGCACGCCTGAACGACGGCGAGCGGGCCGCCGCCGTCGCCGGCCCGCTGCCGGTCCCTCTGCGTTCGGAGCCCGCGTACGCCGCTGTCGTACTCACACCGCGCGAACTCGTCGTCCTCGCCGACCCCGTTCACGCCGATCGATCCGGTGGCCTCCACGGCCTGGACACCCACTGCATCCCGCGCACCCGGATCGAGCAGGTACGCATGGAGGGCCCGCTCCTGCGAGTCCGAGTCTGCGGAGCGGACCTCCAACTGCCGCTGGGCGAACGGCTTTCGGCCCGGGCTGTGCATGCCTTCGCCGGGCACTTGCCGGTCGGGTCGTAGGCCAGGTGTACGGGTTCCTGTCGTCACTCGCGTCGCTCAGTGCCGCGGCTCCCAGCGGAACCACCGCTGCACGCCATACACGGCCACGCCCGTCCACGCCAAGGCCACGAGCATCGCCCGGAGTTGATCCATAGCGCCCATATCTCCCGTCCAGCCGCCCCGCAGCAGGTCCATCACCGGCGAGAACGGAAGCCAGGCGGCGACGTCGGCCGCCGCGTCCGGCAGCAGCTCGCGCGGCGCGAAGACCCCGGAGGCGGCCATGGTCACCAGCAGGAACGGCAGGAACGTCAGCTGCGCGCTCTCCGCCGTCCGGGTGAACGCCGCGGTCAGCGCCGCCGCGGCGACCAGCATCGCCACGCCGATGAGCAGGCCCGCCACCACCAGGTGCCAAGCGGCCGGTGCCTTCGCGTCCAGGAACACGGTCAATCCGGCCCCCAGCAGCACGGACTGTACGAGCACCAGCAGAAGCGCCGGGAGCGCGCCGCCGGCGAGGATCTCCCAGTCACGCAGCTCGCCGGTGCGCAGCCGCTTGAGCACGAGACCCTCGCGGCGCACGACGTACACGCCGACCAGGTTCGTATAGACGGCGAAGAACAGCGCATTGGCCAGCGCGGCGGGCAGCATGACGGTGGCCACCGACAGGCCGGTGCCCTCGAGGTCCAGCCCGTCGACCACGCCGCGCATCGCGAAGGCCAGCGCGCTGGGCAGGATCACCGCGTTGACCAGGGACGCCCTGCTGCGCAGCAGCAGCGTCAGCTCGGCGCGGCCGAGGGCGGCCATACGGGCCGCGGCGGTGCGCTGTGGAGTCGTGGCCGTTGCCGTGGCCAAGGGCTCTTGTGCGGTACGGGCTACTGATGTCATCGTCGCGTCCCCTCGCGCTCCGGGCTCTTGCCCGCCAGGCCTTTGTCGTTCTCAAGCCCCTCGCCCGCCAGGCCCGTGCTCTCCAGCCCCTTGGCGATCTCCATGAACGCCTCCTCCAACGTTGCCGACCGGGCGTCGAGGCCGCGCAGCTCCACGCCCTCGTCGCGGGCCCACAACAGCAGTGCTGTCGCGGTTCGTTGAAGATCGCCGGTCTGCAGCCGGACCATCCGGCCGGACTGCCGGTGACCGGTCACGCCCAGCGCCGCGAGCGGCGGCAGATCGCCCAGGAAGCGGTCGAGGGGCAGCTCGAAGCTGATCTTGGAGGGCCGCTCGGCGACCACGTCGGCAACCGTGCCGGACGTGGCGATCAGACCCCCGTGCATGATCGCCAGCCGGTCGGCCAGCTCCTCCACCTCCTCCAGATAGTGCGTGGTGAGCAGCACCGTCGTGCCCTGCTCCTTCAGCTCGCGGACCAGCTCCCAGGTATCGCGGCGGGACTGCGCGTCCAGTCCGGTCGTCGGCTCGTCGAGGAAGAGCACCTCCGGCCGCCCCAGCAGCGCCAGCGCGAGATCGAGCCGACGCCGCTCCCCGCCGGAGAGCTGCTTGACCCGTACCGCCCCCCGCCCGGACAGCCCGGTCAGCTCCAGAGCCTCCACCTCCGGCCGGGCACCGCTGGTGCAGCCCGCCCACATCCGTACGGTCTCCATGACCGTCAGCTCCGTAGGGAAGCCGCCCTCCTGGAGCATCACCCCGATACGGGGGCGAACGGCAGCGCGTTCGCGGTACGGGTCACGGCCGAGCACCCGGACCGTCCCGGCGGCGGGGGCGGCCTGGCCCTCCAGGAGCTCCAGGGTGGAGGTCTTGCCGGCACCGTTGGTCCCGAGGAGAGCGAAGAGCTCGCCCCGGGCGACGGTGAGGTCGACGCCGCGTACGGCCTCGAAGCCCTGATAGCGCCGCCGCAGCCCGGCGGTTTCGATGACTGTGTCCATGTACTTCAGGCTTGCGGCGTGCAGGGGCCGTTGGGAGTGCGGTCTGTCATCGGCCCTCATGACATCTGTCATGTACGGGGTGGTGGCCCATGGGTTGTGGCCCGTCCGTCGGCAGGAACGGCCGGGGGTACGTCATGAAGGACCGGGACCACTTCACCACTGAAACGGGACCACGATGACCTTCAGCGCTTCCCCCGCCAGGCCTTCCGAACCCGACGCCCCCACCCGCCGTCCGAACGTCCTCGTCTTCTTCACCGACCAGCAACGCTGGGACACCACCGGCCTCCACGGGAACCCCCTGGGCCTCACCCCCGCCCTCGACCGGCTCGCCGCGGACGGAGTGAGCGTGGACCGCTCCTTCACCTGTCAGCCCGTCTGCGCGCCCTCGCGCGCCAGCCTCCAGACCGGGCAGTACCCGACCACCACCGGGGTCTTCCGCAACGGCCTCCCTCTCCCGCGGGACACCCAGACCCTGGCCCGCGCGTTCCGGGACGCGGGCTACGCCACCGGCTACATCGGCAAGTGGCACCTGGCCGGCGGTCGTACGGCCGGTCCGGTGCCGGAGGAGGACCGGGCCGGGTACGAGCACTGGCTCGCCGCCAACCTGCTCGAGTTCACCTCGGACGCGTACGAGACCACGCTGTACGACGGCACCGGCACCCCGCACCACTTCGACGGCTACCGCGCGGACGCGCTCGCCACCGCAGCGATCGACTTCATCGACCGTGACCGTGACCGCGGCAGGGACGGTGACCGGGACCGGCCGTTCTTCCTCTTCCTGTCGTTCCTGGAGCCGCACCACCAGAACTCCCGCGACGACTACCCCGCTCCTACGGGCTACCGCGACCGCTACGACGCCCCCTGGGTACCCTCCGACCTCGCGGCCCTCGGCGGCGGCAACTGGGCTCAGCACCTGCCCGGTTACTACGGAATGGTGCGCCGGCTGGACGAGGTGCTCGACCGCATCGTCTCCCACCTTCGGCGACGCGGGGAACTGGACGACACCGTCATCCTCTTCACCTCCGACCACGGCTGCCACTTCAAGACCCGCAACGAGGAGTACAAACGCAGCGTCCACGACGCCTCCGTACGCGTGCCCACCGTGCTCCGCGGACCAGGACTGCGCGGCGGCGTAAGGCTGCCGGAACTGGTCGGCCACGTCGATCTGCCGCCCACCCTGTTGCAGGCGGCGGGCATCCCCGTGCCCCCACAGATGCAAGGGCGTTCCCTGCTGCCGCTGCTGCACGGCTCAGACCCCGACTGGCCGCGGGAGGTACTCATCCAGGTCAGCGAATCGGAGGTCGGCCGAGCTCTGCGCACGGACCGCTGGAAGTACGCCGCGACCGCCCCGGACGCCGACCCCTGGAACGATCCGCGCGCCGACCGCTACCAGGACGCCTACCTCTACGACCTGCACTCCGACCCCGACGAACTGACCAACCTCGTGGCCGACCCGGCATACGAGGACGTCCGGGCAGAGCTGAGGCAGCGGCTCGTGCGGCGCATCGCCGAGAGCGGAGAACCGCGCCCCGTGATCACGGCGGCAGAGCGACTCCCGACGTCCGCCCCCGAATGACGGGCCGACGACCGGCCGGCCGCGGCCGTGTCGCCTACGGCTTGGGCGCGGGTTGCTCCCCCGAGCCTCGGACGATCAGCCTGGTGGGAACAGTGATGGTGCGAGCCCGGGAGCGGTCGCCGTCGAGCCGGGCCAGGGCGGTGGCCGCGGCGCTGCGGCCGATTTCTTCGGGGTCCTGGGCGACGACGGTCAGGGCCGGTTCCAGTGCCTCGGCGAGTGATACGTCGTCGAAGGCGACGACGGCTACGTCCTTGCGCTTGCTGCGGGCGAGTTCGGCGACGATTCCGAGGCCCATGATGTTGTTTCCGGCGAACAGGGCCGTGGGGGGATCGGCCAGTTCGAGGAGTTGGGAGGTCGCTGCCTCGGCCCCCTGCTGGTCGTGCGCGCTGGCGACCAGCGAGCGGTCGTAGGGGATGTCGGCCTCTTGCAGGGCCGCGCGGTAGCCGGCGAAGCGTTCGCGGCGGGTGTACAGCTTGACGGGCAGGTCGCCGACGAATCCGATGCGGCGGTGTCCGTGGGTGATCAGGTGGGCGACGCCGTCTCGGGCCCCGGCACGGTTGGAGCTGACGATGCTGTCCGTGGACAGGCCGACTCCTGGTCGGTCGAGGAAGACGATGGGCAGCCCCGCCGTACGGTGGGACTTGAGGTGGGAGTGGTCGGCGCCGACTGACGGCACGACGATCAGGATGCTGACGCGCCGGGCGAGGAACTTGGCCGTCAGGGCGCGTTCGCGGTCGGGGTCGTCCGCGGAGGAGCCCATGAGCAGCGTCAGTCCGCGCTCTCGGACCGTGTCCTCGATGCCGCGGGCCACGGCTCCGAAGAAGGGGTTGCCGAGGTCGGGGATGACCAGTCCGATGGTGGTGTCCGGACCGCCGACCCGGATGTTGCGCGCCATGAGGTTCGGCTGGAAGCCCAGCTTGGCCACGGCCGCGAGTACCTGTTCCCGCGTCTGCGCCGAGACGGGTCCGTCTTCGTTGAGGACACGGGAGACCGTTTTGGCGCTGACACCTACTTCTCGTGCGACGTCGGCCAAAGTGGGGCGGCGGTTCGCTGCCATCGAGGAAACGGTCTCCTGTTGCTCGTCGGTTCCGGCCACGGCCGCGGCCGGAACCTGTAAGTGCTTCAGCCGTACGTCAGTTGGCCTGGACGCCTGCGGCCTTCGCCGCCTCGGAATCCGCTACGACCGTACCTCCGGCCTCGTCGACGGTGAGCGCGCCGGTCATGATGGCGACGACCTCCGCCATGGAGTAGTCCGAGGGCTTGATCACGGCGGCGCGCCGGCCCAGCCGGTGGACGTGGATCCGGTCGGCGATCTCGAAGACGTGGGGCATGTTGTGGCTGATCAGGACGACCGGCATGCCCTTGTCGCGGACCCGGCGGATGAGGTCGAGGACCTGGCCGGACTCCTTGACGCCGAGGGCGGCGGTGGGTTCGTCCATGACGACGACGCTGCGGGCCCAGGCGACGGAACGGGCGACCGCGACGGCCTGCCGCTGTCCACCGGAGAGGGTCTCGACCGACTGCGTCAGCGAGCGCAGGCCGATCTTCAGGTCAGCCATGTGCTCGGCGGCCTCCTGACGCATGCGCTTCTTGTCCAGCATGCGGAAGACACTGCCGAGGACGCCGGGGCGGCGCAGTTCGCGCCCGAGGAACATGTTCGAGGCGATGTCCATGGAGGCCGCCACGGCGAGGTCCTGATAGACCGTCTCGATGCCGTGGGCACGGGCACTTTGCGGACCGGAGAAGGTGATGGGTTTGCCGCCCAGCCGTATCTCGCCCGCGTCGGGGACCACCGCGCCGGTGAGGGCCTTGATGAGGCTGGTCTTGCCGGCTCCGTTGTCGCCGATGACGGCGAGGACCTCGCCGGGAAGCAGGTCGAAGTCGGCGCCGTCGATGGCGGTGACGTGGCCGTAGCGCTTGACCAGACCGCGTGCCTGCAGAACGGGGGTCGGAGTGGTGGTGGTCATCGGGCCTTCTTCCGGGAGATCTGGTCGACGGTCACCGCGAGGATCACCAGGACACCGGTGATCAGGGTCTGGTAGATGGAGGCGACACCCATCAGCTGCAGACCATTGCGGAAGACACCGACGATGAGGACGCCGATGAACGTGCCCAGGACCGAACCGCGTCCGCCGAAGAGGCTGGTGCCGCCGAGGACCACGGCGGTGATGCTGTCGAGGTTGTCGGTCTGCCCGGCCTGCGGGTCGCCGACTCCGGTGCGGGAGACGAGCAGCAGGGCGGCGATGCCGTAGAGGACACCGGCAGCGGTGTAGACGCCGATGGTCAGCCGGGAGGTGCGGATGCCGTTCAGCCGCGCCGCTTCCGGGCTGTTGCCCAGCGCGTAGACGTGCCGGCCCCATCCGGTGCTGCTCAGCGCGTAGGCGAGGAGGAGGAACAGGGCGATGGTGACCAGGGAGCCGTAGGTGATGTCGGTCTTGCCGAGCGGGAAGGTCTTGCCGAGGGCCGTCAGCGGGCCGGGCAGGTTGGTGACCGTCTGCTCCTCGGAGTAGATGTGGGTCAGCGCGAACGCCACGTTGAGCATGCCGAGGGTGACGATGAACGGCGGCAGCGGGATCTTCTGCACCAGCGCCCCGTTGAGCATGCCGAAGCCGCCGCAGACGACCAGGCCGAGCGCGATGGCGACGAGTGGGGGCACGGATCCCTCGGCCGCCATCTTGGCGATCACGATGCTGCCGAACGCCATCACGGCACCGCACGACAGGTCGATGCCCGCGGTGAGGATGATCAGGGTCTGCCCGATGGCCAGAGTGCCGACGACCATGACCTGCTGCACGATCAGCGAGAAGTTCCCGCCGGTGAGGAACTGGTCGGTCGAGAAGGAGAAGAAGACACAGGCCAGGAGGAGGGCGGCCAGCGGGCCGGTGGTCGGTTGCGTGAGCAGTCTGCGGACCGTGGTCGGTGCCTTGAGCTCCGAATACGGCGAGGACGTGCTCGGGGGCGTGGACGTGGCAGTCATGCGAAGTCCTTGTCGGAAGACAGAAAACCTTGTCGCCAGGACAAGAGGGGCGGCCGCCCCCGCCGGGCGGGGAGGTGCTGGGGGCGGCCGCCCCGCTGAGGGGAGTGGCAGTCTCGTACGGTCCTAGGGGGCGGCTCAGCCCCAGCAGTTCTCCAGGCCGTAGGCGGTGTCCTTCGAGGTGACCCCGGCCTGCGCCTTGTCGGTGATCAGCGTGACGCCCGTGTCGGTGTAACCCGACGCCTTCGTGCCGTCCTTGGCGTACGTCGCGACGGCCTTGACACCCTCGGCGGCCATCTTCAGCGGGTACTGCTGCGAGGTCGCGGCGATCTTGCCGTCCTTGACGGCCGTGGTGCCGGTGCAGCCGCCGTCGACGGAGACGATCAGGACGTCCTTCTCCCGGCCCTTGGCCTTCAGCGCGGTGTACGCGCCCAGCGCGGCCGGTTCGTTGATGGTGTAGACGACGTTGATGTCGGGAGACTTCTGCAGGCAGTTCTCCATCGCGGTCTGGCCCTTGGCCTGGTCGCCGCCGGTGTCCTGGGAGCAGACGATGGAGGGGTCGCCCTCCTCGACGCCGAAGCCCTTCAGGAAGCCGTTGTGCCGCTGGACACCGACGGAGACGCCCGGCGCGAGGTCGAGGGTGGCTATCTTGGCCGACTTGCCCTTCATGGTGGCCTTGGCGTACTCGCCGATCAGCTCGCCGGCCTTGAGGTTGTCGGTGGCGAAGAGGGCGTCGACCGCGCCTTCCGGGTCGGTCGGGGTGTCCAGGGCGATGACCAGGACACCCTTGGCCTTGGCCTTCTCGAGGGCCGGAACGATCGCCTTGGAGTCGCTCGGGGTGATCAGGATGCCCTTCACGCCGGCGGCCACCATGTTCTCGATGGCGGTGACCTGACCGGCGTTGTCGCCGTCGAACTTGCCCGCCGCGGTGGACAGTTCGACACCGTTCTCCTTGGCGGCCTTCTCCGCGCCCTCCTTCATCTTCACGAAGAACGGGTTGGTGTCGGTCTTGGTGATCAGACCGACCTTGACGCTGCCCGATCCGGCGCTCGCGGTGCCCGATTCGGACCCGGATCCGCAGGCGGTCAGGGTGAGGGCCGCGATGCCCGTGCACGCGGCAGCTCTGAGCAAGGAGGACGGCAGACGAGAGATGCGTGACATGGACTACTCCTGCGGGATTGCGGGCGGGCGGCCGGCATCGGGGCATGCCGTCCTGAGGTGTCATCGTTGACTTATGTCATCGTTGACACTGCTTGGCCAGGATGATGGACTCCGTCTCCAGGCAACGTCAATGCCTTGTACCCGTCACAAATCGGCAACGCCCGTGCCGTCGCCCGCCCGAATCCGCTCAGTGACTGCCCGCAACGTGCCTGCTTTGCCGGCGCGTTCCAAGAGAAGAGCAGCTCATGGCCCCGCATCAGATCACCGTCCTGGGAGAGTGCGTCGCCGACGCGTTCACCGAACCCGCAAGTACCCGGAACGAACTCGCCCTGCGGGTGCTGCCGGGCGGCGGACCCGCCAACACGGCGGTGGCCCTGGCCCGCCTGGGAACCCCGGCCCGCTTCCTCGCACGGCTGTCCGGCGACGTGTTCGGCCGCCTCTTCCGGGCCCACCTGGAGGCATCCGGCGTGGACCTGTCGTACGCCGTGGCCGCTGCCGAGCCCAGCACGCTGGCCGTGGCGGAGCTGGACGGCCAGGGGCAGGCCGCGTTCTCCTTCCATGCGCAGAACACGGCCGACTGGCAGTGGGTTCCAGAGGAATTGGCACGGGTGGACTTGGCCGAAACGGCCTGTGTGCACACCGGGTCACTGGCGCTGGTCCGTGAGCCCGGTGCGGCGGTGGTGGAGGAGTTTCTGGCAACGGCCTCTCCCCAGGCCACCATCAGCATCGATCCCAACGTCCGGCCGCTGCTGGTGCACCCCGACGTCTACCGAGACCGGCTGGCGCACTGGTGCGGCGTCGCCGACATCCTGCGGCTGAGCGAGGACGACCTGGAGCTGCTCCTGCCGGGCACCCCGCCGGAGCAGGCGTGCGACACCTGGCACGCAGCGGGGGTGCGGCTCGTCGTGATCACACGCGGTGCCGACGGCGCGCTGGCCTCACTCGACGGGGAACGGGTGCAGGTGCCCGCGGTGGCGACGCAGGTCGTCGACACGGTCGGTGCAGGGGACTCCTTCACCGCGGGACTGCTGCACCACCTCGGCACCCACGGATTCCTCGGCGGCAGGCTGACGGACCTGCGTCTCGGCGATGTCGAGGCAGCCTGTCTGTTCGCCGTGAAGGTCGCGGCTCTGACCTGCTCGGTTGCCGGGCCCAACCCGCCATGGCAGGACGAGTTGGCGCAGTTCGCGACGGACAAGGCCGTCGTCCGGCACCTCGACTCCACCCACTGACAAGGACAGGAAACCCATGACGAAAACCCTGCTCGCCGAGTTCACCGCCCGAGAGGGAGCGGAGGACGAGGTCGCCCGCCTGATCCGGGAGTACGCCCTGAAGGTGCGCGAAGAGGAAGGCAACCTGGCCTTCGACGTCTACACCAAGGCGGCCAACCCGCGCGCCTACTGGATCTTCGAGGTCTACCGGGACGAGGACGCTTTCAAGGCACACCTGGCCGCCCCGTACGGCGCCCCGTTCAACACCGCCCTCACCCCGCTGATCGAGGAGGACGCCTCCGTACTGACGTTCCTCGATCCGCTGGCCACACATCCGTAGTCAGGGCCCGGCGGTACGTGTGGTGAGGTCCTCGTCCGTGATGGAGCGGACCACCCGGCAAGGGGTTCCGAGCGCGACGGTCATCGGGGGAATGCTGCGGCTGACGACGCTGCCGGCGCCGATGACCGACCCGTATCCGATGCGAACGCCGGGCAGGACCACCACGTTGCTGCCGATCCACACCTTGTCCTCGATCACGATCGGTTCCGAGAACCGTCCGAAGTCAGCGCGTCGTGAGGGATGCACCGGGTGTCCCGTCGTGGTCAGTGTCACGCTGGGAGCGATCATGACACCGTTGCCTATGCGGATGTCCACGTCGTCGACGAACGTGAGGTTCACGTTCCCGAAGAAGTCGTCGCCGATGTGGACCTTGCTGCCGAACCCGGCGTGGAACGGCGGCAGCAGCACCGTGCGTTCACCGACCGAGCCGAAGATCGCGACGAGCAGTGATCGACGCTTCTCCGTTTCGCTCGGTGGTGTGTGGTTGTACTCGAAGATCTGCTCGGTGCGGCGCCGAGGGGCCTGGAAGGCCGCTTCCGACTCGGTGTAAACCAGCCCTTTGGCGATCCGAGCCAGGACTTCTTCCTCGTGAGCGTGCGTCACAGCGGAACGTTCCCTTCGTCCAATCCCTCGGGCACAGACCCGGCGTGTCCCCGGTCGACCGCGCGCCTCCAGAGGGTACGTGCACCGTGAAGGGACAGGGGGGCGCCGGCCCCCGCGGAGATTGCTTTCACGCCGTTTCCTCGGCGCCCGCCCCGCCGAGAGCCGCGCGCCGGAAGCCGCTCCTGGCGACCGGCGCACGGACCCCCGGCTCGTCACCGCCAGATGGACTTCAGCTGCCATGCCTGCACGTGGTCGAGGGTGGCGGTGCCGCCCTCGGCGAAGACCTCGACGCCGGTGCTGGAGGGGTCGGGGAAGATCTGGTCTGTGATCACTGCCTCGCCGTTGCCGCCGAAGACCTCGACGGACGACCAGTCGACGAGGATCCGCAGCCTGACCTTGCCGTTCTTGGCCTTCAGGGGTGCGGTCTGGACGCCGGGGAAGGTGCTGTTGAAGTCCCCGGCACCGGAGCGGGTGCGGTCGACGTAGAGCTCCTGGGTCGTGGTGTCGTATCCGATGACGGTCTCCTCACCGCCTGCTCCGGTGCGTACCTTCAGGCCGAAGCGTTCGGCGTCCTTGAGGGAGAAGGTCGCCTCGATGTCGAGTGCCCTGCCCTTGGCCGCGGGGCTCAGGGGCTTGGAGGTGCTCCTGACGGTGACGCCGGACGCGGTCGCCGCCGGGCGCTTCTGGCGGAGGGACTCCAGGCTGCCCACCGGCTTGCTGGTCAGCCGGATCTGGCCGTCTACGGTGCGCAGGGCCATCTCCCTCGGAACGCTCTGCGCGCCGCGCCAGGGGGAGGTGGGGACGGACTGGCCGTAATCCCAGTTGTTCATCCAGCCGATCATGTAGCGCTTGCCGCCCGGCGCGTTCTCCCAGGACACCGCCGCGTAGTAGTCCTTGCCGTAGTCGGCCCAGTCGGCGCGCTGCACTACGGACTTGGCGGGCTTGTCGGCGGCGGTGAACTGGTCGGCCATGACGTGGCCCCAGCCGCCGGTGTTCATGTCGACGACCTGGATCCGCGCCTTCTTGCCGACGTATGGGCGCATGTCGAAGGACGCCCAGTCCAGGGTCTCGCTGTCGGCGCCGGTCGCGCTGCGGACGACCTCGCCGTCGACGAGCAGGTTGACGGAAGTCTCCTGGGAGACGCGCCGGGCCTGAGTGTCGGACATGACGATGTGGTCGACGTTGAGGTGGCCCCAGCCGCCGGTGTTGTCGTCGACGATCCTGATCCGCGCCTTCTTGCCGGCGAGGTCGCCGACGTCCCAGGAGGCCCAGTTGAGCGCTTCGGCGTCCTTTCCGGTGGCGCTGCGGACGACCTGGCCGTCCACGAGGAGTTCGAGAGTGGTGGGGTTGTCGGAGCCGGCCGGGTGGTTGCCGCCGCCGATGAGGAAGTTGATGTGCTTCTTGTCGATGGTGAACTCGGGCGAGGTGAGGGTGCCGGTGCTGGAGTCGCCGTTCAGAAAGGTGTTGGCCAGGCCATTCCCCAGGAAGCCGGAGACACCCTGCTGGCCGGGGAGCGTGCCGGTGGCCGGTGCGGTGCCGAAGGCGTCACCGGTCGCCGTCCAGTCGCCGTACGTTCCGCCTTCGAAGTCGGCGAGGACCGTGCCCTCGGGCGGAGTGCTGTCCATGACGGTTCCGGCCTCGTGCGGATGCCGCCCCCCACCGATCTTGAAGTTCAAGTAGGGGCTGTCGACGGTGAATTCGGGCGAGCTGAGGGTGCCGGTGGTCCCGTCACCGCCGTGGAAGCTGTTGGCGAGGCCCTTGCCGTCGAAGCCCGCGACGGCCCCCTGACCGTCCACCGCCCCGGCCGCCGGTCCCTGGCCGAACGCGGTTCCGGTCGTCGTCCACTCACCGAAGCCGGCGCTCTCGAAGTCCTGAACCACCGTGCCGGTGGGCGGTGTGTAGCTGCCCTTGTCGTCCGCGGTGAACTTCTTGCCGTCGAAGTCGCCGATGAAGTACTGGGCAGCCGAACCGCCCGCGATACCACCGGGGTTGATGTTGACGACCAGGACCCACTTGATGTTGTTCTTGTCGCCGTCGACCGCCAGGGGGAACAGGTCGGGGCATTCCCATACGCCGCCCGTCGCACCGGCCGGACCGAACTCGCTTTGCAGCTCCCAGTCCTTGAGGTTCTTGGACGAGTAGAACCGCACCTTGTGCTCGGCGGACAGTGACACCGTCATCAGCCAGCTCTTGGTCGGCGCGTGCCACTGGACCTTGGGGTCGCGGAAGTTGTCGGAGCCGATGTCGATGACGGGATTGCCCTGGTACTTGGTCCAGGTACGGCCGCGGTCGGTGCTGTAGGCGAGCGACTGGGCCTGCTTGCCGCCGTTCTTGTAGGCGCTGGTGTAGATCGCCACCATGGGCGGGTTCTCCGTCGTGCCGAACCCGGTGGTGTTGTTCCAGTCGACGACCGCGCTGCCCGAGAACACCATCTCCTCGTCGTCGTGCGACAGGGCGAGCGGCAACTCCTCCCAGTGCACGAGGTCCTTGCTCACCGCGTGCCCCCAGGACATGTCGCCCCAGGTGTTCCCGTTCGGGTTGTACTGGTAGAAGAGGTGGTACTCGCCCTTGTAATACACGAGACCGTTGGGGTCGTTCATCCAGTTCTTCTGCGGAGTGAAGTGGAACTGGGGTCTGTAGGTCTCGGTGTACGTCGGGGTGTCGGCCGCGACGGCATGGGGGGCGAGCGGGGCTGCGGACAGGGCGCAGACCGTCGCCACCGCCGCCATCAATCGCATGCGGGCATGCCGGGATACGCGTACAGAGCTCATGGTGTCTCCTAGTCCCGCGGTCGTCCGCGCACCGGTGACTGCGGCTCAGGCGCGGACGGACCGAAAAGTGACACCCCAGGCCGATGCGGACGTCCACGCCGCCGGCCAAGGGTGTCAACGTTGACTTGTGTCAGCGATGACATCGAGTGCCCGATTATGAAGCCCAATCCGGCCAGTGCGTCAACGGTGCGGGCGGGATTGCTTCGGTACGGGTCTACGGTCCGTCAGGCGGCGCCGGCGGTCGTGAACTGCGCCAACTGGTTCGTGCATGGCGGGTGGAGCCGGTAAACGAGCAGGTCAGGGCCGCGGCTTGGGTGGGAACCGGCCGGCTTCCGCGGCAGCGTCGCGATCGAGAACGGCCAGTGAACGAATTGTTTCCGGTGTATTGACCGGTCGGGCCTCTCGGTGCTTCACTTCCGGAACCGGTACCGAAACCGGTTCCGGGACCGCTTCCGGTACCGGTTGCACGGGTCTCTGTACGATCGGCCCTTCGGTGCGGGAGGACGTCTTCCGCCTCTGCAGGAAGGGAGGGGAGGTGACATGGGAGTCACTATCGCCGACGTGGCCGCGCGGGCCGGGGTCAGCAAGACGACGGTCTCGCGGGTGCTGAACGCCAAGGGCGAGATCAACGAGAACACCGTCTTGAAGGTCCGCGAGGCGATCTCGGAGCTCGGCTATGTGCCGAGCGCCGGGGCAGTGGGGCTCGCACGCGGCACGACACAGATGATCGGCATGCTGGTCCCTGACATGGCCTGGGCCTGGGCCGGCATAGTGCAGGCGGTCGTCGAAACGCTGGAGACCGAGGGCTTCGGACTGCGCATGCTCACCGTGAATCGCGGTGAGGAGTCACTGCGCAGGCTGGGCCTGCAGGTCGCTGCCAAGTCGTTCGACGGTCTGCTGGTGATAGAGCCCGAGGGGGCCCTGGCATCCATCACGGAACTGCACGAAGCCGGACTGCCGGTGGTGCTGATCGACGACCGCTTCCAGCGGCCGGGATTCCCCTACGTGGCCACCACCAACCGGGAGGGCGGTGAGCAGGCGGCGCGCCACCTGCTGGACCTCGGCCGCCGTCGACCTCTGGTGGTGACCGGTCCCGATGAGTACGGCTGTACTCGGGAACGGCTGGGTGGCTTTGTCGACGTCTATGCGCAGGCCGGGATCGAACTCGGCCAACGCAGCATCATCGGCGGTGACTTCCTGTTCGACAGCAGCCGGAACGCGATCGCGCAAGCTCTCGCGGACGGCGTGGAGTTCGACGCGGTCTTCGGGCACAACGACCCCTCGGCGGCAGGCGTGCTCGCGGCCTTGCACGAGGCCGGCCTTCGGATTCCGCGGGATGTCGCCGTGGTGGGGTTCGATGACGTCGAGCTGGCGTCGTACACCTATCCGGGACTCACCACCATCCGCCAGCCGATGCGGGAAATGGGTGAGGCGGCGGCACGTCTGCTGCTCGACCACGTGCGGAGATCGCCGGAGGCCGCCCCCTCGCGCATCATTCCCACCAGCCTCGTGATCCGTGGCTCGACGTCAGAGCCGAGCTCGAACTGACGCGACGTCATCGCGATGCGCCAGTGATGGCGCCTCGCAGCTGGGCGGTGCGTTGCCGGTGACGCACCGCCCCCGGTCTCCTTGAAACCTCTCTCCTTGAAACCTCGGCGAACCTCTTCGGACTCGCCTTCCTCACAACTCCTCGCGGCTGCGCCTGCGTTCAGGTGGCACCGCCCACATGCACTCTTCCCCCCGGCGCGTTCCCGATCCGGGACACCGAACGGTGCGCCTGGCACACCTCGCCCGGCCGCTACCGGCTCCGCGTCAGACGCTTCAGCCGCGATCTGCCGCTGACCGCCGACGCCGCTGTCACCGCAGACGGTCTCCACTCGTGGGCCGGCCCATCCGGGCGCCCGCCCGCTCTCACCCTTCGCCCCCGCGCCTGTATCGCTCAACGGCAAGGAGCCGCACTATGCGTATCACCACCCGTCACACCGTCAGAACCGTCCAGACCCTGTGCGTCACCGTCACGGCAGCCCTGGTGGCCACCGGCTGCGGCCGGAGCGAGGGTTCCGGCCCCGGTAACGACGCGCCCGCCGAGATCGGCGCGGGCAAGGCCAAGGGGACGGTGGTCATGTGGAACCTGGGCGACATCGAACCCGCCCTGAAGGACCTGGCCAAGAAGTTCGAGCAGGAGAACCCGGACGCCGACGTCAAGATCACTTCGGTCCCGTGGGACGCCGCTCACGACAAGTTGACCACCGCGATCGCCGGCGGAAACACGCCGGACATGTCCATGGTCGGGAGCACCTGGATGGCCGAGATGGTCGCCATGAACGCCTTCCAGGCCACCCCGACGTCGATCAAGTCGTCGGACTTCTACCCCGGCCAGTGGGACACCACCAAGTACAAGGACACCTCCTACGGCGTCCCGTTCACCGCCGACACGACGGTGGTCTACTACCGGGCCGACCTCACCGAGAAGGCCGGTATCAAGGGCGAACTGGCCGGCGACCGGGAGGGATACCTGAAGGACCTCAAGGCCATCCAGGCCACCGCCGGGAAGCAGAACCCCAAACTGCGCAATGCCACCGGGCTGGTGATGGGCTTCAACTCCTGGCTTTTCTGGGTGCCGATGGTCTGGCAGCAGGGCGGTGACATCTACGACGCCAAGACCGGGAAGTTCACCTTCGACACGCCCGAGGCCGCCAAGGCGCTGGAGTACTGGGCAAGCGTTCCGAAGCAGGGACTGGCGCCGACCGACAGGTCGGACAACGTGCAGAACTTCCGGGACGGGCTGATCGCCACCTACCAGGAGGCCGCGTGGGCCGGTGCCAGCTTCCATAAGGACGCCCCGGAACTGGACGGCAAGTGGAAGACCATGCCGGTGCCGTACTCCGAGCAGCCCGCCGGGTTCGCCGGCGGCACCGACCTGGCGGTGTTCAAGGAGGCCGAGAACCCCGACGCGGCATGGAAGTTCGCCCGGTTCCTGACCGAGCCCGCCAACCTCGCGGCCTATGTCAAGGCCACCGGCAGCCTGCCTTCTTCGCCCCAGGCGTGGTCGGACGGGAATCTGAGCGCGGACGAGAACATGAAGCCGTTCGACGAGCAGCTCAAGGTCAGCAAGGCGCAGCCCGCCATCACGACCTGGCAGCAGATCGCCGACGCCATCGACTCCGAACTGGAGAAGCTGGCCCTCGGCAAGGCCACCGTCGCCGAGGTACAAAAGGCGCTGCAGTCCAAGGCCACCAGCATCGGCACCGGCCGCTGAGCGCCACCGCCATGAGCACCCCTCGTACGGACGGATGACATCCATGTCCACGAAAACGCTCCCTGGGCGGGGCGACACCGACAAGCAGAGCACCGTAGGGCCGGAGCGGAGTGCCGATCGTCGGCGCTTCCCGCTCCGGGGCATGGCGCGCGGCAGGCAGGCCCGGGCCGCCTGGATGCTCGCCGCGCCCTTCCTCGCGCTGTTCGCGACCTTCATGCTGCTGCCGTTGGTCTGGTCGCTGCTGATGAGCCTGACCGACACCAGCAGCGCCGACCTGCGCACACCCCTGAACGTGTCGTTCATCGGTTTCGACAACTACGTGCGGCTCTTCCAGGACGAGCAGTTCTTCACGGCCCTGCGCAACACGGCCGTGTTCGTCCTGGTGGCCCTGCCCCTGACGCTGGCCGCCGGGCTCGCGGCGGCGGTTGCCCTCGACCGGGGTGTCCGGCGCTTCCGGGCCGTCTTCCGGGTCGGCTTCTACCTGCCGGTGATCACCAGCATCGTGGCCGTCGCCGTGGTGTGGAAGACGCTCCTGGAACCTCGCGCGGGACTGGTGAACCTTGTCCTGGGCTGGTTCGGGATCGACGGCCCGGCCTGGCTGGCGGACACCCGCTTCGCTCTTCCCGTCATGATCGTGATGGCGGTGTGGCGCAACCTCGGCACGGTCATGATCATCATGCTGGCCGGGCTGCAGTCCGTGCCCCAGTCCCTGATGGAGGCGGCCGAACTCGACGGGGCCGGGCCCTGGCAGCGCTTCTGGAGCGTCACGTTCCCGCTCCTGCGTCCCGCCCTGCTGCTGACTGCCGTGACCACGGGCATCGGCTATCTGCAGTTCTTCGACGAACCGTTCGTGATGACCGACGGCGGACCGCTGGACTCCACCCTCTCGGCGACGTTGTACGCCTACAAACAGTTCGGCAACGGCAATTACGAGATGGCGTCGGCCGCCAGCTACGTCATCTTCGTCCTCATCGTGGCGCTGACCGTGCTGCAGTTCCGCGTGCTGCGAGACAAGGACTGACGACCCATGAGCACCCTCTCCACTCTCCCAACGGCAAAGCCGGGCACGGACCGCATTCTGCGGCGCCGCCGCATCCGCCAGACCTGGGGCCGGCCCTGGCTGTATCTGCCGCTCGCCGGCGCCCTGCTGCTGATGATCGCGCCGTTCCTGTGGATGCTGTCCGGCTCCTTCAAGCCCGAGGCCGACATCCGCAGGGTCCCGCCGGTCCTGATACCCACGGCGCCCACGACCGCCAACTACGGCGAGTTGTTCAGCACGCTCGACTTCACGAGCATGTTCGCCAACTCCGTGATCGTGGCCCTCGCCGTCACCGCGGGCAACCTGATCTTCTGCTCGATGCTCGGATACGCCCTGGCGAAGCTGGAGTTCCGCGGACAGCGCGCCGTTTTCCTGTTGGTGATGGGGACGCTCATGATCCCCGGCCTGGTCACCTTCGTTCCCCTGTACGTGCTGGTGTCCAACATGCAGCTGACCGGCTCCCTGTTCGGACTGATCCTGCCGTTCCTGGCCGGCCCCTTCGGGGTGTTCCTGATGCGGCAGTTCATCTCCACCCTGCCCGACGAACTCATCGACGCCGCCCGCGTCGACGGCTGCCGCGAACTGGCCATCTTCGCGAAGATCATCCTTCCGCTGACCAAGCCGGCCCTCGCGACCCTCGGGATCATCACCTTCCTCGGCTCCTGGAACAACTTCCTGTGGCCCCTGGTCGTGGCCCAGAACGAGAGCCAGTACACCCTCCCCGTCGGCCTCGCCCTGGCCAGCAGCGGACAGTCCTTCACCCGCTTCGGCATCCTGCTCGCCGGCGCCATGGTCGTCCTGCTGCCGGTGATGATCGTGTTCCTCCTCTTCCAGCGCCAGTTCGTGGCCGGCATCGCCACCACCGGCCTGAAGTGACACTCGACAACCAACTTTCTTACCCCGTACGACTCATCACCTGGAGAACACAGTGGGACAGCCGGTCCGCCCTGCCGCGTACCTGGATCCGGAAGCGTCCGTGCAAGCGAGGATCGAGGACTTGCTGTCGCGGATGACGCTGCCGGAGAAGGTCGGGCAGTTGCTGATGCTCGACGCACAACACGGGGACCTGGCGGACATCGTGTCGGTCAAGCTGGCCGGATCGGTCCTGCATGTGTCTCCCGACCTGATGCCGCAGGCCATGGAACTGGCCCGGCAGACACGGCTCGGCATTCCGCTGTTGACGGCCGACGACGGCATCCACGGCCACTCTTTCTGGCCGGGCGCGACCATCTTCCCGACCCAGCTGGCCATGGCCTGCACCTGGGACCCCGCTCTGCTCCGGCGGGTGGCCCGTGCGGCCGCGACCGAGATCGCGGCGACCGGAATCCACGGGACGTTCTCCCCGGTGCTGTGCATCACCCGGGACCTGCGCTGGGGCCGGATCAACGAGACGTTCGGGGAGGATCCGTTCCTGATCGGTGAGTTGGGAGCGGCGATGGTACGTGGCTATCAGGGTGAGGGGCTTGGCGACCCGACAGCCGTGCTGGCGTACGCCAAGCACTTCGCGGGCTACTCCGAAACCCTGGGCGGGCGCGACGCCAGCGAAGCCGACCTCAGCCCACGCAAGCTGCGCTCGTGGTTCCTGCCCCCGTTCGAGGAGGCGGTTCGGGCCGGCTGCCGCGGCTTCATGCTCGGGTACCAGTCGATCGACGGGGTGCCCATCACCGCGAATCAGTGGCTGCTCAACGATGTGCTCAAGGGCGAGTGGGGCTTCACCGGGACACTGGTGACCGACTGGGACAACGTCGGCCGGATGGTCTACGACCAGCGGACCTGCGCCGACTACGTCGAGGCGGCGGCGGTCGCCGTCAACTCCGGGAACGACCTCATCATGGCCACGCCGGCGTTCTTCGAGGGGGCACAGGAGGCGGTCGCCCGCGGCCTGGTCGAGGAGAAACAGATCGATGACGCGGTACGGCGGGTTCTGCGGCTGAAGTTCGAACTCGGGCTCTTCGAGGACCCCCGCACGCCCGACCCCGAGCGGCAGGCGCAGGTGATCGGATGCCGCGCCCACGCCGACCTCAACCTCGAAACCGCCCGTCGTTCCTTGGTGTTGCTGCGCAACGACGGGGTTCTGCCCCTCGAGGGCGGGCTGACCTCGGACGGAACCGGCCGAGCCGCAAGCCGAGGCAACCCGCGGACGATCGCGGTCATCGGCCCCAACGCCGACAGCACGGAAGCCATGCTCGGCGACTGGGCGGGTGCCACCGGCCAGGTCCCGTGGATGCCCGAAGGACATCCGCGGGAGTTGGTGGAGACGGTGCTAGACGGCCTTCGCGCCGTCGTGCCGGCCGACTGGACCGTCACGCACTCCCGCGGTGCCGACATAGAAAGCCCCACCGATGAATCCGGGTGGTCCCTCGGGCCCGACGGCCAACCACAGCCGGACGCTTTCACCCCCGCCCCGGTCGACCAGGCCCAACTTCGGGAGGCCGCCGCCGCCGCAGAGGCCGCCGACTACGCCGTCGTGGTCGTGGGGGACACCATCGCCCTCGCCGGCGAGGTGCGCTCCACGGCCACGCTCGACCTCCAAGGCGGCCAGATCGCACTGCTGGACGCGGTCGCCGCCACCGGCACACCCATGATCGTCGTACTGGCCCAGTCCAAGCCGAGCACCCTCCCGGACTCGGCACTGAACGCGGCAGCACTCGTCGAGGCGTTCAACCCGGGCATGTGCGGTGGCCGCGCCGTCGCCGAGCTCCTCCTCGGACTCATCGAACCCAGCGGCCGGCTCCCGGTCTCCTTCGCACGCCACGTCGGACAGCAACCCGTCTTCTACAACCAGGTGCGAGGCCAGCACGGGAACCGCTACGCGGATCTCACCCAGGACCCTCTGTTCGCGTTCGGCGAGGGCCTCACCTACACCACCGTCACCTACTCCGACCTTGTCGTGCACGACCACGACGTCCCCGCCGACGGCACCGTCGACGCCACAGTGCGGCTCACCAACAGCGGCAGCCGTCCGGCCCTGGAAACGGTCCAGGCATACATCAGCGACCTGACCACCAGCGTCACCTGGGCCGGGCAGGAGCTGAAGGGTTTCACCCAGGTCGAGATCCCTCCCGGCGAAAGCCTGGACGTCCGCATCGGCATCCCTGCCTCGCAGTGCTCACTCGTCACAGCCGACAACCGCCGCGTGGTCGAACCAGGCGAGTTCGCACTCCGCGTCGGCCCCAGCTCACGACGCGAGCAGCAGCTGAGCGCGGATTTCCGTATCCGGACCTGAAGCCCGTAGCCGGACCTGAAGCCCGCATGCGGGCTTGAAGACCCCCGCCCCGCCGGCCCGCCGCCCCGCCAACCCGAAGGCCGGCGGGGCGGGTCCACTCTGAAACACCGAAAGGCACGCGTGTGTCCACCGCACCCCGAGATCCGCACCGCCCCGTGGCCCACCTGCGCCCGCCACGGAACTGGATCAACGACCCCAACGGACTGGTCTTCCACGACGGCCACTACCACGTGTGCTACCAGTACAACCCGTACGGAGCGACCCACGCGAACGTGCACTGGGGCCACTTCCGCAGTCCCGACCTGCTGAGCTGGGAGCAGCTGCCGATCGCTCTGTCCCCGACCCCGGGTGGCGTGGACCTCGACGGCTGCTTCTCCGGCAACGCCGTCTCCGACGGCGACCGTCTCGTCGCCTTCTACTCCGCGCACCGCGAGGACCGCTCGTTCCAGCACCAACCGGTCACCTGCGCCGTCTCCCACAACGGCGGCAGGAGCTTCCGCCCGCGGGGCGAACTGCTCATCCCCGAGCTGCCCGAGGGCTGCACCATGTACCGCGACCCGTACGTCTGGCAGGACGGCGACGGCGGCGGCTGGCGGATGCTGGTGGGCGCCGCCCTCGCGGACGGCCGCGCCGCCGCCCTCCTCTACGACTCACCCGACCTGGAGACCTGGACGTACCGTGGACCCTTCGCGGCCCGCCATCCGGAGCCCACTGATGGCACCGAGCAGCTCACCGGCGAGGGCTGGGAATGCCCCCAATACCTCCCGGCAGCCGACGGACCCGGCGCCCTCATCTTCAGCGCATGGAACGAACCCACCGGCCCGCAGAGCGTCGCAGCCCTGATCGGCGAGGAGCACGACGGCCACTTCGAGGCCGGTCGACCGGTACCGGTCGACCACGGCCCCGACTGCTACGCACCCGCCCTGCTGCGTGCACCGGGCGACCGGTGGCTGCTGTGGGGCTGGTCATGGGAAGCCCGCGACGAAGCCTGGGCGGTCGCGGACGGATGGGCCGGCGTCCTCACCCTGCCCCGCGAGATCCATGTCGACGACGACGGTTCGCTACGCCAGCAGCCCGCCACCGAACTGCTCGCCCTGCGCGGCCAACACACCATCCACGCCGAAGGAGCGACGCACAGCCCGCAGCCGGTGGATCTCGGCAGCGTGGGACGCGCCTTCGACCTGACGGCCCGTCTGGAGCCGACCGGAAGCGCCGGTCTGCGGCTGCTCACCACCCCGGACGGCTCCGAGTACCTCGACATCCGCCTCGATACCGATGCGGGCGAACTGGTCGTCGACCGGGACCACGCCTCACTGGACACCCGGGCTCGCGGCGGCTCCTACCGCATGCCCTGCCCAACAGGCCGACCCGTCGACCTGCGCGTGGTCGTCGACCACTCCATCGCCGAAATCTTCCTGACCACCACCGGCCAGGTCCTCACCCTGCGCTGCTACCCCACAGGGCAGGGCCCGTGGCGGCTGCAGGCCCGCAGCGCACCGGGTACGCGCCTCGGTTTCGTGATCGACGCGTGGGAGCTGCACCCGCTCGTGATCAAGGAGCCGAGCACCGGCGCCGCAGAACCGGCGCAGACGTCGCCGTAGAGCCGACTCCGACCTTCGGTACCCCCACCTCGGCATTGCGTCCCACCCGCCTTCAGAAGTACTGAACCAGCAGGTCCCAAGGAGGATCTTCCATGAGCTCGTACGGTCTCGGACGACGCCAGTTCCTTACCACCGCCATTGGCGTCGCCGCCGCCTGGACGCAGGTTTCCGGAAACGCTGTCGCCGCCCCGCAGCCGAAGCAAGCCTCACTCGGCAATTCCGTGAATGTCTGTCTGACGGACGTATCGGCCGACAAGTGGGTTGCCGGCCAAAGCGATGTGCTGTTCAAGGCAAAGAGAACGACCAACCCGCTCACGGTCAAGATCGACGACAGCGTCAAGTATCAAAAGGTACAAGGCTTCGGGGCGGCTATGACCGACTCCTCCGCCTGGCTCATCGACAAGCTGTCCACTGCTGAGCGGAGCGAGCTGATGAAGAAGCTGTTTGACCCCTCCAAGGGCATCGGCCTCAGCCTGCTCCGTTCCCCGATGGGCGCCACGGATTTCAACGCGTCCGGGAATTACTCCTACAACGACATGCCGGCGGGGCAAACGGATCCGACGCTGTCCAAGTTCTCCATCCAGCATGATGTGCCGTACATCATTCCGGCATTGCGGCAGGCTCTCTCGCTCAACCCGTCCATCAAGGTCATGGCCAACCCGTGGAGCCCACCAGGCTGGATGAAGACCTCCGACTCCATGATAGGAGGCACTCTCAAGAGCGAGTACGTTTCTGCGCTGGCCAACTATTTCGTAAAGTTCATAGAAGCCTACGGCGAAGCCGGCGTGCCCATCTCCTATATTTCGCCGCAAAATGAACCCATGGGCACTCCCACCTGGCCCGGAATGTTCCTGTCCGCCTACCAGGAATCCGAGTTGATTCAGGAGATCGGCAAGGCGTTCGAGGTCAACGGAATTTCCACGAAGATTCTGGCATGGGACCACAACTGGGATGTTCCCTCGTATCCCGAGACGATTTTCAGCGACCCCGCCGCCTCCAAGTACGCCGCGGGAACCGGATGGCACATCTACAGCGGAAACCCCAACTACCAGACTCTGGTCCACAACGACTACCCGAGTAAAGAAACCTACATCACGGAAGCCACGGGAGGCATTTGGCAGGACAGCAAGCAGACAGCGTTCAGCGAAGCACTTGGTACTTGGATCATCAATGGCACGCGCAATTGGGCGAACGGGGTGATGCTGTGGAACATCGCACTCGACCCCGATATGGGTCCGCTCAACAGCGACACCGACGGCATACCCATGCTTCGGGGCTTGATCACGATTGACCCGGCCAACGGACGGGTTTCCTACAATGTGGACTACTACGCCCTCGCTCACGCCAGTAAGTTCGTAAAGCCAGGAGCGCATCGGATCTACTCGAACACCTTCGGGGAAGGAAGCATAGAGAACGTTGCGTTCCAGAATCCGGACGGATCGAAGGTCCTGATCGCGTACAACTCGGGGAGCGCGGCGAAAACCTTCAGCGTTGCAGACGGGACGCACTCGTTCGACTACACCCTGAACGCCGGCGACGCCGTCACCTTCACGTATTCCGGGCCTGAGCAGAGCGGCCGTACCCCTGCGGCGACCAAGGTCTCGGATCCGACACACGACTTTACGTTCAAGTCGACGTCCGGTCCGGTCACTGTCACGTACGATCCGGCACTACTGCCCTATCAGAATGCCATCCGAACCGGAAACAATCTGGTCACGTATTCCCTTCCCATCGGAGCTTCTGTCGAGACGACAGGAAGGGCGCTGAGCCGCAGCAAATGGACCGCCACGGCTTCGGCTCAGGCGGATTGGGGTGTGGCCGCGAACGCGATCGACGGTGACATCAACACACGGTGGAGTCTCGGGCATGGGCCGACGAGCGACGACTGGTTCCAGATCGATCTGGGGAGCCCCACGAGCTTCAATAAGATCGTCCTCGACACCGGCGTAAACAATTCGTTCGACTACGTCACCAAGTATCAGATATATGTCTCGAACGATGGTGGCGATTGGGGCAGCGCGATTGCAAACGGCAGCGGGGGCATAGGAAAGGTAGCCGTCACGTTGCCGACTCGGACGGCACGGTACATCCGCATCGTCAGTGCCGCGGCATCCGGTTTCTGGTGGGCCATCGGTGACATCAATGTGTACGGGTCTTCGCGTGGATCCGCTTCGATCACAGCTCCGACAGCGGTGTCAAAGGGCCTCCAGATGAAGACCTGGACCAGCAAGGAAGGGTCACAGGTCACCGTAGTATTCAACGGGACCGCCGACAGCAAGAGTTTCAAGATATCCACCGACGGCTCGTACACCTATACACTGCCGAGCGGGACTTCGGCGATGTTCACAACCCAGGAGTTGTCGAGCTTCCCGGAGCCGGTCTTCAGCGGTTTGACGCCCAACCAGGGCATACCGCGCTCCAAGTTCACGATCAGTGGTTCTGGCTTCGGTGACGCGCAGGGGCTGGGTACGGTGTATTTCGGATCCAGCTATGCCGAAATAGACAGCTGGTCGGACACGAGCATCAGCGCTTACGTTCCGAAGGGGATTGCAGCGGGGAAGGTCACGGTTTCCGTGAAGGGAACCAGTGGAGTGGACGCAGGTGGATCTTCGTTCGACGTCATGGAGCTGGGCCCTGCACTGCCGAGAACGGGCTGGACCGCGACGGCTTCGGACGCAAGTCAGTGGGATGCGCCCGGAAACATGCTGGACGGCGATTCCGGCAATCGGTACAGCTCCGGAACAGGGCAGTACGACGGTCTCTGGATTCAAGTGGACATGGGGCAGACGCAGACGTTCAACAAGATTGTGTTGGATGTCGGCGGCAGCATCGACGACTATGCACGAAGCGCAGACGTATCCGTCTCCACGGATGGAACCAACTGGACCAAGGTTTCTTCCGTAGCAGACGGTCAACGAGTCCAACTGGTGTCGTTCCCGACGCAGACAGCTCGCTACATCAAGGTCGTCAATACCGGCGATGTCGCGCGCAGCTGGTGGTCAGTCGCAGAATTCAACGTCTACAACTGACCATCAGGCCCGCAAGACTGGCTGGCCTGCGCTGACGCAGAGTGATTGTGTGCCCCCAACGGGATTCGAACCCGTGCTACCGCCTTGAAAGGGCGGCGTCCTAGGCCGCTAGACGATGAGGGCTGGGGCCTGCCTGGGCGCCTCGCGGCGCGTCGGGGACGTCAGCAGCATATGGGATGCCGGGAGGGATCGGCAAAACGGATTAGGAGGAGGGAGAGGGAGAAGGGGACGGCGAGGGGGCGCCAGGGGACGGCGAGGAGGAGCCAGGAGACGGTGACGGGGAACCCGGCGACGGGGAGCCAGGAGACGGGGACGGGGACGCGCCCGGCCGGTTCTCCTCCGGCAGGTGGCGGCTCACCTCCGCCGTGGTCAGGCCCAGGCCGCCCAGCTTGATCTCGTCCCAGGCCTGCAGGCGGCGGGTGTCACGGTCCAGGTAGAGGATCGACGTCTCGATCGGGTCGGGGTACTTGCCCTCCAGGGCGCGCAGGCCGCTCCCGCCCGTCGAACCCTCGAGTCGCAGACGCGTGCCGTACTTCATGACCTCCATCTCCGGATGGTGGAGGTGGCCCGCCAGGACGAGCGGTACGTCGCCGTCCACCTCGCGCGCGGCGTCCGGGTTGTGCGCGACGGCGATGTCCACAGGCGTGCCCGCCGCCTCCTGGTCGCGGAGCGCGGAGGCCAGGCGGGCGCCCGCCAGCTCCTCCGAGGCGGTCGCCTCCTTCGAGCGGTCCGGGGTGAACTGCGGGTCGCCCATGCCCGCGAACCGCAGGCCCGCGATGGACACGGCCCGCCCCTCGTCGAGAACATGCACGTTCTTCATGCGCTCCAGATAGGCCTGCGTGTCCCGCGAATCGTGATTCCCACGCACCCATACGTACGGAGCTCCCAGGTCGGCCGCCGGGTCCAGGAAGCCGTTCTCCGCCGTGCTGCCGTGGTCCATGGTGTCGCCGGAGTCGACGATCACATTGATCTTGTACTGCTTCACCAGCGACGCGATGATCTTCCAGCTGGCCGGGTTGAGATGGATGTCGGAGACGTGCAGGACGCGGATGGTGGAGGGGTCGGGGGCGTATGCGGGGAGCGTGGACGTTGCGTCGTACAGCTGCGTCACGTTCGTCACCAGGCGCGCCAACTCCTTCTGGTAGACGTCGAATTCGCTGACGATGCTGCGGGCGTTGCCGACGACTGAGGGGGCTGAGGAAAGCAGTCCCGAGAATTTTGGTTCCAAGACCGACTTGGGGTTCCACGTCGCGAAGGCCGTTGCCCCCGAGGCCGCGAGAAGGGTGAGAGCCAGGCCGCCGGCCGCCAGGGCGCGGCGAGGGCGGCGGTAGACGGCGAGGCCGAGTGCGGTGGCCCCGGAGACGACGGCGACGCCGGAGCGTACGGCCAGGTCGAGTGTGCCGGTGCCGACGTCGCGGGTGACCTCGTCCTGGAGGCCGGAGAGCCGTTCGGGGTGGTCGACGAGGGCCTGGGAGCGGACGGGGTCGAGCTGGTCCACGTCGACGTCCAGGCGGATCGGCGCGACATGGCTGCGCAGTTCCAGGGCGCCCAGCGGCGAGACGTTGATCTTCGTGCCGCCGGTGAAGGAGGGGCGCAGGGTCATGGTGGTGTCCATGGGGCCGACCGGGGCGCGTACGTTCCCCACGATCAGCAGGCCCAGCCATGCCCCGACCAGGACGACGGTGATCAGGCCCAGGGCGCGGGTGTAGGGGTGCGGCTGGTGGACGAGTTCGATGACCGGGTGGGTGTGTCGAGCGCGATAGTGACGTACGAGCGCACGTGGCGCCTTGCGTAGGCGGTGCAGAGCGGCGGCGGGGACGCGGGCCATTGGTCCCGTATGCCCAAGTCCGGAGCCGGATATGCCGCCCGATCGGGGTCTCCTACGGCCCTCGCGGGTGACGTCCGTACCTGACAATGGCTCTGTGCTGGAGATGACGCGCGAGGAGTTCGAGGAACTGGTCGCCGAGGCCCTGGACCGGATTCCGCCGGAGCTGACGAGGCTGATGGACAACGTGGCGGTGTTCGTCGAGGACGAACCGCCGAGCGACGATCCCGAGCTGCTCGGGCTGTACGAGGGGACTCCGCTGACGGACCGCGGCGAGTGGTACGCCGGTGTGCTGCCGGACCGGATCACCATCTACCGGGGGCCGACGCTGCGAATGTGCGAGTCGCGGGAAGACGTCGTGGCCGAGACGGAAGTGACGGTGGTTCATGAGATCGCCCACCACTTCGGGATCGACGACGCGCGGCTGCACGCCCTCGGATACGGATGAGATCCGTACCGTACGACTGTTGAAAACTGTTCTTCGGGCGGCGTGTCCTCTTGCGGGCGGCGGGAGTTGGGCAGGGGGACTGCTTGTCCCCGCCCCGGAGGTGGCTGCCCGTGCGCGCCATGTACGTACCCGTCCATCTGGCCGCCGCGGCCCTGGCCGTCACGGCGACCACCGGCTGCATGAACGTCAGCGATGACGACGACGATGCGAGCAGGGCCAGGCCCTCGCATTCCGCGGGGCAGCAGGCCGGTGAGGCGCCCGAGGGCGGTTCGGCGGTGACGGGCGGCGGTGGTGGCTCCGGGCAGGGCGGGGCGGGTGACGAAGAACACGGTTCGGCGGAGCCCGGCGACTCGGCGTCGGGGCACGGGGGTGGGGACCGGCCGGCATCGCCGTCGCAGGACGGCGGGAGCGGCTCCTCGTCGCCGCCCGAGCCGGGGAAGAAGGAGTCGAAGCCGCACGTCCCCGAGCCGACGAGGGCGCAGCCCACACCGACCCGTACGACTCCGGCTCCCCGGCCCAAGCCCCCCAAGCCGCCGAAGGAGTCGCCCACCCCGTCGCCCACTCCGACCACCGCCGAGCCGTCCTCCTCGGCGCACCCGGACCCCACGCCACAGCTCGCTGAGCGGGAGCCGGCGCCGCATGCGGGCGTAAGCGGCTGACCAGGGTGACCACGTCCGACGCGAGGCAGGCCGGCCCGGGCCGACCGGGGCTGACCTGGGTCTATCGGCTCAGTTGCCGCTCAATTTGCCTTGAGGGTCGGAGGGTGCGTATCTTGGTAGATCGTTTGATCCCATTTGCCCGGCGCCAAAGCAGAGCGCGCCGTGTGGCGCGTACTCTCCCTTGCCGTGGCTGGATCGCATTGAGGCGGTCGAATTGCGAACACGGAGTTGACGGGCGCGTGCCGACGAGACTCCGGAAGGTTTCGCATTCGCATGTCCATTTCCAGTACTGATCACGTCGTCGTGCCCGAGAACGAGGCAGTCGGCGTCACCGACGCGGCCGAGGCCGCCGAGCAGGAGACCCCCGAGGTCACCTTCGGCGACCTGGGCCTGCCCGACGGTGTCGTGCGCAAGCTCGCGCAGAACGGCGTGACGGTCCCCTTCCCGATCCAGGCCGCGACCATCCCGGACGCCCTGGCCGGCAAGGACATCCTCGGTCGTGGCCGCACGGGCTCCGGCAAGACCCTCTCCTTCGGTCTGCCGCTGCTCGCGCAGCTCTCCGGGGGCCACACCGAGAAGAAGAAGCCCCGCGGCATCATCCTCACGCCGACCCGTGAGCTCGCGATGCAGGTCGCGGACGCCCTCCAGCCGTACGGCGATGTGCTCGGCCTGAAGATGAAGGTCGTCTGCGGCGGTACGTCGATGGGCAACCAGATCTACGCCCTCGAGCGCGGCGTCGACATCCTCGTCGCCACCCCGGGCCGCCTGCGCGACATCATCAGCCGCGGCGCCTGCTCCCTGGAGAACGTCCAGGTCGCCGTGATCGACGAGGCCGACCAGATGTCCGACCTGGGCTTCCTGCCCGAGGTCACCGAACTCCTCGACCAGGTCCCGGCCGGCGGCCAGCGCATGCTGTTCTCGGCCACGATGGAGAACGAGATCTCCACGCTGGTCAAGCGCTACCTGAGCAACCCGGTCACGCACGAGGTCGACAGCGCCCAGGGCAACGTCACGACGATGTCCCACCACATCCTCGTCGTGAAGCCCAAGGACAAGGCGCCGGTCACCGCCGCGATCGCCTCCCGCAAGGGCCGCACGATCATCTTCGTACGTACGCAGCTGGGCGCCGACCGTATCGCCGAGCAGCTCCGTGACGCGGGCGTGAAGGCCGACGCGCTGCACGGCGGAATGACGCAGGGCGCGCGGACGCGGACTTTGGCCGACTTCAAGGACGGTTACGTCAACGCGCTCGTCGCCACCGACGTCGCCGCCCGCGGTATCCACGTCGACGGCATCGACCTGGTCCTGAACGTCGACCCGGCCGGTGACCACAAGGACTACCTGCACCGTTCCGGCCGTACGGCCCGCGCGGGCCGCTCCGGCACGGTCGTGTCGCTGTCCCTGCCGCACCAGCGGCGGCAGATCTTCCGGCAGATGGAGGACGCGGGCGTCGACGCCTCGCGCCACATCATCCAGGGCGGTGCCGCCTTCGACTCGGAGGTCGCGGAGATCACCGGCGCCCGGTCGATGACCGAGGTGCAGGCCGAGTCGGCGGGCAACGCCGCGCAGCAGGCCGAGCGCGAGGTCGCCCAGCTCACCAAGCAGCTGGAGCGTGCGCAGCGGCGTGCCTCCGAGCTGCGCGAGGAGGCGGACCGACTGCTGGCCCGCGCCGCGCGCGAGCGGGGCGACGACCCGGAGGCCGCGCTCGCCGAGGCCGCCGCCGTCGTGGAGGCCGCCGCGGCCGAGGCCGCGCTTGCCGCCTCCGTGCCGGAGCAGGCGTCCGCACCGGCGTACGAGCAGCCGCGTCAGCGCCGTGACGAGCGGGGCAACTACGAGCGCCGGGACCGTCGTGACGGTGACCGGGGTGGCTTCCGCCGGGACGACCGCCGTGACGAGCGTCGTGATGGTGACCGTGGCGGTTTCCGTCGGGACGACCGCCGTGATGGTGACCGTGGCGGTTTCCGTCGTGACGACCGTCCGTCGGGCGGCTCGGGTGGCTTCCGTCGCGATGACCGGCGTGACAACGACCGGGGTGGCCGTTCGTTCGACCGCCGTGACGGTGAGCGTGGCGGTTTCCGCCGGGACGACCGCCGCGACGGTGACCGTCCGTCGGGTGGCTTCCGTCGGGACGAGCGTCGTGATGGTGACCGTGGCGGTTTCCGTCGTGACGACCGTCCGTCGGGCGGCTCGGGTGGCTTCCGTCGCGATGACCGCCGTGACGGCGACCGTCCCACCGGTGGTTTCCGCCGTGACGACCGTCCCTCCGGCCACCGGGGCAGCGACCGCCCGTTCAACCGCGACCGTCAGGGTGACCGTCCCTCCGGCGGCTTCCGTTCCGGCGGCCACGACCGCCCGCACGGCCGCCGTGACGACCACCGTGGCGCGGGCTCCGGCTCCGGTTCCGGCTCCTCGTTCGGCCGCCGCGACGACAAGCCGCGCTGGAAGCGCAACGGCTGACCCGATCTCCCGCTGACAGGGCCCGGACGACTTCGGTCGTCCGGGCCCTGCGGCGTTCGCGGGCCGTGAGGGAGCCGAACGACCCGCGCGGGGCCTGTTCTGCAGTTCGACTTCGAGGTCACACCCGACTGTACGGTCCTGCTCTTCGCCGGAATTCTCGTGCTACACGGCCTCCTCGACACCTTCGGCGTACGCATCGTCGGCCTGTTCAACAGCGTCAGCGTGTGGCGGCGCGTGGTGGGCGTCGTGGTGATCGTGGGCGCGCTCACCTTCGCCCCCGACAGCCACCAGTCGGCGTCCTTCGTGTTCACGGAGTTCGTGAACAACACGGGGTGGGGCAGCAGCCTGTACGTCGTCCTCCTCGGCCTGCTGATGGCGCAGTACACCTTCACCGGGTACGACGCCTCCGCGCACATGACGGAGGAGACACACGACGCGTCCACGGCGGGCCCGAAGGGTCACGATCCTGTTCATACTCCCCCAGGTCTCCCAGGTCTCCCAGGTCTCCCAGGTCTCCCAGGTCAACTGGGAAACCTTCAACTACGCCCCCATCGCCGTACTCGTGGTCCTCGGCTTCGCCGCCGCCTGGTGGTACGCCTCGGCCCGCCACTGGTTCCTCAACCCGGACCACGAAAAAACCCGCGCCCGCGAGACGTCCCGCGCGAACGCCCCGGAACCGGTAGATCCCTGACGCTTCCACCCACCTTCCGTGGCCGGGACCCCGATACCCGATCGGAGACCCGGCCACCTCCGGCTATGCTCGGGGGAGCAACATCGCCAGGGCCCTTAGCTCAATTGGCAGAGCAGTGGACTTTTAATCCATTGGTTGTGGGTTCGAGTCCCACAGGGCCTACCGGAGAGCCCCAGTTCAGAGCGGATCTGATCTGGGGCTTCGGTGCGTTTCGGGGCAGTGTGATCGTTAGCTCAACCCAAGCTCCACCGACTCGTGGGCGGAGGCAGAGAATCGCCACACCCGCCGTTTCCCGCGACTTCATCGCCCTCGTGCGACCGGTCGGGTTCAGCGGTTGACTGCCCCTACAAGGACGACGAGCGCGGTGAGGACGGCCATGAGAGTCATCGCCATCGCAGCCGGGACCCCGAGGACTCGCCGGCCGGCGGGCCGTTGCTGATGGGCGAGTCTGAGCGCCACCCACGCCGCCTGCGCGAGCACGCCGCCGACGAAGGCGAGCAGCAGCGGCATGATGCCGGCCGGAATGGGCAAAGCGCTCGTCACGAAGGCTCCCGCGACCGGGCTCAAGCAGGCCAGTCCGATCCACGGAGCCACGCGCCGCGTCGGTTGCACCCCCAGCAGAGCGGCCAGCGCCAGGCCCTCGCCGACCGCGTGCACGAGGAGCGCCGCCACCACGGCGACCGATGCGGTCAGCGCCAGGGTCGCCCCCTCCAGGAAGCGGTGCAGAGCGAGCCCTGATGCCGCGCCGATGCCGCCGGCACGGCCCGGCTCGCACGGGCAGCCGATACGGACCACGGCACCCATCACCCCGTACGAGGCGAGTGCGGTGAGCGGCACCGCCCACAGCGGCAGGCCGGCCTCATGGGCCTCGTCCCACGCGTCGGGCAGAAGGTCGACGACCGCGATGGTCAGCAAGATCCCTGACGCGGCTGCCAGCAGAAGCGCCGACCGGCCGGATCCGCGCCGCGCCAGCCAGGCGCCCACCACAGTGGCCACAGCCACCAGGACCACGGCCATCAGCGTTTCGGTGGAGGGCAGCTGCCACCCGGTTCCGTCGTCTGTGTGCGCGCCTGCTGCGTAGAGCACGCAGAGCATGTCGCCTCCCTCCTAGGGGGCGGGCTTACGTGCTGCAGTGCCCGGGCGAACCGGCTCCGGCCCCGCCCGGAACGCCCGGGGCCGGCATGACAGGCAGAGCTTCGCCACCGCGGCGGCAACCGCCCCGAGCGCCGGCGCTCGCGGAGCGCAAGCGGTCAGCGGCGGTAGCAGTACGAGTCCGAGGAGGCGTCGCCGCCTTGGAGGTGCGTCTGGTGCACGCGCAAGCCCAGGAAGTCCGGGCCGTGCGGGTAGAAGCGGCTGTCGACGGAGAGCCCGCCGTGGGAGGTGTCGGCGTCGAGTTTGACCATCCACGGGTCGATGCCCGCGGGATAGAACTGCGCGTCCCAGGCGGCGTACAAGGAGTTCGTCAGGTACACGCGCCGCCCGTCGCGGCTGAGCTCGACCATCTGCGCTCCGCCGGTCAGCGGAAGGTCGGGCTCGGCGGGATGCGGCTGTTGGCTGACGATGCCGCCAAGACGCACGGACGCGGTCTGCCTCGGATGGAACGGGTCGCTCACGTCGTACTGGAGCAGATCGCCGGTTCCCCATGCGGATACGTACAGCCACTGGTCGTCCACCGACAGGTCGATGTCGGAGATCAATGGGGGCACGGCGCCGAACGGCTGCAGCGCCGGGGGCAGGTCCTCCGTCTGCGCGGGCTCGGCAGGGATGGTGATCACCTTGCGGACCACGAAGTCCTCGCCCTCCCGGTTCCACAGCCACACCGACGCCGACAGGTCCTCCACGTTGACCACGGTGTTTGCGAACCCCCACGTTGCCTCGGGGTCGTGTGCGGGGCGCAGCTCCAGCACCATCTGGTTCTCATCGCCCAGATCGACGCGCTGCAAGTGCCGGCCGGAGTCCAGCTCCCAGAAGTGCAGCGAGTGGCCGTACTTGCGACCCAGCAGCAGTTCGGGGACAAGGCCCTCCTCGATCATCGAGGGGGTCCCCCACTCGCTGGTCACAGCGATGTTCTGACGCAGATGCCACCAGACGTCGTAGGAGAACCACTGCGGTCCGCGGTCGCTCTCCCAGGCGCGCAGCACTTCGAAGCTTTCGTGGTCCAGCAGCGCGACGCCGCCAGGCCCGTCCGCACCGTCCGCGCCGCCCAGGCAGGACAGGAACACTCCGTCGGGGCCACAGTGCAGTGTGTGCGGACGCGAATATCCGGCCTTGGTGGCCAACTCCTCGGGCTCGACCACCTTGACCAGGTGCGGGCGGGCGGGATCGGGGCTGGTGTCGAAGACGTGCAGCCGGGAGGAGCGCAGTCCTGGGACGATGAGGTAGCGCCGCGCAGCGTGATGATGCCCGGTGTGTGCCAGGGCGCTCGAGCAGGCGTTCCAGCCGAAGTGGTGCAGTTCGTTGCCCAGGCCGGGCAGCTCGGCGTGGGAGATCACGCGGCCGTATTCGGGGGACTCGGGGTCGGTGCCGACGGTGAACAACGCGTCCGCGCGCTGTGCGGTCGGGTCGAAACCGACGACATAGGCGAGCTTCTCCGGGGGCGCGGCGACGGCGTCCGCCGGAGTGCGGTACAAGGTGGGGTCACTGTGGTCGTCACGGTCGTGAGCGTGCTCAGTCGTCGTCATGGCTGTTCCTAACTCCCGAACGGGAGCCTGGATCTTGGGGACTCCCGACAGGCAGCCCGGCTCACCCGTTCGAGATCGATGTGCAGACGCTGGCCAGATATGCCACAAAATGAGCGTTTCACAGTCCCGGAGCCCTGCCAAGCCGACACCGGGCCTTCCGGCCGCCTTGCCGGCTGACCGTGTCGGACGCCGTTCGCTGATCCGGCCTGATCGACCGGACAGGATCTGGCGGGCCCGGCAGTGACAAGCCCGTGGAAGATCCGGGTGATCGTGTGCCTCCTGTTATCGTCACGGATCCTGTGTCGCCCCCACAGCAGGTCGGGCCACAGCGCCCGGGTCGGCTTCGGCTGGCTCGGGCGCTGTTTCGTTTGGGGCATCCCCATATCTCAGGACCCCTTCCGGCTGCAGCGTGGCAACCTGCCGTAACGCTCGCGCTACGAGGAGGTCCTATGTCCCCGCCATCCGACCCGGAACCGTCTCTCAACGACCCGAGCCCGTCCCCGCCGAGCGTCCCGGTGCCGCCCACGCCGCCGCACGACTCAGCAAGATCGCGCCACCACACCACGGCGCGGGACGTGATCGGGACCGGTCCCGGCGAGCCCAAAGGGCGGACGATCAAGGCATGGAGCGGCCCCGGTCCGCCTGCCCGCACCGGACACCGCGGGCATCGAGGACGCCGACGGCGTGGCGGAGGCCGAGGGCGTGGCGGAGGCCGAAGCGACCTGACGCAGCACGGCGTAACGGCGGTTCCCGGCTCCGAGGAGTGCCTGGAGCCGGGAGCCGCCGGGTTGAGCGTGGCGGGTGACGCTCGCCTCAGGCGTCGTCGTCCCTGTCCGGCTGCCCGTCCTCGAAGTACCGCGTCGGAGCCGCGGGCAGCGCCGTCATCCGCGGCAGCAGCTGCGCGGCGAGCAGCGTCGAGAGCGCCGAGGTGTCACCGCTGCCGCCGTCGGTGCGTACGACCACCGGCTGCGGTGCCTTCGACGCCAGCTCCGCGCCCACTTCGAGGCGGCGGCGGGCCAGCTCGTACTGAAGTACCGCGCGGTTGTCGCGGTAGGCCTTGGCGAGGGCGCGCTGGGCACGGGCCTCGTTCTCGGCGGAGATCAGGCCGCTGCGACCGCGGGTCTCGATCTCGAACCGCACACGCTGGGCGTTGGTCTCCTGCTCCTCCAGCAGCTGGGCAACCTGTTCGCGGGCGTTGTTGAGCGCGGCCTTCACCTCGACGATGCGCGCGTCGCGCACCTTCTTGGCCCGCTCGATGTCCATGCCGAGGCTGTCGATACGGCGCTTGCGGGTCAGCCCCCACTCCTGCTCGTACGCCGTGCGCTCCTTGGCGACCCGCTCCCGGGTCGCCAGGTGCTGCTGATACTGCGTCGGCAGCTGGACGTCCGGGATGTTGGAGCCGGTGATGCGCACGCCGTAGCGCTCCAGCTGCCGGTTGAGCAGCTCCTGCATGTCGGCCACGTCCGAGCCGCGCAGGTCGTACGCCCGTTCGGTGCGCATCTTGCGGGCGCGCTGGCGGATGGCGTCCTGGACGGCGCTGGACAGGACCAGGTCGAAGTTGCCCGCGCCGATCGTGCGGACGAACCGGACCGCGTCCGTGATGCGGAACTTCAGGAAGAACTCGATCGACCGCAGCGGGACGTTCTCCTGCGTCGGGCAGGCCATCACCGGGGCCGAGTACGGGATCTCGGTGGCCGTGTCGACCACGAAGTCCACCCTCGACCAGGGGTGCCAAAGGTAGTGGCGGCCGGCGTCCAGGGTGCGGGTGACCGCGCCGTAGCGGGTCAGGACACCGTTGGTGCCTTGCTCGATCTCGACGATCGAGGAGCGCCACCACCACAGCGCGCCGATGATCAGGAGCAGGCCGCCGGCCGCGTAGGCGAGCCCGGCGAGTGTGCCGTAGGCGAGGTCCGCCGCGCCGTCGGAGTCCGCCTCGCGCAGCGACAGCATCACGCCCATGAGCAGCGCGAACAGGCCGAGCCACAGGGGCAGCATCCACCACAGCCTGCGCCGGTGGCGGGGGATGATGACCGGGATCAGCGTGCCGGCCTCGCCGCCGCGCAGCAGCTGGGCGATGTCGCTCCAGGGCGCGACCGCCTCGGAGATGACCGACCTGCGGTTCATACGTGCGGTACTCACTGACCGGCCTCCTCGGAGAAGTCGGGAACCTCGGACGCCTTGGCCTGCTCGGCGGTCTCTTGGCCGGTTGCAGAGCCCGTCGGCGCTCCAGCCTCGGCCGACGGCACGGTGGGCCGCTCGGCCTGGAGCAGCACCACGATCTCGTCCTCGCGGCCGGCGATACGGTCGCCGATAGCGGCGAGCTGCCCACGCATGGCGGCCATGTCCGCCTCGCTGAACAGCTCCTCGCCGCGCTCGCCGACCATCTCCCGGGCCAGCTGCAGAAAGTCGACCCCGGCGGCGCCGTCGCCGTCCGCCGAGCCGCCGATGCGGACCAGGCGCGGCAGATGGTCGGCGACCTGCTCAAGGGTGTCGAGGATCTGCTGCTGGTAGCGGTACTCGAGGATCTCGGGAGCCTCGGCCGCGGTGACCGCGCGGATGTCGAGGGCCTGTGCCTCCAGCAGCGCCGCGTTGGCCTTCGCCTCGGACTCGGCCTGTACGTAGCGCTGGCGGGCAAGGGCCTGGGCGCGGTTGGTCTCGCGCTCCACGGCGGTGTCCATCTGGGCCTGGTACTGGGCGATGTCGGCCTGGATCGCGGAGAGCGTCTCGTGGCTGGTCGCCAGCTCCTTGCTCAGGTCGCCCTCGTCCTGCTCCTTGCGGAGCATCAGCGCGTACTCGTGGGTGTACGCCTCCTTGGCCATCCGCACCATCTCCGGGGCGGCCAGGTCCATCCGGTAGTTGCGGTCGGACGGCTCGGCGTGGGTGATGTTGGCGTTGGTCAGCTCGACCGCGGGCCGGAACTGCTGGTTCAGCTGCTCAAGGAGCCGGCCGGTGTCCTCGCCGACCATGTCGTAGATCCCGGCGGCCTCCTGCTCATAGATGAGGCTGCGGATCGTCTCGCTCACCGCGTTGCTCAGCTTCTCTTCGAAGCCGCGTACCGCACCCAGTGTGTAGACGAACTCGGTCGCGTCGCTGATCCGGAACTGGATGAACAGGTCGATCGAGGCCTTCACGCCGCCCTTGGTCGGCGCCTCACGCACGGGCGCGTTGAACGGGTACTCGCGGGTGGTGTTGAGGATGTACGAGACCCGCTTCCACGGGCTGATCAGGATCACCCGGCCGGGGCCGACGACCTTCTCCAGCTTCCCGAAGCGCGTGATCAGCGCCTGGCAGCCGTCCGGGACCATCACCATGCCCTGCCGCCACCACACGAAGGCGACCGCGATCACGGAGATGACCCAGTAGTGCAGCCCGAAGAGCGGGTTGGTCAGCGGGGAGTCGTCCACCGTCGACACGACCGCTGTGCCCACCGCGCCCAGGACGAGCAGCGACAACACCGGGAGCATGCTCAGGAACGAGCGGCCCTTCGGGAGCACCATCGGGCAGATCGCATGGACCTGCTCGCCGCCCTCACGCTGCTGCTCGCTCCGGTTGAGCGCCTCACCGGCCTCGTCGAGAGAGACGGTCTTCTGCGCCATGACCGTGGCGATGGAGCCGCCCTGTTCCCTCGCGGCCGGAAAGTCGGCGGGGTCCATGCCCTCTTCCTCCGGCGCGTACGACTCCTCGTCGGCGTCGTCCCACCCCTGGCCGGCCTGTCCCCGGCTCTGCGGCCGACCGGCCGACCGCCCCGTGCGCCGCCGGATTTCCTCCTCGGCCGTCTGTCGGGGATCGGCACCGGAGGCCACCGCTGAGGCCACCCTCCGTAGGCTCTGCGCCTTCGCTCGTGCCATCGTTCCCCCTTTTTCCTTCTCTTCTCGTGCTCGTATTACGGGCTGGGTGCCCTGTACGCCTTGTGCGCTCTCTTGATCGTGTTCCTGGTCCCAGTCATCCCACACCTACAGGCGGCGGGAACAGGGCGGCTCAGCCGATCGTGACCATACTGATGAGTGTCCTGAGGGCGCTGATGGAGAAGGGGCTCTGAAAACTACCCCTGACCGTTCCCGGGCCGACCCTGAAACCGTGGTGAAGCCGGCCGGCCGCGGGGTCTTCAACTGTTGGATCACCGACTCCGGTATCCGTGGTGGTTTCCGTGGTCGGCACGGATGCCGCCGCGCCTCGGTCAGGACAGGCTGTGACCACAGCGGCAGGGCCCGACCGGGCCCACCGAGCCGCTCGTGACCCACGACCACAGGAGTGACCATGGCCGGCGCCAAGAACAGCTCGTACGAGGGATTCACGGCCGAGGAGCGGGCCGCGATGAAGGACCACGCCCAGGAGCAGAAGAAGGCGGCGCGTCGCGGTTCGCGTGCGGACAAGGCGGCGGAGGCGGAGCGGGACGTGCTCGCGAAGATCGCGGAGATGCCGGACTCGGACCGGATCATGGCCGAGCGCGTCCACGCCATTGTCAAAGCGAGCGCCCCGGTCCTCGCGCCGAAGCTCTGGTACGGGATGCCCGCCTACGCACTGGACGGCAAGGTCGTCTGCTTCTTCCAGAGCGCCGCGAAGTTCAAGTCGCGCTACGCCACCCTCGGGTTCAACGACCCGGCGAAGCTGGACGAGGGCACGATGTGGGCGACCGCTTTCGCCCTGACCGAGGTGACGGACGAGGCGGAGGCACGGATCGCCGCACTTGTGAAGCAGGCGGTCAGCTGAGGGCGCACACAGCGGCGGCTACCGGCTACCGGTCGGGCTTGGGCGCCAGGCCGAGGCCGGCCAGCGCGGTCGTCGCGGCGGTGGCATGGTCGCCGCCCGCGAGGAGCAGCGTGCGTGCCGACTGGTAGGGGCAGCCGGCCGCGTCGAATGCCGCCGCGGCGGCGAGCTGGTGCGGCAGGTCGCCGTCCAGCAGTGCCTCCGCGCGGTCCAGCTGGGCGGTGGCGACCGGGTTGCCGGTGACCACGGCGCGCGCGGCGTCGATCCGGGACCGGGCGTCCGGGTGTCCGGCGAGGACCGCCGTCTCCGCCCGGAGCGACACGTACCAGTGGTGCCAGATCCAGCACACCCACTTCCACACCTCGTCCGGCTTCGGCGCGACCCGCTCCAGCGCGGCGTCAACCTCCCCGTGGTGGAGCAGAACCATGGCGTCGAAGACCGCGCCGTAGCCATGACGGTGCTGCTCCACCGCTGTGTCCGCCTGATCGACGATCGCGAGCCAGGTCGCCCGGGCGTCGTGGTCGCCGCGCAAGCCGTGGACCATGGCCACCGACGCGGCTGCGGCACCCAGGGAGAGTGAGCGCTGGCGGCCACTGTGCTCCCACGCGTCGAGGAACCTCACGCTGCGGGTGAGTACCTCGTCGGCATGGCCGGCGAACGCGTCGGCGGTCAGGATCCAGGACGTGGCGTGGTGGCCCGCCTCGGCCAGCAGCGGGTGGTCGGCCAACTGTTTGCCCCACCGTTGGGCTTCCGGCAGTTCACCCACACCGAGGGCGGTTCCGGCGGCCATGGCGAGGGCGTCCATCAGCTCGTGCGTACTGGCGGGAGTTGGCGGCACAGAGGTCAGGATGTCGATCCGGCGCCGGGCGATGCCCGCGACGGCGAAGGCATCACCGGCCCAGCTCCGCGCGCCGGAGAGCGCGTCGAGGGCGGCCGACTCCGCCACCGTGTCGCCGGTGCGCCGGGCGAGCCCGACGGCCTGTTCGGCTCGCTCGACCGTCTCCTCAACGGTGTTTTCCGTGTCTCCCTGAATCGCGCCGTACGCGTCCGCGACCACCGCCGCCTCGGCCAGCGCGACAGCCGCCTCGGCGGCCGGGGTGGCACCGGACAGCTCTCGCGCCTCCGCGAGCATGGCGGTCACCTCGTCCACGGGGGGAATGCGCGTGAACGAGGTGGAGAAGCGGTACGCGACGGTGGCGGCATCCGCCAGGTCGCGGCCGGCACCGGGGCTGTCCCCGGCCCGGCGGGCCGCCTCCGCGGCGGCACGATGCAGTCGGAACATGTCGTCGCCGAGCCTGCGGCACCCGGCCACTGAGGCGGCGTGCCGCAGTGCAACGGCACCGGCGGCAGCGTCGTCGGCGAGCCGGGCCGCCTGCTCGTAGCGCTGCTGGGCCTCGCCGAGCAGATTGCGGGTGAACGCCAACTCGGCCAGGTTCAAGGCGAGACGGCAGGCGTCCACGCGCCGCTCCGGCTGTTCGGCAGCCCAGGTGAGAGCGGCTCTGAGGTCGTCCGCCAGAGCGTCGAACCGGGCGCGCCAGTCCGCGCCGCCGGCTCCCATGAGGGCGGTCGCGCCGGCCAGGCACCAGTCCACGTGGCGGGATCGGACGTCGATCAGCTCGCCGGCGTCGGTGAGCCGCTCCGTCCCGTACTGGCGGATGGTCTCCAGCGGCTGGTAGCGGGTGCCGGACGCGGACGGTGTCACGGCGAGCAGGCTCTGCTCGGCAAGCCTGCCGAGCCCGTCCGTGACCGCGGCCGGGTCCAGCGGGGCGAACCCGGCCACCGCAGTGGCCGCCTCGGCGGTGAACGGCACGGCGAACACCGACACCCGGCGCAGCACGGCCTGATCCTGCGGCTCCAGCAGGTCATGGCTCCAGTCGAGGACCGCCCGCACCGACCGGTGCCTGTCGTCGGCGCGGGCCCCGCCGGTGAGGATCCGCAGCTGATCGGAGAGGCCGGCCGTGAGGCCGTCGAGGCCGAGCGTGGACCACCGCGCCGCCGCCAGCTCGATCGCCAGCGCCATGCCGCCGAGCCGTTCGCAGACGGCCACGACTCCTTCGCTCACCGCCGGACCCGGAGGCTGGCCGACCGCCGCCGCCCGGTCCATGAACAGGGCCACCGCCTCCGAGTTGTCGCCGCCGGCCCGCGACAGCGGTGGGACCGGGAAGACCCGCTCGAACGGCACCATCAGCCGGGCCCGGCTCGTCACCAGCACCCGCAGCCGCGGGCAGGCCGTCAAGAGCCGCTCCACGAACGACGCCACCCCGTCGCGTACCTGCTCGCAGTTGTCCAGCACCAGCAGCGCCCGGTGATCCGCCAGCGCGGCCGGAACCGCGTCGTCGATGCCACGCCCTGGCTGCTCGCCCACACCCACGGCCGCCGCGACCGCCGCCCCCACCCGCTCCGGATCGGTGACCGGGACCAAGTCGACGAACCACACCCCGTCGGCGAAGTCGCCGGCCACCTCCGCTGCCACCGCCAGTGCGAGCCGGGTCTTGCCGACCCCGCCCGGGCCGACCGCGGTCACCTGCCGGTGTGTCTTCACCGCCTCGGCCAACTCGCCACGCTCGCGCGCCCGGCCGACGAACGGCGTCAGCCGCGCCGGAAGAGCGGGTGCCGAACGCGACCGCTCGGCGTGGGCGGACTCGGCCGCGCGCCGGGAAAGCGCCCGCCGGTCCGGCACCTCCAGCTTGCGCAGCAGCGAGGAGACGTGCGACTCGACCGTACGTACGGAGATGACCAACCGCGCGGCGATCTCCGCGTTGCTGAGGTGCTCCCCGAGCAGCGCGAGCACTTCGGCTTCCCGGGACGAGATCACTGGAGTGGACACCGGCTCATTATCCGTATCCGTATCCGTTTATCCGTGGCGGTTTCCGTGGTCAGCACGGAGGTGGACCGCATCCGGTACGGGAGAGGTTGTGACCACAGCGATCGAGCCCGGCAAGGCACACAGACACACCCGGGCGACCGTGACCTCCTTCGATGACCCGCGACTACAGGAGTGACCATGACCGTGGTGTACGCCGACCCCCGCCCCTGTGCCCAGCGCCGCCGCGACACCGAGCACCAGCTCACCGACGACGTCGACGTCTGGGTGGCCAGTGCCTCGGCGGACGGCGCACCGTACCTCGTGCCGCTGTCCTTCGACTGGGACGGCGACGCGCTGTTGGTGGCCACTCCGGCAAAGAGCCCGACCGGCAGGAACCTGGCCGCCACCCGGACCGCTCGGCTGGGACTGGGCCACACCCGCGACGTGTCCATGATCGACGGCGAGGTCGAGGTCCTCGAGATCGACGCACTGCCGCAGCAGCAGGCTGACCGGTTCGCCGCACGCACCGGCTTCGACCCGCGCGCACTGACCACGCCTTACCGCTGGTTCCGGATCACCCCACGCCGCATCCAGGCCTGGCGCGAGGAGAACGAGCTGCGCCACCGCGAGTTGATGCGCGACGGCCGCTGGCTGGTCTGACACTCCGGCCCGGCCAAGCGTGAAGGCCTTCGAGCCGCAGTTGCCCGCTCAACTGACGGCCGCGCCGAACCACTTCGCCATCCGACCGAGCAACTCCTGCTGATCGTCACCGACCCACGCCACGTGGCCGTCCGGCCGCAGCAGCACCGCGGGCACGTCCTCCACGTCCAGTTCCTCGCTGACGTCGACGACGTGGTCGACCCGGTCCGACCAGCCCGCCACCGAGAGCCGGCCGGTCTGGTCGAGCAGCAGGCCGCGGCCGGTGTGCATCAGCTCGTAGAGGCGGCCACGCTTCAGCTTCACGTCCCGTAGGCGCCGGCCCAGCAGTTCGTGGCCCTCGCCGAAGTCGTAGCGGACGCTGATCGCGGTGATCTTCTCGATCAGGTACCGGTGCACGTCCTCGAAGTCCATCAGTTCCGACACCAGCCGGCGCACCGCCCGGGAGCCCGGGTCGGTGGACACCAGCACCGTCTGCGCGCGGGTGTTGTCCAGTACGTCGGCGGCCACCGGGTGCCGTTCGGTCTCGTAGCTGTCGAGGAGTCCCTTCGGTGCCCAGCCGCCCACCTCGGCGGCCAGTTTCCAGCCGAGGTTGAACGCGTCCTGGACACCGAGGTTGAGCCCCTGCCCGCCCAGCGGCGGGTGGACGTGGGCCGCGTCGCCGGCCAGCAGCACCCGGTCGACGCGGTAGCGCTCGGCCAGCCGGGTGGCGTCGCCGAAGCGGGACAGCCAGCGCGGCGAGTGCACGCCGAAGTCGGTACCGGCGTACACCCGCAGCTGCCGCTGGAACTCCTCGAGGGTCGGCGGGACCGCGCGGTCCTCGGCCACCCCCTCGGCGGGCACCACGACGCGGTACAGCCCGTCCCCGAGGGGCCCGAGGCCGAACCGCAGCTGTGTCTTGCGGACGTCCGCGACGACGGCGGCAATCGTCTCCGGGTCCTCGGCCACCTCCATCTCGCCCAGCAGCGTCTCGGCGCTGGAGGGCTCGCCGGGGAAGCCGACGCCGAGCAGCTTGCGCACCGCGCTGCGGCCGCCGTCGCAGCCGACGAGGTAGCGCGAGCGCAGCCGCGTGCCGTCTGCGAGCTCGGCGGTCACCCCGTCGTCGTCCTGGCTCAGCCCGACCAGTTCGCAGCCGCGCCGGATCTCGGCGCCGAGTTCGGTGGCACGCTCGGTCAGCAGGCGGTCGGTGACGGGCTGCGGGATGCCGAGGACGTAGGGATGCGTGGTGTCCAGCCGGACCGGCGACGGCTTGGGGATGCCGGCGAAGAAGCGACCGACCGGGTGCTGCTGCCCGAGCGTGAGAAACCGCTCCAGCAGACCGCGCTGGTCCATCACCTCGATACTGCGCACGTGCAGGCCGAGCGCGCGGACCACCGGGGTCGGCTCCGGCTCCTTCTCCAGCACGAGCACGTGCACACCGTGCAGCCGCAGCTCACTGGCCAGCATCAAGCCGGTGGGCCCGGCACCGGCAATGATCACGTCGATCATGAAACTCCCCATTTCCGCAGGTCCTGGCCTTGGCCGGGCAATTCTGCGGTACTACGGGGGCCTTGCCGCAAGCCCTCTGGTGGGCTATACGTTGAGAGTGGCAAGGAGTGAGTGACCCTGTGAGTGTCCCTCCTTGCCTTTGTCGTTTTCAGCCCGCGCTGAGTTCCGGCAGCGGCAGCGTGTGCTGGGTCTGGAGAACCTTGGCCCGCAGGTAGCGGACGTTGTGGGCCGTCTTGAACACGCCCGTCGGGACCCGGCGTTGAACGTCGACGCCCAGTGAGCGGAGCTGTTCCGCCTTGTCCGGGTTGTTGGACAGCAGGTCGAGGGACGAGATGCCCAGAGCCGTCAGCATCTGGGCCGCCGACGTGTAGTCGCGGGCGTCCTCCGGCAGGCCGAGGGCCGTGTTCGCGGCGTACGTGTCGAGGCCCTCGTCCTGGAGCGCGTACGCGTCGAGCTTGTTGTAGAGGCCGATGCCGCGGCCTTCCTGGCGGAGGTAGAGGAGTACGCCGCCACGCGTGGCGATCTCCTCGACCGCCTCGCGGAGCTGCGGGCCGCAGTCGCAGCGGGCCGAGCCGAAGACGTCGCCCGTCAGGCACTCGGAGTGCAGGCGGACCAGCGGGTTCGCCGATGGGGTGCCGAGGACGAGGGCCACGTGTTCCTGGCCGTCGGTCAGTCCGTGGAAGGTGACCACGTCGGCGTCCACGCCGTAGCCGTCGTGGAAGCGCAGCGGAACCCGGACGCGTGCGCGCGGGGTGGCGGCGGGGAGTTCGGGCATGCGGGTTCTCCGAATCCAGGATCCGAGCTGCGTCACAACAGCTTCAGCAGCAGCCTTCAGCTCTGCTTCAGATTTGAAGCAGACCCTTGGATCGAGACCCTACCCCATGGTTTAAAGTTGAAGCAACGGTTCCGATAGTTGCCCGTGGGCTCATGACGCAGTCGGGGTTGGGCCGCCCGGACGGCCGCGGCGGACGGCAAAGACACGTACGCGGTGGACGACAAGAGGCACGTACGCGGCGGACGGCAAAAGCAAAGGCAAGGAGTTCACCCACTCCTTGCCACTCTCAACTTATAGCGCACCAGGGGGCTTGCGGCAAGGCCCCCGTCGTGCCGCAGAATTACCCGGCCAAGGCCAGGACCTGCGGAAACGGGGGTGACGAAGTGCGTGTGTTGTTGTCGACCCATGGGTCGCGCGGGGATGTCCATCCGATGGCTGCACTCGCGGTGCAGTCAAGGGAATTGGGCGTGGACGTGCGGGTATGTGCGCCGACGGACGAGGAGTTCGCGAAGCTGCTGGCCGGTGTCGGTGTGGAGCTGGTTCCCTTCGGGCCGTCGGCGCGTGCGCTGACGAAGGCGGCGCCGTCGCTGCCCGCGGAGGGCCTGCCCCGGCGCGCGGCCGAGGTGATCGCCGGCCAGTTCGACCTGTTGGCGTTCCTGGAGGCCGGTGAACCACCGGTGTACGTGGGCTTCGGCAGCATGCCCATGCGCGGCTCGGAGGACGCTGCCCAGGTGGCCGTCGAGGCGGTACGCGCGCACGGCCGCCGCGTACTCGTCTCCCGCGGCTGGGCCGACCTGGCCCTGATCGACGACCAGGACGACTGCTTCGTAGTCGGTGAGGTCAACCACCAGACACTGTCGGCCGGGTGGCCGCCGTCGTGCACCACGGCGGCGCGGGCACCACGACGACGGCCGCCCGGGCCGGGGCGCCCCGGCTGGCGGACCAGCCGTACTGGGCGGGTCGGGTGGCCGACCTGGGCATCGGAGCGGCACACGAAGGTCCGACTCCGACCTTCGAATCCCTGCCGGCCACGCTCGGAACGGCCCTGGCCCCCAAGACCGGTGCCCGCGCGAGGGCCGTGGCCCTCACGATCCGCCCCGACGGCGCGACGGTGGCCGCGAAGCTGCTGCTCGACGCGGTCAACTGAGTAAGGCCTGGCTCGATCGTCCCGCGTGAACCACGGGACGGTCGAGCCAGGCCCCCAGAACACGAGAACCCGCACGCACAGGTTCGTCGTACCGTTCCAAATGTCTTCCCACGCGCAACGGTCGCCAGCGACCCCAGATCGGAGCCAATCGCCGTGAACCCCCTGACCACCAGCGCGTTCGACCTGCCCGACCACCTCTCACCCAAGGCCGACCCCAAGCTGATCGCCGCCGACGAGCAGCACTTCGCGGCCATCGCGGAGTGCCTCGAGCAGACGATCGCCGAGGTGTCCGACAGCCTCGATGCCCAGCGCAGGGCGCCCGGCGGCACAGGCCGGGAGGCGATGGACCGGGACACGGAGATCCACCGGCTGACCTCACGCCTGCGCACACTGCGCCGCTTCGGCCTGGACCTGTGCCTCGGCCACATGGTCAGCACGGACGACTCCGAGCACCCCGAGCCCGTATACGTCGGACGACTCGGGCTCACGGACAGCACGGGCCGTCGGTTGCTGGTCGACTGGCGCTCACCCGCGGCCGAGCCGTTCTTCGGCGCCACCCATGCCAACCCGATGGGTCTGGCGAGCCGTCGCAGGTACCGCTGGACCCGCGGCCGGATCAGCGACTACTGGGACGAGGTGTTCACCGCCGACGGCCTTGAACGGCACGCCGCGCTCGACGACCAGTCCGCCTTCATCGCCAGCCTGGGCACCAACCGGTCGCCCCGGATGCGGGACGTGCTCGGCACCATCCAGGCCGACCAGGACGCCATCATCCGCGCGGGATCCCGCGGTGCGCTCGTCGTCGACGGGGGTCCGGGTACGGGCAAGACCGTCGTCGCCCTGCACCGTTCCGCCTACCTCCTCTACTCCGACCCCCGCCTCGGTCACCGCCGCGGCGGCGTGCTGTTCGTCGGCCCGCACCGGCCCTACCTGGACTACGTCGCCGATGTCCTCCCCAGCCTCGGCGAGGAGGGCGTACAGACCTGCACCCTGAGGGACCTCGTCGCCGAGGGAGCCGCGGCGGCGGTCGAGGCCGACCCGGACGTGGCCCGTCTGAAGTCTTCCGCGGACCTGGTGCAGGCGATCGAGACGGCCGTCAGGTTCTACGAGGAGCCGCCCACCAAGGGGATGACGGTCACGACCCACTGGTCCGACGTCTGGCTGAGCGCCGACGACTGGACCGAGGCGTTCGAAGCAGCGGAACCCGGTACGCCGCACAACGAGGCACGCGCCCAGGTCTGGGACGAACTGCTCACGGTCCTCGCGGACAAGCACGACGGCGAGGAGGCCCCGCCCGCCCTGCTCCGTAAGTCGCTGAACCAGAACAGGGAGCTGCTGGCGGCCTTCAACCACGCGTGGCCGCTGCTCGAGGCGGCCGACCTGGTCGGGGACCTGTGGTCGGTCCCCGCCTACCTGCGCAAGTGCGCCCCCTGGCTCAGCCCCGAAGAGGTCCGCAAGCTGCAGCGCAAGGAGGACCCCCAGGCCTGGACGGTGTCCGACCTGCCCCTCCTGGACGCGGCACGGCAGCGGCTCGGCGACCCGGAGACGGCCCGGCGCAACCGCCGGCACCAGGCCATCCTCGCCGCCCAGCGCGAGCGTATGGCGCAGGTCGTCGACAACCTGATCGGTGCCGTGGCCGACTCCGGCGCCGACGGTGACGAGGGCATAGGCCTGGTGAGGATGCTGAGCGGCGAGGACGCCAAGGTCAGCCTGGTCGACGAGTCCGAACTGCCCACCCCCGACCCGGACTTGCTCGCCGGCCCCTTCGCGCACATCGTCGTCGACGAGGCCCAGGAACTGACCGACGCGGAATGGCAGATGCTGCTGCTCCGCTGCCCGTCCCGCAGCTTCACCATCGTCGGCGACCGCGCCCAGGCCAGGCACGGCTTCACGGAGTCCTGGCAGGAACGGCTGGCGCGGATCGGGTTCGACCGCATCAGCCTGGCCTCCCTGAGCATCAACTACCGGACGCCGGAAGAAATCATGGCGGAGGCCGAGCCGGTCATCCGTGCCGCCCTCCCGGACGCCAACGTGCCGACCTCCATCCGCAGCGGCGGCGTCCCCGTCGTCCACGGATCAGCTTCGGAACTGGACTCGATCCTCGACACCTGGCTCGCCACACACGCCGACGGAATCGCCTGCGTCATCGGCGTCCCCACATCCCGTACGACATCCGATACGACATCCGGTACGACACCCCCTGTGACGTTCCGATTCCGTACGACGTCGTCCCGCGTCCGCTCCCTCACCCCGGAGCTCTCGAAGGGGCTCGAGTTCGACCTCGTCGTCCTCATCGACCCGGAGGAGTTCGGCGACGGCATCGAAGGAGCGGTCGACCACTACGTCGCGATGACCCGGGCGACCCAGCAACTCGCCATCCTCACGACCACCTGACGCCGGGCGCCGGTACCGCCTACGTGCACTGCTGGCCGGACGACCGCCGCCGCCACGGCAGGTCGTCCGACGCTGCCTTTCCCCCGTCTCCCTGGAGCGCCCCCGCAACCCCCGTGAAGATCTCCTCCAACTGCCCCACCTGCTCCGGAGTGAGGTGCTCGAAGAGCGCGGAGCGCACCATCTCGACATGACCCGGCGCCGCACGCTCCAGCACCGCCATCCCCTCGTCGGTCAGGATTGCGAGGCTCCCGCGCTTGTCCATGCTGCAGTCCTGCCGGCGTACGACACCGTCCTTCTCCAGACGTGTCACGGCGTACGTCAGCCGGCTGCGGGTGATCTTCAGGGCCTCGGCGAGATCTGTCATCCGCAGACAGTGGTGAGGAGTCTCGGAGAGGGTGGCCAGGATCGTGTAGTACAGGTGCGGCATACCGGCCTCCTGCTGGAGCTGCCGGTCGAGCGCGTCCTCCAGAAGGTGGGAGGCGGCGATGTACGCGCGCCAGGCGCGTTGCTCCTCGGGGGTGAGCCAGCGGGTCGTCATGCCTTCAGTGTAGGTACTGTTTAAAAGTTGAACCACCATCGGCTTGACACGAGCGGAGAGTACGCCCCATGCCCCACCCCTACGTCCTGTTGTCCGCCGCCGTCTCCCTCGACGGCTACCTGGACGACACCGGCCCCGAACGGCTGCGGCTCTCCGGCCCGGCCGACTTCGACCGGGTCGACGAGGTGCGGGCCCACTCCGACGCGATCCTGGTCGGCGCGGGCACCCTGCGCGCCGACAACCCCCGCCTCCTGGTCAACTCCGCCGAGCGGCGCGCGGCCAGGATCGCGGAAGGCCGCCCGGAGTACCCGCTGAAGGTCACCGTCAGCGGCAGCGGCGACCTGGACCCGACCCTCAACTTCTGGTCCACGGGCGGCGAGAAGGTCGTGTACACGACCGACAAGGGCGCCCCGAAAGCCACCGCGGCCCTCCGCGGTCAGGGCGTCGATGTCGTCCCCGTCGGGCCCGAGCTCGACTGGCCGGCCGTACTCGACCACCTCCACGATGTACGAGGCGTACGGCGGCTCATGGTCGAAGGCGGCGGGCGCGTGCACACCCAGCTGCTTCAGGAGGGCCTCGCGGACGAGCTGCAGCTCGCTCTCGCGCCCCTCCTCGTGGGGCAGCCGGACGCACCCCGGCTGTTCGGACCCGGCGGCTACCCGGGCGGGGTGCGCAACCGGATGCGGCTGGTGGAGACCCGGCCGGTGGGCGATGTGGTGCTCATGCGCTACGTGCCCACGGCGCCCGGAGCAGGCGGGCCGGCCTCCGCCGCCGACCGGCACTGGCTGGAGCTCGCCTGCGAGCTCGCCGCCCAGTGCCCGCCTTCGCGGACCGCGTTCAGCGTCGGCGCGGTCGTCGTGGCGGCGGACGGTACGGAACTGGCCCGCGGGTACTCCCGCGAGTCCGACCCCGTGTCGCACGCCGAGGAGGCCGCGCTCGCGAAACTCGACCCGGCCGATCCGCGCCTTCCCGCCGCCACCGTCTACAGCAGCCTGGAACCCTGCGCCCGCCGCGCCTCCCGGCCTGCCCCCTGCGCCCGCCTGATCCTCGACGCGGGCGTACGCCGCGTGGTCACCGCCTGGCGCGAGCCGGACACGTTCGTCCGGTCCGCGGACGGCAGCGGCCTGCTGGCCGCCGAAGGCGCCGAAGTCGTCGTACTCCCGGAATACGCGGAACGGGCCGCCGAGCCCAACCGCCACCTGCTCGGCCGGTGACCGGGAGCGATCGGTTAAGGGCAGGCGGCGAAAACCCGTGTGCTGAGCGTCCCGCGGATGGCGTACACTGGTCTTACCGACGCGGGGTGGAGCAGCTCGGTAGCTCGCTGGGCTCATAACCCAGAGGTCGCAGGTTCAAATCCTGTCCCCGCTACTGAACACTCAGGGCCGGAACCCACGGGTTCCGGCCCTGAGTGCTTTCCGGGTTTCCGACGGTGCTGTCCCGATGGTCCGCTCACTCACTCGGCCCGCACAGGTCGCCCCCCGACCACCCGCCGGGAAACCTGGACGGAGCGCGGTGAAGGGCGGGAGAGCAGTGGTGGGGCCGGGAGAAGCGGAGACTGGCTGGCGGAGGGTCGCTGACCTCCGGACTCTTGTCCGCGCCCTCCCTGTGCTGCTGATCATCGCGGGCGTCTGCTACGACTTCCTCACCCCGCCCCCCTTCACCGCGGTGCCCTTCTTCACGGTCGCCCCGCTCGTCGCGGCGCCCCTCTCCACGTTCGGCAACACGCTGCGTACCGGAGTCGTGGCCGTCGCCGCCCTGTCCCTGCTGCACATCAGGGGGCCCTTCGACGTGGGCTCGGCCACCGAGATCGCCACCGCGGCGGCGGTCGCCCTGCTGGCCCTCGCCATCAACCGCCTCGTACGCCGCAGTGACCAACGTCTCGCCTCCGCGCGCGAGATCGCGGAGGCGGCCCAGAGGGCCGTACTGCCCGAACCGGCCGAACGGATCGGCGGGCTCGACATCGCGGCGCGGTACGAGGCGGCGCAGGCGGACGCGTTCATCGGGGGTGACCTGTACGCCGTGCAGGACACCCCGCACGGCGTACGGCTCGTCCTCGGTGACGTACGGGGGAAGGGCATGGGCGCTGTGGCGGCCGTTGCCGTGCTCATCGGGGCCTTCCGGGAGGCCGCCGAGCAGGAGGCGACCCTGGAGGCGGTGGCGCAGCGGCTGGAGCGGGCGCTGGTGCGCGAGGCCGCCCGGCGAGGCGGCCTCGAAGCGGTCGAGGGCTTCACCACCGCCGTACTCGCCGAGATCCCGCACGCCGGCGCCGTCGTACGCATCGTCCACCGCGGTCACCCCGGGCCGCTCCTGCTGTACGGGGACGGCTCGCTGGAAACACTCCGGTCCGAGGACCCCGCACTGCCGCTCGGGATGGGCGAGCTGGGCCCGTGGCCCGGCCGGGCGCAGGAGGTCCCGTTCCCCGGCGGGGCCACCCTGCTCTTCTACACGGACGGGGTGACCGAGGCCCGGGACCGGCACGGCGTCTTCTTCGACCCCGCTCAGTGCCTCGCGGGCCGGACCTTCCACGGACCCCGGGTGCTGCTCGCCACGCTCGTGGAGGCGGTCCTCCGGCACACGGGAGCCGGCGGCGCGACGGACGACATGGCGCTGCTGGCCGTCAGGAGGCCGTGAGGCGGGTTCTTGAACCGCCCCGTGGTCTTGGTGCCTGCGGGGTTTCAATATCACCGGTAGTAGTCGAATCAACTCACTCCGGTTAGCAACTGAAACATTGTCAACAGAAGTCACAGCAGTGAATTACCCCTGAGTCAGGATCAACTCGCCCGATTCGTCCCGCTCATGACCTGAAAGTCCAGGCCAAGACCGCCAACGAATCTTCAGAACAGCTTGGAATCCGGTGCCTGCCTCTATTAACGTTCGATAACGCAGCGCGGTCGTCCCAGCCGTCACAAGAGTCGGCTCCGTGCGCACGCGCCGAATCCCGCAAGGGAACCGGGGAACCACCAACTTGGGGTGAATCGGGCGTTGTTCCTGGTGGAGACACCGTGAGCGACGCGCGTAGGAGACCTTCCTGCTCCGAACCCGTCAGCTAACCCGGTAGGCGACAAGGAAGGAAAGGAGTGCGCCTACGTGGCGTCCAACCGGCCTGCCCCCCAGACTTCGTTCGCGCCGAGTGAGCAGCAGCCCGACTCATTCGGCTACGGCAAACGCCAGGACGAGGAGACCTGGGAGGAGTGGAACCCCACCGAGGATTCCCTCAAGCCCGTTCGCGGCAGGCACCGCGTCGGCAAGCAGCGCGGAGGAGGCCTTGCGCGCAGCTCCACGGTTCTGGGCGTCGGGGTCATAGCGGCCGTCAGCGCGGGCGGCATGGCCAGCGCGCAGACCGGCAAACCGCCGGTCTCCATCACCCTTCCCGACCTTCCCCTGATCTCGGACGACCCCGAGGAAGAGGCCGGCTCCGCGACACCGCTCACCCAGGCCGGTCTGAGCACGGCGGACGCCGAGCAGGGCAACTCCGACGCGGGCGAGGCCCTGCGCGCCCGCATCATCCTGCAGGCCGAGCGGCAGCAGGACCAGGTGGACCGCGAGGCCAGGCAGGCTGCGGCGACCGCCGCCGCCAAGCAGGCCGCCGAGCAGGCCGCCAAGGAGCGGGAAGCCGCCCAGGCCAAGGCCGAAGCCGCCAAGGAGAAGGCGGCGGAGGAGGCCCGGCAGAAGGCCGAGGCGGAGCGCCTCGCCGAGCTCGCCAGGAGCTTCGCGCTGCCGACGTCCTCGTACACCATCACCTCGACCTTCGGGCAGTCCGGCGCCCTGTGGTCCTCCGGGTCCCACACCGGCCTGGACTTCGCCGCCCCGTCGGGTACGCCGCTCAAGGCGGTCCACAGCGGCACCATCACCGAGGCCGGCTGGAACGGCTCGTACGGCTACCTCACCAAGCTCAAGCTCGACGACGGCACGGAGATCTGGTACGCCCACCAGTCCTCGATCAGCGTCAGCGTCGGCCAGCAGGTCAGCACGGGCGAGGTCATCGGCCGCGTGGGCGCGACCGGCAACGTCACCGGGGCGCACCTCCACATGGAGGTCAAGACGGCGGGTGGCGACGGAATCGACCCGATGGCCTGGCTGCGGAGCAAGGGGCTCAACCCGTAAACCCGTAGGTCTCGGTCGGCTCTTCGACCAGCTCTTCGACGCCATCCGCTTTCGGACGAGAAGCGGGTGGCGTCCTGCTTTTTCGCCTAGTTCCGGTAGGGGTTGTAGGCCGGGTCGTACGCCGGGAAGGGCGACGCCTGCCCGTACGCGTTCCCGTACGTAGGCCACGGTGGCGGCACCGGGAGCGGAGCCGTGGACCGGGCCGCGTACGCCAGCGCGGGGCGGGCAAGCTCGCGGCGGGCCCACAGCTCGTGGAGCAACTCCCGTTCCCGTACGACGAAGTCGGCGCCCGCACGGCCGCGGCGCCCCCGGTGGCGCAGGAACGCGAGGGACGTCGCGTACGCCTCGTACTCCGCGACCGCCCGCCCCGCCGGGCGCCCGCCGTGATACGTGGCGTACTCGCGGGCCAGTCGCCGCGCCTTCATCGAGCCGAGCACGAACGGCTCGGGAACGGTCAGCCAGCCCGCCATGGCGTACGCGGGCAGCTCGGCGCGCACCGTGCCGAGCTCACGCTGCCGCGTCCAGATGACCAGCCAGGTCAGCAGGCCGAACGCGGGCACCATGAACGCCGCGTACACCGCGAAGAAGCCGTACGTGCCGAAGGTCGACGAGCCGTTCCAGAGGGCGTGCATGCCCATCGCCAGCAGCAGGCCCGCGAAGGGCAGCAGTACGCGTCGTAGGTGCTGGCGGTCCGCCGAGAGCGCCGCGATGCCGAAGCCGATGCCGGTGAGCACGGTGAACAGCGGGTGCGCGAAGGGCGACATGATCACGCGTACGAAGAAGGTGGCCGCGGTGACGGAGGCGATACCGTCCTCGCCGCTGAGCTGGTCTGTGCCGAAGGCGGTGCCGAGGTAGAGGATGTTCTCGGTGAACGCGAAGCCGGTCGCGGTGACCCCGGCTATCACCACGCCGTCGACGATCCCGGTGAAGTCCCGTCTGCGGAACAGGAAGACGAGTAAGACGGCGGCGGCCTTCGCGCTCTCCTCCACGACCGGCGCTATGACCGTCGCACCGATCGTGTCGGCGCTCGACGGGTCCGCGGTGGCCGTGGCTATCCAACGCGTCGCGAAACTGTTCGCGACGATCGCTATCAGCGCCGCCGCGCAGGCGCCCCAGGCGAACGCGAACGTCAGGTTCCGCCAGGGCCCCGGCTCGACCCGGTCCAGCCAGCGGAACGCGGCGATCAGCAGCGGGACGGGCAGCACGGCAAGACCAAGGCCCACGAGAAAGCCCTCGGTGCCGGTCTGTTCGCGGACCAGGGCCAGGATGACGAGACCGGAGAGGGCGAGCAGGGTGATCAGCGCGCCGTAGCGCACCCACTTGCGGCGCCACCAGTGTGTATGCCGCCGGGTGCCTCCGGCGGGGGTGTCGGGGGGTGGTGGGTGCGCCGGGTACGCCGGATACGGAGGACTGGTGGCCACAACATCGACCCTAACCAGGGAGGGGCTGGGCTTGCGACGGTACGTTTGCGCTCGGCTGGGTTTGGGGCGCGGGGGTGACGTGTCGGCTTACCGAGCGCTGTGCGGCACGCGGTGGAACAGCAGATCGTGCACCACATGTCCCTTGTCCAGGCCCTGGCTCTCGAAACGGGTCAGCGGGCGGAAGTCCGGACGGGGCGCGAAACCGCCGTCCGGCTGGGTGTTCTCGAAGTCCGGGTGTGCGGTGAGGACTTCGAGCATCACCTCGGCGTACGGCTCCCAGTCCGTGGCGCAGTGCAACAGCGCGCCGGGCTTGAGGCGGGACGCGGCGAGTGTGAGGAAGTCCGGCTGGATCAGGCGGCGCTTGTGGTGGCGCTTCTTGGGCCAGGGGTCCGGGAAGTACACGCGCAGTCCGCCCAGGGAGTCCGGCCGGAGCATCTCCCTGAGCAGGATGATCGCGTCGCCGTTCCCGACCCGGATGTTGGACAGGCTGTTCCGGTCCGCGAGATTGAGCAGATTCCCCTGGCCAGGGGTGTGCACGTCGACGGCGAGAATGTTGGTGGCGGGATCCGTGGCGGCCATCTGCGCGGTGGCCTCGCCCATCCCGAACCCGATCTCCAGCACGACGGGCTTGTCGTTCCCGAACATATCGGTGAGGTCGATCTTCCGCCGGCCATCGATATCCAGCCCCCACTTGGGCCAGAGCCGCTGCAAGGCGTCGGCCTGCCCATGCGTGACCCGACTCCGCCGCGGCTGAAAACTACGGATCCGCCGCTCGAAGTGGGACCCGGCGGGATCGGCACGGGGGCCGTCGGGGAAGCGGGGTTCGCCTTTGGCGCGCGGGTGGGGGTGGCGGGGTTCTTCGGTGTTTTGGCGCTCAGACACAGTGCGTTTCATTTTACGTAGCGGGTTGCCTCCGGCGGTTGGGCGGGTGGGTTCGTTTGCGGGTGCGGGTGCGGGTGCGGGTGCGTGGGTGGTTGCTCGCGCAGTTCCCCGCGCCCCTGGGTGGGTGGTGGGTCGGGGCCGTGGGCCGGTGCGTCAGCCCGTCGCAGGGTGGGCATACGGCCCTTCGGCTTCCACAGGGCGCAGGTGACCTGAGACAGAACCTACGCGACGGGCATACGACGCACCGGCCCACGTCCCCTCCCGCCGGTGGGAAGCTGCGGGTAGTTGGGGGTGCGGGGAATCGCAGGCTATGGCTTTTCAGGGGCGCGGGGAACTGCGCGACCAGCCACGACCGACTGGCAGCCGCGACACGACATGTCACCCCCACCCCCTGGCGGGGGCCTGGGGCGCAGCCCCCCACGCGGCGGAGCCGCAAATTGATACAGCCGGGAAGGGGCGGGGCTGGGGAAAGAAACCCCCGCGGTCACCCCAACGCCTCCAGAACCCTCCGCCCCACCTCCCGCCCAATCGGAAGCGAAGCGGTAGCCGCAGGGGACGGCGCGTTCAGCACATGCACCGTCCGCGGCCCTTCCCGCAGAAGGAAGTCGTCCACCAACGTGCCGTCCCGAAGGACCGCCTGGGCGCGGACGCCCGCAGAAGCCGGAACCAGGTCATCCGGAGTAACCGCGGGCAACAACCGCCGCACAGCCCCGGCGAACGCCCCCTTGGACAAAGACCGCCGCAGCTCACCCCCGCCATACCGCCAGTGCCGCCGAGCTATCCGCCAGGCTCCGGGCCAGGCAAGCGTCGCCCCCAGCTCCCGAGCCCGCACGGTCCGCCAGTCATACCCCTCACGGGCCAACGCCGGCACAGCGTTCGGCCCGATGTGAACGCCCCCGTCGATCCCGCGCGTGAGATGCACCCCGAGGAACGGAAACGCGGGATCCGGCACCGGATACACCAGCCCCTTCACCAGCCAGGGCCGCGCCAGCGAGTAGTACTCCCCGCGGAACGGCACGATCCGCATCCCGGGCTCGTCCCCCGCAAGGCGAGCGATCTCGTCACAGTGCAGCCCCGCACAGTTGACCAGCACACGCGCGCGTACGACGTCCCCATCGCCCGTACGAACAGCGACCCCCAGATCGGGCCGCCGGTCGATGTACGTGACCTCCGCCCCGTACCGAATCTGCGCCCCCGAAGCCTCCGCGAGCTGCCGCGCGACGCCCACGAAGTCGCAGACGCCGGTCGTGGCGACATGAATGGCGGCCAGCCCCCGAACCTCCGGTTCGTACTCGGCGATCTGGGACGCGCCCAGCTCCCGTACCGGAATCCCGTTCTCCCGCCCCCGCTGCACCAGCGCATGCAGCCGCGGCAACTCGTCCCGCTCCGTGGCGACGATCAGCTTCCCCGTCACGGCATGCGCGATCCCGTACTCCGCACAGAACTTGACCATCTCGGCCGCACCCCGCACGGCATACCGCGCCTTGAGGGACCCGGGCCGGTAGTAGATGCCGCTGTGGATGACGCCGCTGTTGCGCCCCGTCTGGTGCTGGGCAGGTCCCGGCTCCTTCTCCAGCACCATCACCCGAGTCCCCGGCGCGGCCCGCGTAATCGCATAGGCCGTAGACAGCCCAACGATCCCCCCGCCGACCACGACCACATCACAGTCATAAACGATCACGCGCCGCACCTTCCCACCTCCCACTTAGATAGTGCACTGCGCCACTGACAACGCGCTGAAACCCGCGCCCCAAAGGGGCGCGGGGCGGTGTCAATTAGCGGTTCCGCCGCGTCGGCGCGCTCTACGCCGGAGCCACAAGCAACGGCCGAGCCCTCTCCCGCAACTCCATCACCCGCGGCTCATCCCCATACGGCTCCAGCCGATGCAGAAGATCCTTCACGTACTCCGTGGTGCGAGCAGAAGAGATCCGCCCCGCAACCTCCACCGCCCGCACGCCCTGCTCACACGCGGCGTCCAGGTTCCCCGACTCCAGCTCGGCGACCGCGGACACCACGAGCCGCAGGCCGTGCGACCGCACGAACTCCTCCGTCGGCTTCGACAGCGCCTGCTCGGTGAAGCGCCGCACCTGGCGCGGAGCCTTGAGATCGCGGTAGCACTCCGCGGCATCGGCGGCGAAACGGTCGTACGAGTAGAAGCCCAGCCAGGACGGGTCCTGGTCGCCGTCGCGGGCCCGCTCCAGCCAGCCCTCGGCGGACTTCAGGGCTCCGCCGGCCGCCTGGGCGTCACCGGCGCGCGCGTGTGCGCGTGCTTCGACGAGGCTGAAGAAGCTCATGGTGCGGGCCGTGGCCAGGCCGCGGTTGCGCTCCAGGGCGGCCTGGGCGAGGTCTACGCCCTCGTCGCCGAAGCCGCGGTACGTCGCCTGGAGGGACATGGAGGCCAGTACGTAACCCCCCAGAGGCACATCGGCCGCCGCGCGCGCGAGACGCAGCGCCTGGATGTAGTACCGCTGTGCGGCCTCCTGCTGGCCGGTGTCGAAGGCCATCCACCCGGCAAGGCGGGTCAGTTCGGCCGAGGCACCGAACAACGCCCGGCCCACCTCGTCCGAGTACGCGCCGAGCAGCAGCGGCGCCGCCTCCACTCGTAAGCACTCGGGCACCATGGACGAACGCCAGTCGCCGCCTCCGTACTTGGAGTCCCAGCGCCTGGCGTCCTCGGCGGCCTCACGCAGCTTCTGTACGTCGCTGTGGCCGACTTTCAGCGGTGCTCCGGAGCCGTCCACAGGGCTCGCGTCGCGGGCCACCGAACTGTCGGCCGGGGTTATCAGCCACCGGGAGGCGGGAGTCGCGTACGCGCTCACCGCGAACGAACCGGCCAGCGACTGCCAGATGCCTCCGGAGCCGGCTTTGCGCCCGGCGAGGTCGAGACGGTACAGGTCCGTCGCGGCGCGCACGGCCTGTCCTACGTCACGGGGGAAGGCGAGGCCCACTTCCGGGGCGGGATCGGCGTCCGCCAGACCGATCTCGTGGAGCGGTACGGGGCGGCCGAGCTTCTGGCCTATGGCCGCGGCGATGAGGTGCGGGGCGGCACCCTGCGGCACCATGCCCTTCGACACCCATCTCGCCACCGAGGTCTTGTCATAGCGAAGAGTCAGTCCGCGCTGTGCGCCAAGATCGTTGACGCGACGGGCGAGGCCTGCGTTGCTGATTCCCGCGAGGGCGAGAACGGCGCCGAGCTTTTCGTTCGGCCCGCGTTGCTCCCTGGACATGCGCCACCCCTCGACACAGACGGCTGCCGCGTTGGCATAACCACGCGGCATTCGTAAACCCAGCGTAGTTCGCCGCATCCCATGCGTTAAGAGGCATAGTTCCGGATGGCGAGATTGTGGTCCGCCAGGAAGTACGCAGCGTTGTGGTGTGCTCCCGGTGTGTGGCTGTGCGCCCGGCCGTGCGCTCTTCTCCGGCCACCGTCGAATCGCTTCCATGGATCCTGCGTGGGTCGGCCCGCTGTACTGGATCCAGCGGGCTGGGGGACACCGCCGTCTCATATCCCCGCGGGCGGCGGACCGGTCCGGGAGGCGAACTACGCCTCCCGGATCGTGCGTTGCGCAGGGCCTGTACGGAGCGTGTGCACGCCTGTGCGCCCACCGCTGATTTGGCTGATTTTCGCCCCTGCCTTCTGAGCTCGAAAATCCCTCCTACCATGGCACTTGAGGGCGCGTTGGGTGTCGTGGGGGAGCGAACCGGGGGCGCATTCGCGTCGTAATCTCCGCGCTCTGTGCGTGCGTTGGCTCCATTGCGGGCATCTCCCCAGGGGCGCACTCTGGGGTGCACAAGCGGCGGCAGGGACCCACCGGCGCGCTCTCTTCGTGGCAGCATGGTGCCCAGTTCGTACGGTGCACTGGTTGTCCACAGCCTGTGGAGGCGGCGATGCGGTGGTTGGTGGGGTGGAGCAGTACCGCCACTGCGGCTCCTGAGATCGGCTCGGCGGGGGCCACCGGCAGCGATGGCGAGACGGTGCACCCGGTGGGGTCCCAACTCCTGTGGGGCGACCCCGATCCGCTCTGGGCGGTCGGCGACTGGCGCCCCGACGAGGTGCGCGTCGTGAAGGCCGACGCACAGAACCGGATCGCGGTGCTCGGCACCTGCGGCGCCTCCGACGAACAGCTGCGCGTGGGCCTGGTCGCCGCGCGCGGAGGGGCGCTTCGCCATCTGACGGCCTGGTCCGGCAGCTACACCGCTGTGGTCCAGGTGGGCCGCCGGGTGATGGTCTGCGGCGATCTGGCGGGCGCACGGCCGGTGTTCTACACCCCCTGGGCGGGCGGCACGGCATACGCCACCGCCGCGCTCCCCCTCGCCGACCTCATCGAGGCCAACCTCGACTTCGGACACCTCGCAGCCATCCTCGCCGCCCCCGACGTACCCGCCGCCCTGCACAACTCCACGCCCTACCTGGGCGTGAAGCGCATTCCGCCGGGGCACGCGCTGATCCTGCGCGCCGGCGCACGCGAGATCGCCGGTTACGAACAGGTCGCCTCCCTCGCCGTCGCTGCCGCCACCGTCGACCCCGACAGCGCGGTGGACGCCGTACGCGACGCCCTGGTGGAGTCCGTACGCGCCCGCCTCGCCGCTCCCCGCCATGTCCCCGGCGCAGATGTGGACCCCGGTCCCGTGCCCGGCATGGGGCCGGCCGAGCGGCGTGCGGCGCGCGGCATGCCCGTACCCGGCATAGGGGCCGACCTCTCCGGAGGCCCCGCTTCGGGAACCCTCGCCCTCCTTGCCGCCGGCCTCCCCGGAATGCCGGGCACCGTCCTGGGGCACGGCACCGGCGCCGGTGAGCGCCTCCTCGCGGTCACCTTCAACGACCTCGCCGTGAAGGGCCGCGAGGCCGAACTGGAGCGTGCCGGGACGCTGGCAGCCAACCCCCGGCTGCACCACGTAGTGGTCGCCGGCGGCGAAGAGGTCCTCCCCTACGCCGAGTTGGAAGGCCCGCTGACGGACGAGCCGGGCCCCTCCCTCGTGACCGCCGCCCGCCACCGTGCGCGGCTCGCCGCGGGCAGCGCGGACCACTTCACGGGGTACGGCGCCCGACAGGTCCTGGACGCGCACCCGGCACGCCTCGCCGACCTGCTGATGGACCGCAAACGACGTCATCTGGTGCGCCCCGTCGCCGCGTTGGCGAAGGCGGACGGCTCGGTCATGGTCCCCGCGCGCGTGTACGGCGCGGCGCGCAAGCTCGCCCGTACGCCCTATCTCGTCGGCATACAGGGTCTCGCCGACCGGCTGCTGCACAGGCGCTTCGACGAGCCCGGAGGTGCCGTGGGGGCGTCCCTCGCCGCGCTCACCTGGGCCAGACCGGGCCCCGCCGCCCGCTGGCTCACCGGCGAGGCGCTCGCTGAAGTATCGGTTCGCCTGACGGGCGCGACGTCCAGGGCGAGTGTCGGCCCCGGCCAGCGCCCCGGCGACTTCCGAGCCCGCGCCGCCCTCGCACGGCACGCCGCCGACCTCCGCATCCTGGAACAGGCCGCCGAGGTCCGCTTCCAGCGCCTGCACGCCCCCTTCCTCGACAATCAGGTCGTACGCGCCTGCCGAGCCCTCCCCGAGGCCCTCCGAGTCCAGCCCGGCGCCCGAGCCGCCATACTCCGTAAGGTCCTGGAAGGCGCCGGCGTAGCCGACCTCCCTCCTGGCTGGGGCGCCCCCTCCCACGCCACCTCGGCAGCCGCCGCCCGCACGGGCCTGCGCGCCGCCGCGGACACCCTGGTAACCCTCTTCGACACCCCCCTCCTGGCCCAGGCAGGCCTGATAGAGGCCAGAGTCGTCCGCAAGGCCCTCCGAGCAGCGGCGGAAGGCGAACCCCTGCCCCTGGAGGGCCTGGCAGACCTCGTCTCCCTGGAGCTATGGCTCGGCCGCTTGCTGGACCGCAGGGGCACGTGCTGGACCGGAACGCCTGCGCGACAGCGGGCGGTGCCTGGGGGGATCGCGCCGGAGAGGGGTGCGCTGGGGGCGGGGGCGGCGGCTCGGCGGGGGTAGCGCCCCCGGAGCCCATACCCGTCCCACCCTGGGGCCAGGCCCCCAGAGCCTCGCCGGGGGGCTTGTGTGCCCCCGGACTCCCGCCAGGGTTGTGCCCCCGGACCCGGCAAGGGTTGTGCCCCCGGACCCCCGCCAGGGGCTCTGCCCAGACCCCGCGAAGCGCCGCGCCCCTTTGCTCCTCGGGGCTGCGCCCCTGACCCCCCTCGGGGCTGCGCCCCTGACCCCCCTCGGGGCTGCGCCCCTGAACCCGTTTCGGGGGCCAACCCCCGGTCCCCGGCTCCTCAATCGCCGGAGCGGCTGATTTTGCGCGGCCGGGCTGGTTTTCGCGGCGGGGCTGAGTCTCATCGCGGCGGGGCTGAGTCTCTGCAGCGGAGCTGAGTCTTTGCAGCCGAGGCCGGCATCAATCAGCCCGTCCGGCGTTTGAGGACGAGGCCGTTCAGGCCGATGGGGTCTGGGGCGGAGCCCCAGCGGGGCCCAGGGGCAGCGCCCCTGGCGGGGTCGAAGGGGCGGAGCCCCTTGTCTTCGGGAAGGCGCGGGCTTGGGGAAATGAAACCCCGCCCAGCACCCACCGGCACCCCGCCCACGTACGCGAAGCACGCACGCGCACCCGTACGGGGAAAGGGCCAACCCCCTTTCCCCGTACGGGCCTTAGCGAAGTGGCCGAACGCGCAGCACGCCCGCCCCATGCCCTACGCGGGACGCGACCGCAGCCCCTCCAGCAAAATGTCCAACAACCGCGCCGAAGCCGCAGCCTGCTGCGCCGCATCCGGCAGCGACGGCGCCGCCGTGGCGATCACCAGCAGCACGTCCGACACGGTCACGTCCGCCCGCAGCTCACCCGCCGCCCGAGCCCGCTCCACAAGCCGCCCCACCACCTCGAGCAGCTGAGCGGCCCCGGCGTCGTCGTCCGCCGAACCGACCTCCGCGTCGGTCCCCGACCGCTGCTCCACGAACCGCAGCTCACCGGAACCGGAACCGGAGCCGGATCCGAGGCCGGAGCCGTTGCCGGATCCGAAGCCGGACACCGAGTGCGCCCGCTGCTGCGGCACGAGCGCCTCGTCGAGAACCGCACCGTCCTCCACGACGCCCACCCGCAACACCTGCGGAGGCAACAACCGCCCCGCACCCGAAGCCACAGACGTCCGCAGAAAGCGCGAGAGCGCCGACCACGGCTCGTCCTCCTGGCCGAGCGCCGCCCGGGCCTGGTCGGTCAGCCGGGAGGTCTCCTCCTCGGCGATCCGCCGGACCAGGACGTCCTTGCTCGGGAAGCGCCGGTACACCGTGCCCACGCCGACCCGTGCGCGCCGCGCCACGTCCTCCATCGGCGCGCCGTATCCCAGCTCGCCGAAGACTTCGCGCGCCGCACGCAGTACGTGCTCCAGATTGCGCTGTGCGTCCACGCGCAGCGGTGTCGTCCGCGATGCGTCCCCCGCACCGCGTCCGTTCCCCATCGCCGCACCGACCGCGCCGCCGCCTGCGATGGCAGACGCGGATGACCAATGAGTTTCCTGAACATGCATATGTGTTCCCCCGGTAATGACGTCTCCCCCCGGAGACTCTCCCCGCCTTTGACAAGCCGGAGCGAGCGGAACAGGCATCGGCCCCACGACCCGTGGTACCCGTCGTACCAGTCGTGCGGACCCGCCGAGTGCTTCCCCCTACACCCCGATGACACACGAACATAGTTGAGTAAGGGTCAATTCAGAAGGGGCAGGTTCCGCACAGTGCGCCCCCCGATCGGACTACGGGCCGCATACGTCCCGATTAAGCCACCCACCCTCATCCCGTCCACCCCATCTGACCTGCACATCTTCCACGTACTCCGGCAAACCGGCCAACTCTGCGCGTCTCAGGCAGCCGGTCACACAAATTGTCGGGGCTGTGGACAAAATCAAGAGCGCGTTGCGTCATGGGTGGGTGAACACTGCGATCTCCCGGGGGACGACCCCCGAACGCCCGAACGGTGCGCGCATTCTCATCGTCGGTGGCGGTTACGTCGGGATGTACACCGCTCTGCGACTCCAGCGGAAGCTGAAGGCGGAGCTCAAACGCGGCGACGTAGAAATTGTCGTGGTCACGCCAGATCCCTATATGACCTATCAGCCGTTCCTGCCCGAGGCCGCCGCGGGAAACATCTCGCCCCGCCACGTCGTCGTGCCGCTGCGCCGTGTTCTCGACCAGTGCAAGATCGTCATCGGCGAGGCCCAGTCCATCGACCACGCCAAGCGCACCGCGACCCTCACCACACTCGCCACCCTGGAAGAGGGCGCGGAGCCGGAACAGATCTCCTACGACCAGCTCGTCCTCGCGCCCGGCTCCGTCTCACGCGTCCTCCCCATCCCGGGCCTCGCCGACCACGGCATCGGCTTCAAGACCGTCGAAGAGGCCATCGGCCTGCGCAACCACGTCATCGAGCAGATGGACATCGCCTCCTCGACCCGCGACCCCGCGATCCGCGACGCGGCCCTGACGTTCGTCTTCGTAGGGGGCGGTTTCGCCGGAGTGGAGGCCCTCGGCGAACTCGAGGACATGGCCCGCTACACCGCGCGCTACTACCACAACGTCAAGCCCGAGGACATGAAGTGGATCCTCGTCGAGGCCTCGAACCGCATCCTGCCCGAGGTCGGCGAGGAGATGGGCAAGTACACCGTCACCGAACTGCGCCGCCGCAATATCGACGTACGCCTGGAGACCCGCCTTGAGTCGTGTGTGGACCGGGTCGCCGTACTGAGTGACGGCGCGCGCTTCCCGACACGTACGGTCGTATGGACCGCCGGGGTGAAACCGCACCCGATCCTGGCCGCCACCGACCTGCCGCTGAACGAGCGCGGACGCCTCAAGTGCACCGCCGAGCTGACCGTCGAAGGCGTCACGCACGCGTGGGCCGCGGGAGACGCCGCCGCCGTCCCCGACGTCACCTCCAAGACGCCCGGCTCGGAGACCGCGCCCAACGCCCAGCACGCGGTGCGCCAGGCCAGGACCCTCGGCGACAACATCGTCCACTTCCTGCGCGGCGAGCCCTTGGAAACGTACTCCCATGCGTACGCGGGCTCGGTGGCCTCCCTGGGACTGCACAAAGGCGTCGCCCACGTCTACGGGCGCAAGCTGAAGGGCTACTCCGCCTGGTTCATGCACCGCACCTACCACCTGAGCAGGGTTCCGACCTTCAACCGCAAGGCCCGGGTGATGGCCGAATGGACGCTGGCGGGGCTCTTCAAGAGGGAGATCGTCTCCCTCGGCTCGCTCGAACATCCCCGTGCGGAGTTCGAACTCGCGGCCGGTGGAAAGCCTCCAAAGGACCCGAAGGGGTCGTCCTGACCGGACTCAGGAACTCCACCTCCGGGGCCGGCGTCTGACGGATGTCGGTCCGGTCGGACACACTGGTCCACGACCATGGGCGGGCCGACCGCTCGCCCTTCAATCCCACGAGGCCTGTCCCACAGTGAACTTCACGCGCTGGAGCGCCCGGCTCCCCGGAACGCAGCGCCGCGCTCAGGCGCGGACCGGCAGTTCGTCGAACGCGCTCCCCTCGGAGGGCGGCTCCGTGCCCGCGGCCCGCGCCGAGCGGCGAACCGCCGGCGAAGCCCCCGACACCGGTGACGTCGGCGACGACGAAACCCCACAGATCCCCGCTGTGGACGAACTCCCGGTCCGAGAGGTCCTCGACCGCATCCCGGCCCTCGTAGCCCTCGTACACGGCCCGGAGCACCGCCTCGCGTACGTCAACGACGCCTACGCAGAGGCCTTCGGCGCACGTCCGGTCGGCGAGCCCGCACGTGAGGCGCTGCCCGAGCTGGAGGAGATCGGCCTGCTGTCCCTCCTCGACCAGGTCCTGCGCAGCTCCAAGCCGCGTACGGTCCTGTCCCGCAAGGTCCCCAGCGGCCGCTCGTACACGTTCACGTGCACACCCGTCCCCATCGATGTGTCAGCCACCCCCGAAGGGGGCGGCGTACTGATCTTCGCCGCCGACGTCACCGACCAGGCCGTGGCCGCCGACCGCCTGCGCGCCAGCGAGCGCGAGCTGCGCGAGACCGCGGTCACCCTCCAGCGCTCCCTGCTGCCCCAGGACCTGGAGGAACCCGACGACCTGCGCGTCGCCGCGGTCTACCACCCCGGCGGCACGGAGGCCGCGGTCGGCGGCGACTGGTACGACGTGATCACCCTCGGCGGCGGCCGTACGGCCCTGGTCATCGGCGACGTCATGGGCCGCGGCGTACGCGCGGCAGCCGTCATGGGCCAACTCCGCACCGCCGTCCGCGCGTACGCCCGCCTCGACCTGCCCCCGCACGAGGTCCTCCAGCTCCTCGACGGCCTCGCCACGGAGATCGACGCCAACCAGATCGCCACCTGCGCGTACGCCGTCCACGACCCCAACGAGGGCCGCCTCGTGTACGCATCCGCCGGCCACCTCCCGATCCTCGTACGCGACGACAGCGGCACCGTCCTGCGCGCCGAGGAACCCATCGGCCCGCCCCTCGGCACGGGCGGCTGGATGCACGCCTCCGGCTCCATCCCGCTCGGCCCCGGCTCCACTGCCGTGCTCTACACGGACGGCCTGGTCGAGCGCCGCGACAAGGACCTCGACGAGGGCATCGCGGCCCTGGAGGAAGCCCTCGCGGGCGCCACCGGCACCCCCCAGGTGATCTGCGACCGCCTGGTCCGCTCCGCGGGCATGACGGCCGACCACGACGACGACGTGGCGGTCCTGGTACTCCAGCACCCGTCCCGTACGGGCTCCGACGGCGAGCTCTTCCGAAACGCCGCCCTGGAGCTGCTCGGCGGCGTGGAGGCGGCCCCACGCGCGCGTGCCTTCGCCTCCGGCGTCCTGACGAGCTGGCGCTTCCCCACGGACCTGCACGACCTCGGCGTCCTCGCCGCCAGCGAACTCGTCGCCAACTCCCTCCAGCACGGCACCCCGCCCATGCGCCTGCGCCTGCGCCGCACGGACCGCCGCCTGATCGTCGAAGTGACCGACGGCGACGACCACCTCCCACGCCGCCGCCGTGCCGAACCCGCCGACGAGGCCGGCCGCGGCATCGCGATCATCGCCACCATCGCCTCCAACTGGGGCTCACGCCGCACGCCCGGCGGCGGCAAGTCGGTGTGGTGCGAGTTCGCACTTCCGCGTGTCACATAGATCCGAGGCCGCGCGCCATCTGGCCGATCGCCGCACACGGTGCTAGTAGCTCCTCCATGGCAGAGGAAACGGAATCGGGCTTCCAGCTCACAGGCAGTGCTCCCGAGCGTTACGAGCAGTACGTCGCGCCGATCATGGCGCCCTTCGTCGAGGCGGTCGTGGACGCCGTCGACCTGTTCCCCGGAGCCACGGTGCTCGACCTCGCATGCGGCACCGGCTTCGCGGCGCGGGTGGCGGCCGCCCGGGTCGGTCCCGCGGGCCGGGTCTTCGGCGCCGACCCGAACGAAGGCATGCTCAAGGTGGCCGAAGCACACCACCCGCGCATGTATCCGGACATCGAGTTCACCGCGGCCCCCGCCGACCAACTCCCGTACGCGGACGGCACCTTCGATGCGATCGTCTGCCAGCAGGGCGCCCAGTTCTTCCCCGCCCTGGACGCGGCGCTCGCGGAGGCGGCGCGCGTGACCCGCCCCGGAGGCCGCTTCGCCGCCACCATGTGGGCGTCGCTGGACAAGTCCCCCTACTTCGCCGCCCAGCACCGCACCATCGCGGAACACGGCGGCCCGGAAGCCGCCGAGGACTTCACGGCCGCCTTCGTCCCCGCCGAACGCCTCACGACCGCCCTGCGCCGAGCAGGCTTCCAGGAGGTCACAGACCGCGAGGTCACCTTCGGCATCGCCCTACCCCAACTGGCGGACTTCGCCACCAGCCACCTCTCCGCGATCCCCTGGGGCCAAGCGATCATCGAAACCGGCGGCCAGGAAGCCCTCACCAGCGCGGGCCGCATGGTCCACGACCTCCTCAAGGCCCACACCGCCCCCGACGGCACAGCGACGCTCTCCTTCACCTCGACCCTGGTCACAGCCCTCCGCTGACACAAAGAGGCGGCCGCCACCCCAAGGTGACGGCCGCCTCTCCACCGCTTCAGACCTTCGCCGATACGGCCCCCGAAGCCTCGGCACCCCGCGCGACCACCCGGCTCTTCGCCGTCGACGGCTGATTCTGCACGGGAGTGAGCTGCCGCCCCAGCCGCACGGCCAGGAACGTGATGCCCAGCGAGAACAGCAGAAACGTCACGACGTACGGTCCGTGCAGTGCCGCCCCCATCGGCCCGCCCACCGCAGGACCGACCGCCAGCGCAAGCTGCTTCACCAGCGCGAACGCCGAGTTGTACTGCCCCGCCATCCCCGCCGGCGCAAGATCGGCGACCAACGGCGCCACGGTCGGCGACAGCATCGCCTCACCGAGCCCGAAGAGCGCGTACGTCGAGATGAACGCGGCCGTGGCCATGGCCTGGCTCCCGTGCCCGAGCCCCGCGTACCCGGCCACACCCCACGCGACGGCCCAGATCAGCCCGACAGCCGCGATCACCCGAGAGCGCCGACGCCGCTCCACGAACCTCAGCACCACGAACTGCGCGACCACGATCACCGCCGTGTTGGCGGCAAGCGCCGTACCAAGCGTGGAAGTCGAAATCCCCGCCGCCTCGACGCCGTACGCACTCAGCCCCGACTCGAACTGCCCATAGCAGGCGAAGAACAGCACAAACCCCAGCACACACAACTGCACCATGGCCCGATTACCGAGAAGCTCCTTCCAGTTCCCCTTGGCCCGCGGCGCCCCGCTCCCGATCCGCGGCGCATCCGGCATCCGCACGGTCGCCATGATCCCGACCAGCAGCAGAAACATCGCCGCCTCGACCGAGAACAGCAACGTGAAGGAACCCGGCCGCGTGGCATCGACGAGATGCCCACCAATGAGCCCACCGACTCCCAGCCCGAGATTCTGCAGAAAGAACTGCATGGCGAAGGCTCGCGACCGAGTCCCGGCAGTCGAACAATCCACGATCATCGTCGCAAGCGCCGGCTGCATCACGGCCTGCCCCGCCCCGAGCACCCCCGCGGCCGGCAACATGCTCACCGCGCTACTCGCAAGCCCCAGACTCAACGCACCCAACGCGGCAGTGACCAGGGCGACAAGCAGCACCGGCAGCGCACCACGCCGGACGATGGCCCGCCCGGCCAACGGCAGCACAACCAGCGCGGCCACCGCGAAGACAGCAAGCACAAGCCCCGCCGTCACAGCACCGAGCTCCCGCACCTGAGCCACATAGACGTACAGATACGGGACGGTGAAGCCGAGCCCAAACGCGCCGAGTGCGTTGCCCACATGGATCCGACGCATCGCTGCGCCCCTCGCCCTGGTCACTTTCACCTGCTTCAGTAGTTCACAGAACTTAGAAGTGAAGACTTCAAAGCTAAACTTAGATCCTGAACTCTACACACTGAAGGACTTAGACACCAAGCGAGCGCATGCCATACTTCGGCCCATGGGCGACACCCCCGGCGCCGGCGAGCCGACACTCGAAGAGCAGATCGCCGCGTACCAGCGCGAATTCCAGGACCTCGACCCCCAGGTAGAGAAGATCGTCTCGGCCCTCGGCCGCCTCAACCGCCGTATGAACGTCGCCTACGGCCGCCAGACCGCCACCCTCGGCATCAGCAACGCCGAGTGGGAGGTCCTCAAGGCCCTCGTCCTCTCCGGCGCCCCCTACCGCATGGGCCCGAGTGACCTCGCCAAGCGCCTCGGCCTGACCCCGGCCGCGATGACCCACCGAATCGACCGCATGGTGGCCGAGGGCCTGGTCACCCGAGAGCGCGACGAGTCCAACCGCGTACGCGTCATCGTGGAGCTCACCACGGATGGCCGCGAGAAGTGGCTGGCAGCCATGCGCCTGGCCAGCGTCTTCGAAGAGGACCTGCTCCAGGACCTCTCCCAGGAGGAACGCGGCGTCCTCGGCGACGTCCTGACCCGCCTCCTCCGCCGCGTGGAACACGCCCAGCCGGACGCCGGCGGCCGGCTCACCGACCTGGACTGACGGCACCCCCGGAGGTTTGCCGAGCCGTCGCCCAGGGGAAGCTTGACAACCCCCTCGTGGATCCGTAAGGTTCTTCGAGTTGCCACGGGGCCGTAACGGTTCTGCGACAGCACCTCCCGCCGCAGAAGCGGCACACCAAACCACTAGTGTGATCTCCCTACGGAGTCAATTTCGGCATGCCCGAATTGAATTCCCTTGGGGCCAGGCAGCCCGATTAGGAACTGCCGACAGCATCCGCTAACGTTTGGAACGTCGGAACGGCCCAACAGCCGGGAAGGCAAAACGAGTTGACTGGGGTTCAGGCCCGAAAGGATCTGCTACAGTCGACATCGCCGGAAGGTCGAAAGGCCGGAAAGCAAACCTCCTCCGACGGGGAATCGGACGCGAAAGAGTCTGGTAAAGTCGGAAACGCAAGACCGAAGGGAAGCCCGGAGGAAAGCCTGCGAGGGTGAGTACAAAGGAAGCGTCCGTTCCTTGAGAACTCAACAGCGTGCCAAAAATCAACGCCAGATATGTTGATACCCCGTCCACCGGAAATCTCTGGTGGCGAGGTTCCTTTGAAGAAAACACAGCGAGGATGCTGTGAACCCTTCCGTTCATTCCGCGGAGGGTTCCGCTCTCGTGGTGTCGTCCCGCAGTCTTTAATTGGACGCAGCCGGGAATACATTCACGGAGAGTTTGATCCTGGCTCAGGACGAACGCTGGCGGCGTGCTTAACACATGCAAGTCGAACGATGAACCACTTCGG